>JBKJRX010000109.1:0-30391 GCA_046593155.1 Lacunisphaera sp.
GACCTTCAGGTTATGAGCCTGACGAGCTACCAGGCTGCTCCACCCTGCATCAAGGGGAGGGGCATAAGTGCCTGCCCCCGGGCCACTGTCAAGCGGGCTTTTCAACCCGCGGGAGAGTCGTTACGCGGCGCGCGGTGTTGCCGAGCGGCGCGCCAGCAGCAGGCCGAGGAAAACCACGGCAAGCACCACCGGCACCACCGCGACCTTGCCCAGCGTTTCGAGACCAGCCGCAGACTGGATGTCCATCGTCGCTGTGGCGACATCAGCCCCGGCGGGCAGGCGCGCCAGGATGCCTTGGTCGTAGAATTTGCCGATGAGCGGCACCATATAGCCGGCACTGAGCATGCCCGCGCCGCCCATGATGGCCAGGCCGAGCGCACCGGTCTTCGGGTAGTTTTCGCTGACGTAGCCCAACATCGTCGGCCAGAAGAAGCACACGCCAAAGGCAAAGATCGTGGCCGACGCAAAGAGCATGCCGCCGGTCGTCTTGCTCATCAGGTAGAGCCCGGCCGCGCTGAGGACAGCGCTCATGAGCAACATGCCGGCGGGGGAAAGCTTGTGGACGAACGGTCCGGCGAACTGCCGGCCGACCGCCATCAGGCCCGTGATCCACACGAGGACGAGAATGCCGGAAACGCCGGCATGGGAGAGAATGTTGGGAATCCACTGTCCGGGCCCGAGCTCCGTGGCCGCGGTCATCATCATGCAGGCCACCATGAAGAGGAAGCCGGGACGCACGCACGCCGCGAACATGTCGCCAGTGGACACCCCCTGCTCGACGCGCTCGGTGCGGGGAAATTTCTGGCCGATGAACATGAACCCATAAACGGCGAGCGGCAGCGCCATGGAGGCAAACTGCACCTTCCAGCCGAACCCGGCCGCGCCGAGCGCGTAGGAGATCAGGCCGCCGATGACGATACCGCCCGGGAACCACACATGAAAGTGATTCAGCTTGGTCGTCTTGTTGGTGGGATAGATCGTGGCGATGAGGGGATTGCAGGCCGCCTCCACCGAGCCGTTGGCGATGCCGAAGAGCAGCGTGCCGCCGAACAAGCTCCAGAAATCCCACGCAAAAATCGTCAGCGCGATGCCGGCCGCGTGGCCGATGAAGGCCAGGCCGACAATCTTTCCCAAGCCGAGTGCGTCGCACAACGGTCCACCGAACACCATGGCGAGGGTGAAGCCCCAGAACGCGGTGGAGTTGATCCAGCCGACCTGTTCGTTCGTCAGGTGAAATTCACTGGCCCAGGCGCCCGCGGCGGCGCCGCGGAGCGCAAAACTCATGGCCGTGACAATCAGGGCGACGCAACTCGCCGTAAACAGGCGGGAAGGATTCATAATCGAGGGAGGGGTTGGGTTTATGACGCTGGCTCCAAACCGGCGCCGGCATACGAAAGCGGGCGCGACTCTCAGAGTTTTCCCCGGGTAGCGCTAGCAAAATCAGGTCGCCGCATCGCCGGGATGAAGGAGAAGTCCCGGGAAAATAAGAGAAATCCCGGGGAATTTACGTTGCCCAGATGTCCCCCCTTGGAATGAATTAGCCACCCCGTTATGGTATCTCCCCTTACCTCGAAATTTGATGCGATCGTCGTCGGCTCTGGTATCAGCGGCGGCTGGGCCGCCAAGGAGCTCACCGAAAAAGGCCTGAAGGTCCTGCTCCTGGAGCGCGGCCGGAACGTCGAGCATATCAAAGACTACGTCAACGCGCTCAAAGGCCCCTGGGAGACCCCGCACCGCGGCCGCGACACCATCGCCGACAAGGATGCGCACCCCGTGCAGCGCCGCGATTACATCCTCAACGAGGAGAATCGCGATTTCTGGGTCAACGAGGCCGACAGTCCCTATGTGGAGAAGAAGCCCTTCGACTGGTTCCGCGGTTATCATGTCGGCGGCCGCTCCCTGATGTGGGGCCGGCAAAGTTATCGCTTCAGCGATCTCGACTTCGAGGCCAACGCCAAGGAAGGCATCGCCACCGACTGGCCCATCCGCTACCCGGAAATTGCCCCGTGGTATGACCATGTCGAGCGCTACGCCGGCATCAGCGGCTCGAAGGAGAATCTGCCCCAGCTCCCCGACGGCCAGTTCATGCCGCCCATGGACCTGAATTGCGTGGAAAAGCACGTCGCCGCGCGCATCAAGACCGCCTTCAAGGACCAGCGTCGCCTGATCATCGGGCGCGTGGCGAATATCACGCAGCCGATCCACAACCGCGTGAACTGCCAATACCGTAACAAGTGCTCGCTGGGGTGTCCGTTCGGCGCGTATTTCAGCACCCAGTCCTCCACGCTGCCCGCGGCGGTGGCCACCGGCAACCTGACCTTGCGGCCCTTCTCCATTGTCACCCGGATCCTTTACGACAAGGACGCCAAAAAAGCGCGCGGCGTCGAGGTGCTCGATGCCGAGACGAACCAGACCTACGAGTTTGGCGCAAAGATCATCTTCGTGTGCGCCTCGGCCTTCAACTCGACCTGGCTGCTGATGAATTCCGCCACGGACCTCTGGCCGGACGGCCTTGGTAGCAGCAGCGGCGAGCTCGGCCACAACGCCATGGACCACCACTTCCGCGTCGGCGCCAGCGGTTCCGTGGAGGGCTTCGACGACCGCGTGGTCTTCGGCCGCCGGGCCAACGGCATCTACATCCCCCGGTTCCGCAACGTGCACGGCAGCGAGCCGCGCAACTATCTCCGCGGCTTCGGCTACCAGGGCGGCGCCAGCCGTGAGGGCTGGTCGCGCCACGTCGCGGAGCTCGGCGCCCCTCTGAAGGAGGCCCTGAGCGAGCCCGGCCCGTGGCGCATCGGCTTCAGCGGCTTCGGCGAGATCCTCCCCTACCACGACAACCAGATCACTCTCGACCGCACCACCAAGGACAAGTGGGGCCTGCCCGTGCTCGCGATGGACTGCTCCATCCGCGACAACGAAAAGAAGATGCGCGTCGACATGATCGAGGACGCGGTGGAAATGCTCGAGGCTGCCGGCGTGAAGAAAGTGGAGCGCGACGACACCGGCTACAACTTCGGCCGCGGCATCCACGAGATGGGCACCGCCCGCATGGGCCGCGACCCCAAGAACTCCGTGCTCAACGGGCACAACCAGGTGTGGGACGCACAGAATGTCTTCGTGACCGACGGCGCGTGCATGACCTCCGCCGCGTGCGTCAACCCCTCGCTGACCTACATGGCCCTCACCGCGCGCGCCGCCAATTTCGCGGTCAACGAGCTCAAGCGCGGCAACCTTTGACCCTCCGCCCCATGAACATGACCCGACGCGAAGCGGTGATCAAGATGGCGGTCCTGATGGGCGCCTCGGTAGTGGGCCCGCGCCTCCTGGCCCGGACCTTCGGCACGGCCACGCCGCTGGAATTCTCCGACGCCGACGTGACTCTGCTCGACGAGATCGGCGAGACCATCATTCCCGCCACTCACATCCCGGGCGCCAAGGCCGTGGGCATCGGCGCCTTCATCGCCATGATGGTGGCCGATTGTTACACCGCACCGGCACAGGCGGCCCTCAAGGCCAACCTGGCCCGTTTTCCGTCGGACTATCAAGCCCGCTACGGCGAGAGCTTCCTCACGGGCAAACCGGAGAACCGCACCCAGTTTCTTAACACCCTCGATGCCGAGCAGCGCAAATACACCAGCAAGATGCGCCGCAAGACCGAAGGCAGCCGGGCGGCCGAGAGCAATGAGGCCCCCCCGCATTACTTCCGGGTGATTCGCGAGCTCACCCTCCTCGGTTACTTCACTTCCGAGATCGGACAGACGAAGGCGCTGCGCTACCTTGAGGTGCCGGGCCGGTTCGACGGCAACGTGCCTTACAAGAAGGGCGACGAGTGGTTCAGCTGAGCAATATCATTCCTGTCATTCTGAACGAAGTGAAGAATCCATGCTTTCGCACGTGATCTAGCGTTCGCCGCCGTGGATCCTCGCTGCACTCAGGATGACGGACCCCTTTAAACAACACTCCCATGCGTCTTCTCCGTTTTCTTGTCGTCGCTGCCAGCCTGACCTTTGTCACCATCGCCCGCGCCGAACCCTCCCTCGGCCTGCAGTCGTGGTCCTGCCGCAACATGACCTTCGAGCAGGTTATCGATTTTGCGACAAAGCACGGCATCACCCAGCTTGAGCTGATCGCGGCGCACCTGGACCCGGCGGCGCCGCGCGAGGAAAGCTTGCGTAAGAAGGCCCTGTTGGCGGAACGCGGGCTCACCGCCTATTCCTTCGGGGTGGCCGGCACGACGCTCGACAAGGAAAAGGACCGCCAGTTGTTCGAATTCGCCCGCCTGATGGACATGAAGGTGATCATCGTCGAACCCAAGGAAATGGCGGCGTGGGACCACCTCGAGGCGCTCGTGAAGGAATACGACATCAAGCTCGCCATCCACAACCACGGCACCGGTTCGGTTTATGGCGACCCGGCCACTGTCCGGAAAGTGCTCGCGGAGCGCGACCCGCGCATCGGGGTATGCCTCGACGTGGGCTGGGTTACCGCGGCCGGATTTGATGCGGCCGAGGTTTTCCGCAGCTACGGCCACCGCGTCTTCGACATGCATTTCAAGGACAAGAAGGTCGAGAAGGCGGCCGACGGAAAAGCCATGCCGGTGGACACCGAGGTCGGCCAAGGCCAGGCGAACTACGCCGGGCTCTTCGCCGCAATCCGGGAGACGAAGTGGACGGGCGTCATGGCGATCGAAACGGATAGCAAGGCCTTCGCCGAGGACCCGAATCGCCTGGTGGCCGAGGCGAAGAAGTTCTTCGCGGCGCAAAGGTAGGGCGGGCACTCCGCTGCCCGCCATGGCGCGGATCCGACTTCGCCAAGGCTACGCCGGACAAGACGGAGTCAGCGCCCTACCGACTACACCGTGCAGATCTTTACTGCCGCCTTGAGCGAATCCAGCGGCGGCTTCCGCTTGGGGACGAACTCCTGGGCGACGAAGCCGGTGAAGCCGCTCGCCTTGATCGCCCGCATGATGGCGGGATAATTCAGCTCCTGCGTGTCGTCGATCTCGTTACGCCCGGGATTGCCTGCCGTGTGGTAATGGCCGATATAGGCGTGGCTGTCCTGAATCGTGCGGATGACATCCCCCTCCATGATCTGCATGTGGTAGATATCGTAGAGCAGTTTAAAGCGCTCCGAGCCCACGCGCTTGGTCAGCTCCACGCCCCACGGCGTGCGGTCGCACATGTAGTCCTTGTGGTTCACCTTCGAGTTTAACAGTTCCATGCACACGGTGACACCCCGCTTCTCGGCTTCGCCCATGAGCTGCTTCAGGCCAATGGCGCAGTTCTCCATACCCTGCTCGTCGGGCATGCCGTCGCGGTTGCCCGAGAACACGATCACATTGGGGATGCCGGCGTCGGCGCAGAGTTTGATCCGCTCGATCATCGACGGCACGTAAGCCGCGTGGTGTTCGAGACGGTTGAAACCCTTGGGAATGGTCGTGGTGCCGTTGGCCATGGCGCAGGTCAGGCCGAGTTTTTGCACCACCGGCCAGTCCTCGGGGTTGAGGAGTTCGACGGACTCGATGCCGAATTCCTTCACGGCCGCGGCCAGCTCGGCCAGCGGGATGTCCTTGTAGCACCACTTGCACACCGAGTGATGGAAGCCGGTCGCCGGCGCAGCCTGGGCGGCAAAACCTGTGCGGGGCAGCGTCGCCAGCGCGAGGCCAGCGGCCAGTGATTGGAGAACTTCGCGACGGGTCAGGCTGGTTTTCATGGGAGATAATGGGATTGAATGTAGGGTCGCCGCCTTGGGCGCCATAGGCCTCGCGGCGGCGGCTTGTCGGCGGACCGGCCCGGCGACGAGCGCCGGCCCTACATTAACTGGAACTCACGGCAGCAGGCGAACCTTGAGATTGCGGTAATGCACGATGCTGTCGGGGTCGTGACCCTGCAGGGCGAAGGTGCCGTGCGCGAGGCGGCGGCCGGCGAAGTTGCCCGGCGGGGTCCAACCCTCGGGCTCGGTGAAGTCGGAGATGACCTTGCCGTCCACGCTGACGGTGATGTGCCGGCCCTCGACCTTGATGTTCATGGTGAACCACGCGTCATCCTTGGCGACCGCGTCGATGTTGTCCTTGATGCCATAGAGGCCGGCGGTGCGCTTGCTGTCCTTCCCCGTATTGTTGACCTGCACTTCGTAACCCTTGGCCGGCCATCCGTCGGGTTGCATCTCCGTATGGAAATACACGCCGGAATTCGCGCCGGGGCGCGTCATGACGTCGATCGACAATTCGAAGTTCCGGAAGTCGTGGTTTGCCACCGACCCGGCGTAGAACAGATGCGAACGCGGCCCTTTCACGACCATCGCCCCGTCGGCGACGGTGAAGACCTGCGGTTGCTCGTTGGCCTGCCAGCCGGCGAGTGACTTGCCGTCGAAAAGCAGATGCCAGCCCGCGTCGGCTTCCGCCGCAGTGAGCGTGTTCGGTTCGGCGGCCGGCAAAGGCGCGAGCAGGCCGCAGCAGGCGACGAGAGCGAAGAATTCGGTTTTCATGCGAAAAAGACGATTTGTCATTCTGAGCCCCAGAAGCAAGCCGGTGGCTGGCGTGGCACTCGCCGATGAACAGACCAAGGCATTGTCATGCTGAGCGTAGCGAAGCATCCATCAGGATGGCCGCCGGCGGTTGTGCCGATGGATTCTTTACTCCGTTCAGAATGACAAACAGGGGAGTTCATTGGCAGCGCAGCGAAGAATCCAGTGGGATGCGCGCCGGCGGTCGTGTTGCTGGAGCGACTTCGCAAGAGATCTTGAATCATCGCGGAAATTTCACCCAACGCGCGCCGAGTTTTGCACTCCGCACCGCGGTCTCGATAAACTGCATGCCCTCGATGCCATCGGTAATGGTCGGGAAATCCAAGTCACGCGGCGGCCGTTTGCCGGCCACCTCAGCGGCGATGGCGCGGAACGCCTCGCGGTAAATGTTGCCGAACGCCTCGAGATAACCCTCGGGATGCCCGGGTGGGATGCGGGTGGCGTTCTTCGCCGCCTCGCCGACGTAGCCGTTGCCGCGCCGCCAAAGCTCGGCGGGCCGGTCGGGATATTTGACGATGAGTTCGTTCGGGTGCTCCTGCTTCCACTCGAGCCCGGCCTTCTCGCCGTAAACGCGAATGCTCAGGTTGTTCTCCTCGCCCACGGAAATTTGCGAAGCGTGCAACACGCCCTTGGCGCCGCCGCGATAGCGGACAAGGATGTTGCCGTCGTCGTCGAGCTTGCGGCCGGGCACGAAGCTGGTAAGGTCGGCGCACAGCTCGGCGATGTGCAGGCCGGTGACGTAGCGTGCCAGGTTCTCGGCGTGCGTGCCGATGTCGCCCATCGCGCCGGCCGCGCCGCTCTTCTTCGGGTCCGAGCGCCACGCCGCCTGCTTCTGGCCGGTGGCCTCGAGCCGCGTGGACAGCCAGCCCTGTGGATATTCCACGACGACCTTGCGGATCTTGCCGAGGTGACCGGCGGCCACAAGTGCGCGCGCCTGTTTCACCATGGCATTGCCCGTGTAGTTGTGGGTCAGGACGAAGACCTTCTTCGTTTTCTTCACGATCACCGAGAGCCTCTTCGCTTCGGCAAGGTTGAGCGTGACGGGCTTGTCACAGACAACATTGAAGCCCTTTTCAAGAAACAGTTTCGCTGGTGGGAAATGCTGGTGGTTCGGCGTAACGATGACGACGAAATCGAGCCGCTCGCCGGCCGGCCGCTTCGCCTCGGCGCGGGCCATTTCCTGGTAGCTGGCGTAGACGCGCGACGGATCGAGGTGAAGATCGGCACCCGAGGCGCGCGAGCGGGCGGCGTCGCTGGAGAAGGCACCAGCCACGAGCTCAGCCTCCCCATCCATCCGGGCGGCGATGCGGTGGACGGCGCCGATGAAGGCCCCGCGGCCGCCGCCGATCATGCCAAAGCGAAGTTTTCTATTCATGAATGAAGGGGGTCTGGCATCTCGGGTCTGGGGTCTGGGGTCTGGGATGAATCCCCAGATCCTAGAACCCAAATCCTAGACCCTGTGTTTCTCACTGGTTCTTTTTATCGAAGGCCGCGTCGAAGGCCAGCGTGCTGCGCGTGAAGTCAAGTTTCCGCACGAAGGCGGCCGCCTCGGTGGCGCCGTGCACGCGGTCCATGCGGATGTCCTCCCACTCCACCGAGAGCGGACCAGTGTAACCGACGTCGTTTAGCGCCACGATGATGTCCTCAAACTTGATGTCCCCGCGACCGGGCGAGCGAAAATCCCAGAAACGCCGCGCGTCACCGAAGCCGGCGTGGCCACCGAAGACGCCGACCGTGCCATCACCATGGCCCCACCAGACATCCTTCACGTGCATGTGGAAAATCCGGCGGCCGAGTGCGCGGATAAAGCCCACGTAATCCACGCCCTGATAGCCGAGGTGCGAGGGATCATAGTTGAAGCCGAAACGCTTGTGGCCCTTCACCGCCGCCACCGCGCGCTGCGCCGTGGCCGTGTCGAAGGCGATCTCGGTCGGGTGCACCTCCAAGGCAAAATTGACGTTCAGTTTGTCGAATGCGTCGAGAATCGGGCCAAAGCGTTTCGCGAAATCCTGGAATCCCTTCTCCCAATATTCCGCCGAGGTCGGCGGAAACGCATAGATCGAGTGCCAGATGGATGAGCCGGTGAACCCGTTGACGAGGGCCGCCGCCTTGTCCGGGGACTTGCCGGGCCTGGCGTTCATGAACGCCCGCGCAGCCTTGCCAGTGGTAATCAGCTTCTTCGCGGCGCGTCGGCGCACGCCCTCGGGGTCGCCGTTGCCCCACACGTCCGCGGGCAAAATCGCCTTGTGGCGTTCATCGATCAGGTCGCAGACCGCCTGACCGACCAGGTGGGCCGAAACAGCATGGCAGGTCAGACCGTGTTCCTGCAGCAGCGCCCATTTTTCGCGGCAATATTTCGCGGAACCCGCCGCAGCATCGACATCGAAGTGGTCACCCCAACAGGCGAGTTCGAGGCCGTCGTAGCCCATTTGTTTCGCGAGCGGTGCGAGTTTTTCAAGGGGCAGGTCGGCCCATTGGCCAGTGAAAAGCGTGACGGGTCTCGGCATGGGGGAAGCTGGTCAGGGCTGGGGTTGAAGGAGCGGACTTACCCTCGACGAAAAAGTGCCGGACGCCAAGTCAGCTCTTGCCGAATGTAAGGGGCAGCTTTTGTAGCGGCAGGCGTCCCGGCCTGCCGGATTACCCATTGGCCGGCCGGGCCCACAGGCAGAGACGCCTGTGCTACACACTGACCTTGCCGAGGATGGATTCGACTTTCGCGAGCTCCGCCGCGGCCAGCGGTGGCTGGCTCAGGCCGGCATGGATGTCGTCGATCTGCGAGACCTTGCTGGCACCGATGAGGACCGTGGTGATCTCCGGCCGGCGCAGCAACCAGACGGTCGCCAGCTGAGCGAGTGTGGCACCGCGGGCCTGCGCGACCTCGTTGAGTGCCTGGATCTTCGCCAGCATCTCCGGCGTAATCTGCCCGGGCTTGAGGAAGACGCCGGATTTCCCCGCGCGCGAATCGGCCGGGATGCCCGCCAGGTAGCGGTTGGTCAGCAGGCCTTGGGCAAGCGGCGAGAACGGGATGCAGCCGGCGCCGACCTCGGTGAGCGTCGGCAGCAACTCCGGCTCCACCCAGCGGTTGAACATGTTGTAGACCGGCTGGTGAATGATCAGCGGCACGCCCAGGCTCTTGAGGATCGCGGCGGCCTGGCGCGTCTGGGCGGCGCTATAGTTCGAGATACCCGCGTAGAGAGCGCGGCCCGAGCGGACGGCGTCGGCTAGCGCGGTCATCGACTCCTCCAGCGGCGTGTCGGGATCGGGCCGGTGGTGGTAGAAGATGTCCACGCAGGGCAGGCCCATCCGCTTCAGGCTCTGGTCGAGCGAACTGAGCAGGTATTTGCGCGAACCCCATTCGCCGTAGGGGCCCGGCCACATCAGGTAACCTGCCTTCGTCGAGATGATCAGCTCGTCGCGGTGGGCGGCGAAATCCTCGCGCAGGATCCGGCCGAAATTCTCCTCCGCCGAGCCGGGCGGGGGGCCGTAGTTGTTGGCCAGGTCAAAATGCGTGATGCCGAGATCGAACGAGCGCCGCAGCAGCGCGCGCTGGTTCTCGATCGGATCGGCGCCGCCAAAATTATGCCAGAGGCCGAGCGAGAGCCGGGGCAACTTGAGGCCGCTGCGGCCGCACCGCGCATACTGGATCGACTCGTAGCGCTTCGGATCGGGGGTGTAACCGCTCATGCCGCGAGGCTTGCCGGCGGCACACCAATTGGAAGAGAAAACATTCCTGATGACGCGGCGGCACCGGGGCAGTTCGGCCTGCTTCACGACCGGGCGCTGCAGGCCCGACTACTTGGTGGATTCAGGCGATCAAGATCACCCGGTCCATGTGCTCCTGAAACTTCAACGAGGCAGCCAAGGGCACCACTTCCGACTCCCGGCGGCCAAGCCGCAGGTCTTCAATCACTGCGCGAATTTCATAGTCGAAGCCCAGACTGGACCGCCCATCCCTGAAATGCTCGACACACTCGTCCAGCCGGTAGTGCAGCGCCTCTCCCGCCCGCCAGAAGTCCGGAATCGCGATATATCCTTCCTCCCCGATCACGTAAGCCCAGTTGCGGAGTTTGCAGCGGTAGGATGCCCCCAGATTCGCGGTAATATCGTGGTAGCGCCAGAGCATGGCCAGGTCATCGATCACACCATTCGGGGCCGTCCGGGCCAGGACCTGCATCTGCTGCGGGTCGGCTTGCGTGAACAGCCAAGCCAGCGCCACCGGGTATACACCCAATTCCAAGAGGCACCCACCCCCCAGCGCGGCGTCATACTCCCGCCGCTGCGGATCGTAAGGTAATTGCGGATAACCGAAATCAGCCTGCACATGCCGGATGCGGCCGATGCGGCCCCCCCGCACCCAATCCACCGCCTGCCTGATGGCCGGCAGGAAATAAGTCCACATCCCCTCCATGAGATAGCCGCCCGTCTCGGCCGCGATCGCGCGCAACCGCCGGCACTCGTCCGGATTCAGGGTCAGGGGTTTCTCACACAGCACGGCCTTACCGGCGTGCAACGCGGCGGAGGCATTCGCGAAGTGTTCCGAGTGGGGGGTGGCGATATAAACCGCCTCGACCTCCGGATCCGCATACAAGGCCGCATAGCCGCCATGGGCCCGGCCGATCCCGTGCTGGTGCGCGAAGGCCGCCGCCCGCTCCGCGTGCCGCGCCGCCACGGCGACCAGTTTTCCCTCGGACACAAAGCGCATGTCCTGCGCAAACGAGGCGGCAATGCGCCCGGCCCCGACGATGCCCCAATTGATTTTGCGCATGGTGAGCCTCCTCAGTGCCCCATCATCCGGTGTTCCAGTTCCTCGAGGGTCTGACCCTTAGTCTCGGGCATATAACGCCAGACCAGGCCGAGCCCGATCAAACCGAAGACCGCATAAAGCAAGAAAGTCACCGCATTGCCCAGCGTGGCCAGTTCCCACGGAAAGAGAAACTGCACGAGGAAACTCACGCCGGCGTTGAGGAAGCCGATGGCGGCCATCGCAAAGCCACGGACGTGATTGGGAAAGATCTCCGAAAGCACCACCCACATGACCGGCCCGAGGGAAACGGCAAACGACGCGACAAAGCCCAGGATTCCGGCCAGCACGATAGAGGGATTCATGTGGGTGCCGGCCTGCACCAACCGGGCCTCGTGGGCCTGGTAGAGTTCGGGCCCGAGTTGCGTCGCCAGCGCCCGCTTGAAAGCGACGTCATCGGCAAACTCCCTGCCACGCAGCGGCGCCAGTTGGCCCGGTTCGATTTTTCCCGCCAACGCCGCGATCGCCGCATCGTCCAGGGAGTAGCGGGCCAGGTGGAAACCGTAGCCGGCGACCGCCAGACTGACGGTGACGCCCGCCAGACCGCCGATCAGCAAGGGGCGCCGGCCCAGCCGGTCAATCAGGGCCATGGCCACAATCGTGAACACAACGTTGATCAAACCCACGAGCACGGCCTGCGCGAAGGCCGCGTCGCGGCCCACCCCGCTTTGCTCGAAGATGGTCGTCGCAAAAAAGAAGACGGCATTGATGCCGGTGATCTGCTGCGCGACCGCGACGATCACTCCGATGAAGAGGGCGAACCACATCTTGCGGCTGAACAGCTCGCGGAGCTCACTCCGGCCCGTGGCGCGGTGTTCCTGCAGCGACCGGCGCACCTCGGTCATCTGCAGATCGGCCTCCGCCGGGGTCATCATCTGCGTCAGGACCTCCCGGGCCTCGGCATCACGCTGCTTCACCTGGAGCCAACGCGGGCTCTCCGGGATCCGCAGCAACAGGCCAACCCAAAGGAGGGCCGGCAGAACCTCCAGACCGAGCATCCAGCGCCACGTGTGCTCCGTGATACCCAGCGACACGATCCACGGCTCCGGCCGCGCACTCAGCCCCACGAGCAGGTAGTTGGCGAAATACGCAGCGGAGAGGCCGACCACGATGTTCATCTGCCCGATCGAAACCAACCGGCCGCGCAGGCGGGCGGGCGCGATTTCGGCGACGTAGATCGGCGTGATCATCAACGAACCGAAGGCCAGGCCGCCAAGGGCGCGGGCGATCACGAGACTTAGAAATCCCGGCGCGAGGGCCGAAGCGATGCCCGACACCACATAGAGCACGGCGACGGTGAGCAACATGCGCCGCCGGCCCACCACATCGCTCAAAGGCGCCACCGTCAGGCTGGCCAGAATGGCGGCGAGCGAGGGCGCGCTGACCACCAACCCCTGCTGCCAGACATCGAGACCCCACTCCTCGGTCACAAAACCCACCACCCCGGAGATCACCGACGCATCGAAGCCGAAGACGAAGCCGCCGATGGACACGACCACGGCGATGAAGAACACCCGACGAGGGGACGAGGTCATGGGATGGATGGGGCAATCGGCCCGTTCAGATACGTCCGGTGGCGGACGTGCGGTCCTCGACCACGGTTTTGGTCGAGAAGCGGTAGCGCATGTTGCGATACACACAGACATCCGTGACATCGTCGGGAGTGTTGGCCGGTGCGGCGCGATAATTGGTGGAAACCCGGTATGGCCCATGCACCGGCATCACGCTGTGCCAGCAATGGCCGTGCAGGAGCACCAGCGTGCCCTTCTTGGGATAAAGCGTGATCTGGCCCTCGAGATCTCCGTGCGGATCGCCCGCGGGCAACGCGCCGCCTGGGTGGGTGCGCGGCACAAGCCGCAGCTGGCCGCCAATCTCGTCGACGATGTCCCGGGTATAAAGCAACCGGTTGAGATTGTAGTCGTCCTTGGTCTCGGGCGGGCAGTCCTGGTGCCAGGCCTGCCCGTTGGTGCCCTGGGCGGAATACATGACCATGCAATACTGGGAGTGCCAGCCGGCGCCCAGCACCTCCTCGGTGACCGCCGCCAGGCGGGGATCGTCGTCGATCACATCGAAACGGCTGACCCCCTCGCGCTGCGGAAACCACGGCACGATCTGGGTCGCGGCGCGCGTGGAGAAATCGTCATTCAAGCAACTGTCGTAGTTGCCCTGAAAATGGCCGACGATCAGCTCGTGGAGTTCGTCCATCAGCGAGGCGGAGAAGAAATCCTCAATGACAACATAACCTTCGGCCCAGAAGGCGTCGCGGATGGCGATGGGGGAGAGGCTCATGGTGCTCTGGCGTGGTTGAAGGTGACCGCGGGTTCAGCGGGGCTCGGGCGGGAGCGGGATTGAGCCATCAGGACCGACGTGCAGGTAGATCGGGTGGGCCATTTCCCGGACCCAGCGCTCCCGCACGAGGTCATTTTTTTGGATGCGGGCGTCGCCCCAGTCGTGCCAGGAAAAGCCGAGGCGGTCGGACCATTCCTTCCACTCCCAGTTGATGTAGGCGGTGGCCTTGATTTCAGGCCGGCGCTTGAGCAAATCGATCAGCGGCCCGAACCATCGGTCCCAACTTTTCTGCCCGTCGAGCACGCCGACATAACGCGGGGTCATTTCCCCGATCATGACCGGCTTCCGGCGGGCGCGGGCGGCGTCGAGGAACTCCGCCAGTTGCGGCTTGGCGCATTCGTCCTCCGAGAAAAGATCGATGCCCCACCAGTCCACCCACTCGTCCCCAGGATAAAAATCCATGAGCTTCGTCATCGCCGGCCAGCCGGAGGAGGCCCCGGCGGCACACCACACCGTGGCGAAGGGCAATCCGCGGGCGCGCAGCTGCCTCGTGATGTGGATCCAAGCGGCGGGGAAGGTGGCCGGGCTGTAGTTGTTCCAGCTCCCTTCGAACTCGTAACCGATGCGGATGAACACCGGCCGCTTGAAGGACGCGAGGGCGTCCGCAAAGGCGGCGATCTGGGCGTCATACTTTCCCTGCGCCACCGCCCCATCATGCCCGGTGCCATTGTCGTTGCCGTGTGTAAGGTTTAGGCCGATCTGCGGCACGACCCGGAGTGGCTCCATCGCTGCGAGTTCGGCACGGGTGCGGTTCCCCCACTCGACCACGGTATCCACCGGGTGGATCAGACCAATGTAGGTCATGTAGATCAGCGGCTGGTGCGCGCCCGGTAAGTTTTTCCGGTAATCCTCGAATCCCTGTGCATCCTGCCCGGCGCCGTGGATGATTTTGTTGCCCGGTTCGAGCCGGGCGCCGAACTCCACGCGCGGCGCATAGCCTGCCGGCGCGGCAGCCAGGGAGAGCAGCGGCAGCGTGGCCGTGGCGACCAGGCAAACCAAGCCAAGGGAGGAACAGGCGGGGCGGGAGTTCATGGTGGGGTCATCGGGGCAGTTCAGCGGGCAAAGCGAGGGGTCGTTCCGGTCTCGACCGCGACGGCCGGCCGGGCTTCGGCATGGCTGGCTGCCGGACCGGAGGCACGATAGTCGAAACGGTCAAAGTCCGCGGTGATGCCGGAATCAGCACTGTCCTGTGCGCACAAGGCAACAAAGCATCCGGTGAAACCCCAGGCTTTGCCTTCGATGACGCGGTCGTCGGACAGCAGCGTGGCATCCAACACCGGGCCCACCGGCTGCGGGGCACCGCCCGCGACCGTGTAGGCGAACTGGAGCGCGGCCCCATCCATCTCGGCATGGAGCTCGATCGGCCCGTCCGCTGGCAGCTCCGTGCCGGCGTCCAGCGGGTCGTGGTAAGAACCGTTGTCCCCGCTGAGCAGGCGCAGTTCCCGGCCGCCGCCGTCCCGGCCGGCGACATACAGGTAGTGAAACTGGGTGGTGTTGTAGTAGAATACTAGGCCGGCGGATTGCTGGAAACTTCTCGGGCGAAACTCCAGGCGGGTGGAAACGCGACAGTGTTGGTGCAGGATCCGGAAGCCAACCAGGCTCTGATCGAAGACGGACAAGAGCGAATGGCGTCCGCGCAGACGCAGGAAACCAGGACGCTCAGTCAGGCTCAGCCAGGATTCCGCGGGCGGTTCACGCAGCACGCACCAGTGGGGATCAAGCGTGGCCGTCGCGAAATCGTCGGTGAACCCGGGCAGGTAAGGATGGGACGCCACCCGCGGCAGATTCACGGCCGGCTTCGGGGTGTTGCCGCCGCCCGCCAGACGCGGCCAGTCGCCGTCCGGCCAGTCGATCGCCTGCAAGGCGGTTTCGCGACCGAGGATGCAGCGCCGGTGCGGACCCAGCGGCCGGCTGCAAAGATGGGCCAGATACCAGCGGCCGTCCGGCATCATGACCAGCGAGCCGTGGCCGGCCTTTTGCAAAGGCGCCTGAGGGTGATGAGCCGAGGTCAGCAGGGGGTTCTGCGGCGCCACTTCGTAAGGCCCGGACAGGGATCGGGACCGGGCCACCGTGACGGCATGCCCCTCGCCCGTCCCGCCTTCCGCCGTGATCAGATAATAGAAACCGTCCTTGCGATACAGGTGCGGTCCTTCCGTCGCCCCCAGCGCGGTGCCCGCAAAAATCATGACCGGTTCACCGAGCAGCGTCCGCGTCGGATGGTGATACTCCTGCAGCACGATGCCCGCGAACTGATTGCGGCCCGGCCGGCGGTCCCAGCGCTGGTTGACGAGCCATTTCCGACCGTCCGCGTCGTGAAAGAGCGAGGGATCGAAGCCGCTGCTGTTGAGCGGAACCGGGTCGCTCCAGGCACCGGCGATCGTCCGGGCGGTAACGAGATAATTGCGCACGTCCTTGGCGAAACCGTTGAAGCCGCGGACATCCGAATAGGTCAGCCAGAAGAGACCGTCCGCATAACTCAACGCCGGCGCCCAGATGCCACCGGAGTCCTGCACGCCGCGCAAATCCAGCTGGGAGCGACGGGTCAACGCGTGACCGGCCAGGCGCCAGTTGGCCAGATCGCGCGAGTGATGGATGCGGATGCCCGGCCACCACTCGAAGGTCGAGGTCGCGATGTAGCAGTCCGTCCCGACGCGAACGATCGATGGATCCGGATGAAAGCCGGGCAGGAGTGGATTGGGCACCAGGGTCATGGGAACGGAGAGGCGGGCGGAGAGAAACAGGGTGGCCACCGCGGCGGGACACCCTGGTTTTGGCCGGGAAAGAGCGGGCCCGGCAGGTCAGAAGCGAATCCCGTAGGTGATCTTGGCGTTCAGCGGATTGGCATAGATCAGACCGTAGAGATCCCGGTCATTGAGCGCATTGGCGATGTTTAGCTGCAGGTAGTGGCTGCCACCCCGGCGCCCCTTCCACTCATACCGCGCCATCGCATCCAGATTGTATCGTTCCGGGGTGTAGAGCACGAGCAGCTGGCCCGCGGCATCAAGGATCAGCTGGCCGGAGCCATGGGTCACGCCCGACATGTATTGACGCTTGGATTCCCAATAGCCACCCAGGCCGACCGACAGGCCCTTGAGCGAACCCTCGAACCGGTAGTTGGCCCAGAAATCGAAGCGATACTTCGGGGTGTCGTCACCCGCCGCCTGGCCGGCCCCCGTGCGGGTTTCCGTGGCCGGACCCGAGGTCGCGGTGCCGGGCGTGCCATACACCTGGCTGCGGGGGAGACCAAGGGTGCCCCACGAACCGTTGTTGAAATTCCAGACCGCCCAGCGGTCCTGCAGGTGAGGATAAGTCATCCACTGGCCGAAATTCAGCCGCTGGACCTCGGTGATCGCCCCGTTGAGGATGAACTCAAGATTTTTGGTCGCCTTGATGAGCACCTGGGCATCGTAACCTTCCGACTCGTCGGTCAGCAGCAGGGTCGCATTGTTCGAACCGCCGCCATGGAAAGCCATGGTGTCCATCGTGGCGATGTTGACGAGGGGATCGGAGCCATCCGCTCCATTAAAGAGCCAGCCGGGCCAGTTGGCGCCGTTGTCCCCATCAATGGTGGCAAACGCCGCATCCATGTAGGCGGCGCCCGCCGCCTTGGTGGCGTTCAGATGCCAGGCGCCGGACCCATCCCGGAAGGCCGCTCCGTTCGCGACCGCATTGTTCCAGGCAGAGACGACCGCGGACTGGTCCAACGTGGGCAGGCCCGTGGTCTTCCACGAACCGCCGCCATTGCTGCCGCCCGGGGCGCTGGACGGGGTGAAGTTCGCCACATTGAAAACAACGTCTTTGGCCGGATTGAAGCGCGGGGCGCCGAGTGTCACGGGAGAATACCACGGGGCACCGACATAGCCGGTCCGCGTGATCTTGAAGCGGCTGATCGTGCCGGAGACGCGTCCGTCCAGCAGGTCAAACTTCAAACCGAACTCCTTGCTTTTGGCCATGCTGGCGCCGGCGGGCGCGCCCGTATCGGGCAAGACCTGGCCCGAAAAGTTGGGCTGCAGACCCTCGGACTGGAGGGCGTAGACGCTCAGTGCCTTGGTAATCCGGAAGCTCACGCCTTTCTGATAGGTTTTCTCCCGCTGCGATTCTCCCTGCGTCGCACTCGTGACCGGGCTGGCCCCGGGAATGGTGATGCCGGTGTTGCGGTTGGCGGCGTCATTGGTGTCACGCCGTGCGCCCGCCAGCAGAAGGAGACGATTGTCCAGGAACTTGCCCTGGTAGCTCACGTAGTAGGCCTTGTTCCAAGCCTCTGACCTGCTCGTGTTGTTGAGAAACATGCCCCGATCGGGTGTGCCGTCACCCTGGGTGCCGAAACGGAGCGGCTGGAGATCGAGCGGGGCCTTGTAGTTGAAAACACCCGGCGCAGTGATCGCGCTGGTGCGCTCCAACACATGGTTGATTTCCGAATAGCCGGCCAGGATCTGGCTGTCGAAACGCACCCACTTGCTGGCGTTGGAAAAGAGCTCCCTTCCGGCCGTGATTTCCGCCCGCAGCTGCTTGCGGGTGTTATCCGCATCACCCCGGTTCCAGGTGTATTGGATGATCGAGCCCGGAACGGAACCGTTCTGAATATTCAGGCTGCCGTCACCGCGCGTCCGATCGAGCGGGAAGAGTTGGATGGTCTGGCGCAGCGTGGCCGGGCCGACATTGGTGAAAAGCTGCGCCTGGATGTCGCGGGTCTGGGAGTTGTAGGTCGAGTGGTTGTAACCGACCAGCAGGTGCACGCGCTGGTGGAGCTCCTGGGTGAACTTCAGCTCCAGGTTGCTCGCCTGCGAATTGAGGTAGGTGTCCGGGCCGGTCACGCGATAGCTGCGCGGATCCGCCCCCGGCGGCGTGTAAAGCCCGCCGTGCTCGTTCTGGTCGTTGTTGATGCCGACATTTGCCACCGAACGCAGCTGCCGGGCGCCGATGCCGTTCATGTTCTGCTCGCCGTATTCCGCGTCGAAATACAATTCCGTCTTGGGGGTCGGCCGCCAGAGCACCGCCGGCGAGATGAAGTAATGGTCCTCCTCGAAGTAGTCAGTGCTATCCTCCATGGCCTGCAGGGAGCCGGAGACGCGGTAGGTCAGCTCCTTGTCGGCGGTCACCGGACCGGACAGATCGAACTGGCCGCGCATCAAGCCCTCGGTGCCCAAGGTGACGTCGTAACCCGAGGTGCGCTTCTCGGACGGACGCTTGACGAGATAATTGACCACGCCGCCGAAATTGCCGGTGCCGTAGAACAGCGCCGCGGGGCCGCGCACCACCTCGACGCGGTCGATGTTGACCGAGTCGGTGGAGTTCTGGCGGATGAAGCCATCACGCAGGGCGTTGTCGGTGACAAAGCCGCGCAGCTTGATCTGCACGGCATTGGGATTCGCGGTGGCCCCCTCGGGATTGTTCACCCCGCCCGGCCCCTGGTAGGCGTTCGCACCCAAACTCGACATGTCGTTCTGCGAGGTGAGGATCACGCCAGAGCTATACTTGAGCGCGGAGCGGAGGTCGGTCGCGCCCGTGTCGTCGATGAACTTTCTCGTGATGACCTCGATCGGCATCGGCGTGTCCTTGATCGGCGTGTTGAGGCGCGTGCCAGAAATCGAGTTCGCGGCGCGATAACCCGAGTCTTTCTCCGTGGAAACCACGAAAGGGGACAACACGACCGTGTCATCCAAGCTGGGGTCCGTCTTGTCCGCCGGCGCGGTTTGCGCGACACCGGTCAAGGGACTGATGGCGCCCAATCCGAGGCTGAACAGAAAGGCAATGAGCGCGGGCGGGGTGTTTGAGCACCTGTTATTCATGGGAGGGGTGGTTGCGGTTTGGCGAGCGAGCCGCTGTCCTTCCTGCAGCGTGGGAGCACTGCGACAACAGCTCTTGGGGTGGGTCACCGCGGGTTGCGGCGTGTCATCAGTCAGGCCGCAGAATCGTCGGGTCAAATTTTAAGTGCACAAGCCGTATAGATTAATAATCCTCAATTATCAGCCGTCATAAATTACTTATAACATTGTATATCATGTTATTACGATATAATTAAAAATCTCGTTACTGATATGTTGCGCATTATATAATGATTATGTGCACAAATTTTCGGATTGCACTTGGCCCAATGCCGCGCGTTTTCTGAACCACCTCCCCTTTCTGCCCCGATGAAGAAAACCAGCCAGAAACAGCTCGCGCGTTTGCTCGATCTTTCCCGCACCACGGTCTCGCGCAGCCTTTCGAATCACCCGGCCATCCATCCTGACACGCGGGCGAAAGTGCAGGCTCTGGCCGGCAAGCTTGGCTATAACAAAACGCCGACCCGCGTGATCCGCCGCAGCAAACAAAGCCGGCCCCTGCAGATCGGCGTGCTGATCGGCATGCCCAGTGTCAACCTTGGCATGGCCACGTTCCCCTCCGTGCTGCAGGGCATCCGCGACCGGGCCTCCATTGATCGCGTGGCGGTCGCCGTCATCAACCAGGATCCCACCGGCCTCACCGCGGAAAACCTCCGCCAGCCCGTGTTCCAGCAGATCCGGGCCAGCGACTGGCGGGGCGCCATCCTCATCTATCCCTTTGCGCCCGACGTGGTGGACCAGATCTCCCGCAAAATCTCCACGATCTCGGTCCTGACCGAATATGACCACCTCCTGATCGACACGGTGGACACCGACCACTCGGACATCATCGGCGTAATCGGGCGTCTGGCCCGGCTCGGACACCGCCGGATCGGCTTCGTGACCTGGCATTATCCGGTGGGCGGGCGGTGGGCTTCGCGCCGTTTCGCCTCTTATGCCGAGGGCATCTTCCAGCACGGCTTGAACTTCGACCCGGCCTGGACGGTCAACATCCACCAGGAACAACCCGCGCTGGCCAACCCGAGCGCGGTCGCGGACTATGTGGCCTGTCAGACGAAAATGGCCGGGGTCACGGCCTGGGTTTGTGCCGCCGACCACCAAGGCTACCAGCTCATTGCCGATCTCCGCACCCGCGGGATCGAGGTGCCGAAGGATTGCTCGATCACCGGATTTGACGGCATCATCCCGCCACCGGGCATGCCGCAACTCACCACCCTTGCGGTGGCCCACGCCGACATTGGCGCCTCGGCGGTGAGCCGGCTGCTCAGCCGCATCCTGCATCCCACCTCCCCCCGCCGGAAAATTCTGGTCGAAACCGCGCTGGTGGAAGGGGCCACGATCGGACCGCCTCGCTAGGAGGCAGCCTTCGCCGGCATCGGGCAGGTGGCGCCATCGTGCCAGGTGCCTTCGACGTAGGTCGTCGTCGGGATCTCCGGCACGCCGTATTTGTTGTGCTGGAGCTGGCCGGCGAGGATTTCCACCGCCAGCGCGCCGACCGTCGTGTGGTTCTGCTGCACGCCGGCCACCGCGCCATCGGTCTTGTCGAGGAACACGTCCACGAAAGCCACGTCGCGCGGAACGGACACCCCCATTTTTTTAAGCAAGGGCAGCACGAAAGCGGCCTTGCTGATCACGACCTCCGGCCGGCAGTCGCGAAACCAGCGGGCAAAGGCCGCCGGTTCCGCCATCGCATCCGCCTGGTCGTCGTCAATCCAGGCCTCGACCGGCACCGCCGGTGGGAAAACATGCATCGGAAGCCTGTCCGCCACCGCCAGATCCTGCTGCTCGCACAGGTAACCAGCCGTCCAGAAATGATCAACGGCCTGGTCCCAGCGCCGATGCAGCACAAAGCCGATGCGCCGGTAACCCGCCGCCATGACTTTCTGCATCGCGAGCCGGATGATGTTGCACTGGTTGTTGGTCACGTTGGGCAGCGCCGGTAGGTGCGGAAAGTAATCGATCTTCACCGCGCTGAAGTTGCGCCAGTCAAGCTGCAGCTCCTCGTCGATCACGCTGCGATGCGAGGCGACGATCAGTCCCTTGATCCCGCGCGCATAAAGGATGCGGCCCAGACGCTCCTGGCTCATGCCCTCGTCGCGCAGCCAGAAGTGTTCGAGTCCAAATCCCAATTCGCGCGCCTTGGCCTGCGCGCCGGCAAAAAACTGCAGATGCCCCGTGACTTTCTTCCAGCCCCACCGCGTCTTCCAGTTGGTCACATAGGCCAGGGTCGGCGGATGGCGCGGCGCAGCCCGCCGGCCGCGGTAGCTGACGAGGGCCTGCATTACCGGATCCGGCGTGTAACCCATCTGTCGCGCCAGGGTCTGCAGCCGCAGCCGGGTGGCCTCTGGCAGGCGCGGGTGATTGCGCAGGGCCAGCGAGACGGTTGTCACATGCACGCCGGCCCTGCGGGCCACATCGGCCAGGGTGATGCGCTTTTCGATCATCTCGCCTGCACGCTGATCGGCCCGGCCACCCCACCTCAAGTCTATTGTTAGCACAGAGCGAAGCTTGGCGGCGGCGACGGACCCGACTCTGCTGGGGCCCCACCTGACCACTCATGACTGCAAAATCCCGCTCCACCCACTTCCCCAAGATCAAGCGCATCGCCTACGAAGGCGCCGGCACCGCCAACCCGCTGGCTTTCCATCACTACAACCCGGAAGAGATCATCGACGGCCGGACGATGTCCGATCACCTGCGCTTTTCCATCGCCTACTGGCATTCTTTCCGGGGCACGGGCGCCGATCCGTTTGGCCCGGGCACCATCAACCGCCCATGGGAAAAGGGCACCGATCCGGTCTCCATCGCCAAGGTGCGGATGGACGCCGCCTTCGAGTTTTTCCAGAAGATCCGCGCGCCGTTCTGGTGCTTCCATGACCGCGACATCGCGCCGGAAGGCCGCACGCTGGCCGAGTCGAACCGTAACCTCGACAAAATAGTCGCCCACGCGAAGCAGCTCCAGAAAGCCACCGGCGTGAAGCTCCTGTGGGGCACGGCCAACCTGTTCTCGAACCCACGTTACATGTGCGGTGCCTCGACCAATCCCGATGCTCACGTCTTTGCCTACGCCGCGGCCCAGGTGAAGAAGGCCCTTGATGTCACGAAGCAGCTCGGCGGCGAGAACTACGTGTTCTGGGGCGGCCGCGAGGGCTACGAAACGCTCCTCAACACCAACCTCAAGCGCGAGCAGGACCACCTGGCGGCCTTCCTCCACATGGCCGTGGACTATGCCAAGAGCATCGGCTTCAAGGGCCAGTTCCTCATCGAGCCCAAGCCGAAGGAGCCGACCAAGCATCAATACGACTTCGACGTCGCCAGCGGCATCGCCTTCCTCCGCACCTACGGCCTCGAGAAACATTTCAAGTTCAACATCGAGACCAACCACGCCACGCTCGCCGGCCACACCTTCGAACACGAGATCGAGGTCGCGGCCTCGCAGGACATGCTCGGCTCGATCGACGCCAACACCGGCGACCTGCTCCTCGGCTGGGACACCGACCAGTTCAACACCAACGTCAAGGAGCTCACGCTCGCGATGGTCTCCATCCTCCGCGCCGGTGGCCTCGGCACCGGTGGTTTCAACTTCGACGCCAAGCTCCGTCGCCCCTCGATCAACCCCGCCGATCTCTTCCACGCCCACATCGGCGGCATGGACGCCTACGCCCTGGCCTTCAAGCTCGCGCGCCGGATCCTCGCCGAGGGCAAGTTCGAGAGCTTTGTCGCCGCGCGCTACGCCAGCTTCGACACCGGCTATGGCCGCGCGATCGAGAAGCGCCGCACCAATTTCCGCGAGCTGAACAAGCTCGTGCTCTCCAAGCTCGGCGAACCCAAGCCGCGCTCCGGGAAGCAGGAATATCTCGAAAATCTTCTCAACACCTACCTCCACGGCTGAAGCGGCTTCCAATCGTTCTTTTTCTCTTAATCTTTCTCTTTTCTCGCTCCCGCTCTTCCCCTTCAGCCGAGCGAAAACGAGAAAAATACGATTAAAAGAGCGACCCGCACACTTTCACTCTCTCCAGAATGAGCATCTTCATCGGCATCGACAGTGGCACGCAGAGCACCAAGGCCATCGCGCTCGATCTCGACACCGGCCGCATCGTCGCCGAGGCCCGCGCGCCGCACCGCCTCATCCCCGGCCTGACCGCCGGCCACATGGAGCAACACCCGGCCGGCTGGACCAACGCCCTCGACACGGTCATCACTGAAGTCGCCGCGAAGATCGACCGCACCCGCGTGCGTGGTATCGGCGTCTCCGGCCAGCAGCATGGCTTCGTGCCGCTCGATGCCACCGGCGCAGTGATCCGCCCGGCCAAGCTTTGGTGTGATACCAGCACGACGAAGGAGTGCGAACTGCTCACCAAGAAACTGGGGGGCACCAAGGCCGTCATCCGCACCGCCGGCCTGCCTTTCCTTCCGGGCTACACGGCGCCGAAAATCCTGTGGCTGAAACGCCACGAGCCGGCGAACTACCGGAAGCTGCGCCACGTGCTGCTGCCGCACGACTACCTGAATTACCATCTCACCGGGAATTATTTCATGGAGCAGGGCGACGCCTCCGGCACCGCGCTCATGGACGTGCGGCAACGCACCTGGTCCAACAAGGTGATCCGGGCCATCGACCAGAATCTCGCTGACTGGCTGCCGCCGCTTTCGAAATCCAGCGACAGTGCCGGCATCCTGCGACCCGACCTGGCCCGGAAATACGGCTTCTCGCCCGACGTGGTCGTTTCCGCCGGCGGCGGCGACAACATGATGGGCGCCATAGGCACCGGCAACGTCACACCCGGCGTCGTCAGCGCCAGCTTCGGCACGAGCGGCACCATCTTTGCCCACAGCGCCAAGCCCGTGGTGGATCCGCAGGGCGAGATCGCCGCCTTCTGCTCGTCCACGGGCGGCTGGCTGCCGTTGCTGTGCACGATGAACGTGACGCTGGTCACCGAGCAGTTCCGCCGGCTCTTCAGCTGGGACCATGCTGAACTGGATTATGCGGTGGCGAGCGCACCACCCGGCGCCGGCGGCCTGAACCTCCTCCCCTACTTCGACGGCGAGCGCACGCCCAACCTGCCCCGCGGCACCGGCGTGCTCGCCGGGTTGAATCGCACCTCGCTCACGCCCGGCGGTCTGGCCCGCGCGGCGATGGAGGGTGTGACCCTCAATATGAACTACGGCCTGCGCCGGCTGACAACCTTGGGCATCAAGCCGCGCGAGATCCGGGTCACCGGCGGCGGCGCCCGTTCCGCGGTGTGGCGCCAGTTGATGGCGGACATTTTCGGCGTGCCGGTCGTGGCGATGATTGAGGACGAGGGCGCCGCGCTCGGTGGCGCGCTGCAGGCTGCGTGGTGCGTGGCGTTGCGCGAAGGCCGGAAGGCGAAGTTGACGGATCTCACGACCAGAATCGTGGCGCTCGACGAAGCCACGCGCTGCTCGCCGCAGGCGAAATATCGCGCGCTTTACCGCGACCTGCAGGCGAAGCACGACGAACTCAGCCGCACGCTGCGGCCGTGGTTCGACCGGTAAAATCAAAATCTTCTTAACCACTAAAACACACTAATGGATCACTAATTAACCAACCTACCCCTTTATTTCGGAGTGTTTGATTAGTGCCATATTAGTGGAGATTAGTGGTTAAAATCCGGAGCCGTCCGCCTTCGTGCCGCAGAAAAAGACCTTGATGCCGAGCTGCGCGGCGAGCGACGCCTTGGTGTAGGCCGCGAGATCGGCGGCCGGCGCTGACTTCGCATACGCGACCTGGATGTGGTTGGCCTGGTGCCGGGCCATCATCAGGTCGCGCGTCACGCCATACGTTACCGCGTGCATGATGGGCCATTGCACCGTGGTCTCTTTCCAGCGGCGCTCGGTCTCGGCGCGCGGGAGGGTGATGACCTTGGCGCGGCCGATATCCATCTTGAGTTTGCCGCCCTGCACGAAGACGCGGCTCCAGACGATCTCGCCCGGCTTGGCGATGCCGCGGAGCGAGCCGCCGCCGAGTCGGAAATACATTGGAGGCTGGCGCAACGAGTCCGAGCCCGCCCAGCCGCCAATATGGTGGTCGGCCGGCGCACTGCCCGAGATGAGGAAAACCCAGACGTATTCGTCCGTCGTGCCGGACTGGTCCCAATCGCCCCAGCGCAGATCATGCAGGGTGTTGGCCACCGGCTGGCCGAGCGCGGCGTGGACGCGGTTGGTGAACAGGCCGTCGAGGCCGGCGCACTCGTCCACCTCATTGAAATGCACGATGGGCTGGCCGGGACGGATGACTTTACCGGCGGCGTTCCGCACCGGCGGCCGGTCGGTGGAATTGAGCGTGCCCTCGACGAGATCGGAGGCCGGCAGCAAGTCCTTGAGACCCTGCTGATATTGGATGCCGATCGACTCGCAGCCGAACTCGTCGGCGATGCGGCAGGCGGCGATGTAGGTTTTGCACTGCCAGAGAACCTGGTTCCTCGTGAGCTCGGTTTGCTCATCGGTGCCAAAGTGGAACTTGAAGCCCTTCTTGAGATACCAGTTGAAGACCCCCTTCGCCTCCCGGTCGGTTACCTGGGTCGCGGCATAATAAAGCGCGGACTGCGACAGACGCTCCTTGCAGACGCCGCATTGGAAAAGCAGGTCATCGGGAATGATGGCATTATACATGCCCATGCAGCCCTCGTCGAAGATGCCCATGATGGACTTCTTCACGCGCAGGTCGGTCGCGATTTTTTTCGCGACGGCCCTGGCCTTCGCCGGCACGCGGGCCTTGGCCAGCGGCCGCACATGCGGCGTGCAATGGGTGGTGACGCCGGTCTTCAGCCAGCGGGCCAGGCTGGTGAGGAAATAATCATCGTCGAAGTTGTCACTCCAGAGCGTGGAGTATTTGACGCCGGCCTTGGTGAGGGAGCCGTTGAGGTTGAGCATGCCGACGAGACCCGGCCACTGACCGCTCCAGTTGGCGACCGTGAGGATCGGTCCGCGATGCGTGAGCAATCCGCCGAGCAGGTGGTGGGAATACTGCCACACCGCCTCGGCCACGATGAGTGGCGCGTCGGGATCGAGTTTTGCGAAAACCTCCAATCCTTCCTTCTGCGAGGCAATGAAGCCGTTCTTGACCGCCGGCTTGTAGGGGTGAGCCCGGACGAGTTTGTGGCCAAAACACACCACGACCGCAGCGAGCTTCTTTTCCATGGCCACCTGGGCGGGCCAGCAGACTTGATTGGCCGATTGGCGCAGGTCGCCATTGGCCACGAGCAGAACGGTCTTCGAAGAGCGGGGCATAAGGCCAGCAATCCAGCGAATTGGCCCGGGTCCGGCAAGCCTGCGGATAGCCGTGTTGGTAATATCGCTGAACGCCTCCAGGAAAAGAAAATCAACCGCTTGCGAAGTTTGCCCGAAAACGGGGTTGATTCGCTTCCCCCGGCTGTTAACGGTCTGCCCCTCGTTGGGACGCTTAGCTCAGTTGGTTAGAGCACCTGCTTCACACGCAGGGGGTCACTGGTTCGAGTCCAGTAGCGTCCACCATCCATCGGGAGCAAAATCGAGCGCCGATCGAGCGCCGCGAATATGCGTGCAGCGCAGCATTGGGTTTAACTCAAAGCCCGGGGAAATCCCCATGAATACTTCAGGAAGAAAGGGGCTCGCCCGCGTTTGTATGTCGTCGGCGGGGACATATACTTTCCGACAAGAGTCCAAGCCGGTGCAAATTACTCACGACGATGCTGGCGGTAACCACTCTTATCGTCTCAACCCTCAATTCATAATCATTGAATCCATGAATCACACTCAAAAAGACCTCAACAAGAACGATAAATCCCGTAATCCCGATCTCATCACCGGGGCTCCCGGATCCCATCCCGTCGGCACGGGGCTCGGTGCTGCCGCCGGTGGCGCGGCCGCGGGCGCAGCCGTCGGAACGGTGGCCGGACCGGTTGGCACCATCGCGGGCGCTGCCGTGGGTGCCATCGTCGGCGGCCTGGCCGGCAAGGGCGTGGCCGAAGCCGTCAACCCGACCGTCGAGGATACCTATTGGCGCGAAAATCACGTCAAACAGCCTTACGCCAAGGGCCGGCCGTATGACGATTATCGCCCCGCCTACAAGGCGGGTTACGAAGGCTATTCCGAATATGGCGACAACGCCACGTTCGAGGAGCGCGAGGCGGAATTGCGCAAGAGCTATGAATCCAGCGGTTCGAAACTCAGCTGGGACGAAGCCCGTCCGGCTTCCCGCGCCGCCTGGCAACGGGTCGGTGAGGAGTGAGTTCCGGAATCCCCGAGAACTGACGATCCGTCAATGCATTGGCCACGCCCTTCCGGGGCGTGGCCTTTTTTCTTTGAGCCGGCCTCAGCAGGTTCAGGTTGCAGGAGCTTGTTTACAAGCGATGCATGACGTTGTCCGTAAGCGAGAATCTCGAATCGCCTGTAAACCGGCTCCTACAATTTGAAACGAACTTACCTGACATGACTCTACTTCACCGCCTTTCTCGCCCGCCCGCGATTAGGAAACAGCGTCCGGCAGATCTCGCAAACCGTGCCGTCGCAACCACGCGCGGTGCAGTGCTCCCGGCCATAAAAGATGATCCGCAGGTGCAGCTGGTTCCACGTTTCCTCCGGGAAGAGCTTTTTCAGGTCGTGCTCCGTCTGCACCACGTTTTTGCCTACCGTCAGCTTCCAGCGCTGGGCCAGCCGGTGGATGTGCGTGTCCACCGGGAAAGCCGCCACGCCAAACGCCTGGCTCATGACCACGGAAGCGGTCTTGTGCCCGACACCGGGCAGCGCCTCCAATTCCGCAAACGTCCGCGGCACCTGGCCCCCGTGGCGCTCGACGAGCAAGCGGGACAATTCGCGGATGGCCCTGGCCTTCTGGGGTGACAGCCCGACCGGTCGGATGATCTCGCGGATTTGCTCCACAGACACCCGGGCGATCTCGGCCGGCGTATCGCCCAGCGCCCACAACCGCGGGGTCACCTTGTTGACGCCGACATCGGTCGATTGGGCCGACAACACCACGGCCACGAGCAACGTATAGGCATTCTTGTGCGCCAAGGGTATGGGCGTCTCCGGATAAAGCTCCGCCAGCCGCCGCGCCACGAAGGCGGCGCGGGCCTGCTTGGTGGAGTAATCGGGTGCGGCTGTCATTGTAGGAGCCTGCTTGCAGGCGATCAGAACATTGCCGGCAGGGGAATCGCCTGCAAGCAGGCTCCTACAGGTGTGGTTCCTCGCTACTTTCGGTGGGTTGCCCTGAAAACCAACCTCCCGTAAATTTTGGAACCACTAATCAGTTTCGCCAATGGACGAAACTTTTGATGCCCCTTCCGCCTGATGTGTCTGGGGCCGCCCACAAGGGCACCCGCCCCAGTCACCCCTTCACTTCGCTACGGGGCCGCACCCGCTGGGTGCGACCATTTTCGCGCTGCCGCGCTCCATCGGCTCCAGTCAATGATCGGGGGTCTGCTCATCGCAGACTGGACAAAAGCCGGCGATTAGCCGGCCCCCTAATCCCACTGGCGGAGACGATTAGTCGGAGCGCACCTCCAAGGATTCATCTCTTGATGAATCCATTAGTGGTTCCAACCCGTTTGGGACTGGCACCGACGCCGACCTTTACCCGCTGGAAACAGCACGGAATCACCCGTGTCCGGCGATAAGCTGCGCCCCCATCCCCAGAACCCCGCTTAATTGCCCCGCACCCGCGTCAAATCTCAGTTGCGCCGCTTTTGCCCCCGCCTACCGTCCGCCCATGGCTTCCCCGCGCGACCTGCTCGCCCCGCTCGACACCTTTGAACGCCGCCACACCGGCTCCCCCGACCCCGAGGTCATCGCAATGCTGAAGACCGTAGGCCATCCCTCGCTCGACGCTTTGGCCGACGCCGCGGTGCCCGCGAACATCCGGTTGAAACGTCCGCTGCGCCTGCCGGCCGCCGCCAGCGAGAGCACCGCCCTCGCTGAGCTCCGCGCCATCGCATCGAAGAACAAGCTCTTCCGCAGCTTCATCGGGATGGGTTATTACGACACGGCCACGCCCGGCGTCATCCAGCGCAACATCCTTGAGAATCCCGCCTGGTATACCGCCTACACGCCCTACCAGGCCGAGATCTCGCAGGGCCGGCTCGAGGCGTTGCTTAATTTCCAAACGCTCGTCACCGACCTGACCGGCCTGCAGATCGCCAACGCCTCCATGCTCGACGAGGGCACCGCCGCCGCCGAGGCCATGATGCTCGCCCACCGCGTGAAGCTTGGCGACAGCCATGACGCCTCCGTGTTCTTCGTCTCGGACAAATGCCACCCGCAGACCATCGACATCGTCCGCACCCGGGCCAAGCCGCTCAACGTCTCGGTCGTGACCGGCGACCACCGCACCTACGATTTCGCCGGCAAAGTCTTCGGCGTGCTCGTGCAATACCCGGACACGACCGGCAGCATCCACGATTTCACCGCGTTCTTCGACAAGGCCCATGCTGCCAGCGCCCTTTGCATCGCGGCCACCGATTTACTCGCGCTCACGCTGCTGCGCGCCCCGGGCGAGTTCGGCGCCGATGTCGCCGTCGGCTCGGCCCAGCGCTTCGGTGTGCCGATGGGTTTCGGCGGCCCGCATGCGGGCTTCCTCGCGACCAGGGACGAGTTCAAGCGCCAGATGCCGGGCCGGCTGGTCGGTGTTTCCAAGGACGTCCACGGCAACCCGGCCATGCGCCTCGCCCTCGGCACCCGCGAGCAACACATCCGCCGCGACAAGGCCACGTCCAACATCTGCACCGCCCAGGTGCTGCTCGCGGTCATGGCCTCGATGTATGCCGTCTACCACGGCCCCGCGGGCCTGAAGCGTATCGCCCAGCGCACCCGCCTGCTCACCCAGCTCCTTGCCGATGAGTTGAAGTCCACCGGCGCCACCGTTAATGCCGAGCCCGTCTTCGACACCCTGACC
>JBKJRX010000115.1:0-11020 GCA_046593155.1 Lacunisphaera sp.
ACCTCGCCCGGGCGGTCGAGACCTGCGGGCACTACGACATCGAGTATCGCGTCCGCCAAAAAGACGGCGGCCTTCTCTGGCTGCAGGCCAGAGGGCGGGTCGAGGGCGACCAGGCGGGCAAGGCCTTGAATTTTCATGGCGCGGTGATGGACATCACGGCGCGCAAGCTGGCCGAGGCGGCCGTGCGGGCGAGTGAAGAGCATTTCCGGTTTCTAAACGATCTGACGGTGGCGACGCGATTGCTGGCTGACCCGGCGCAGATCATGGCCGTGTCCGCGAGAATGTTGGGGGAGCATTTGCATGCTTCCCGTTGTGCCTACGCGGAGGTGGAGGCCGATAGTGAAAAGTTCACCATCCTGCATGATTACACCGACGGCTGCGCGAGCACGGCGGGCCAATACCAGCTATCGCTGTTCGGGCCGCGGGCCGTGGCCACACTTCACCGCGGGGAGACCCTGATCATTCGCAATGTGGAGGCGGAACTTCGGGCAGACGAGGGGAGTGACATGTTCAACGCCATCGGCATCCAGGCGATCGTCTGCTGCCCATTGGTCAAGGAAGGTGGGTTGCGCGCCATGATGGCCGTGCATCAGACCACGCCCCGCGACTGGCAGTCGGGCGAGATCGCCCTGGTGCAGGACGTCGTGGAACGCTGCTGGGCCACGATCGAGCGGGGGAACGCCGAGAAAAAAATCCGGCAATTGAATATCGAACTGGAGAAACGGGTGGTCGATCGCACCGAACAGCTGGTGGCCGCGAACAAGGAACTGGAGGCGTTTACCTATTCCGTCTCGCATGACCTGCGCGCCCCGCTGCGGGCCGTGGACGGATTTTCGCAGGCGGTGGTCGAGGATTTCGGGGCACAACTTCCCGAAGAGGGTCGGCGGCAGCTGCAGATCATTCGCCAATCGGCCCAACGCATGGGGGCTTTGATCGACGATTTGCTGACGTTCTCCCGCTTGGGCCGGGAGGCACTCAAGAAGGGTCCGGTGGACACCGGCCGGTTGGTGCAGGAGGCGCTGGGGGAGCTGGGACAAGCGGGAAAAGACCCCCGCGTGCAGATTAGGATGGGCGAACTACCGACCTGCCTGGGGGATGCGGCCCTGTTGAAGCAGGTCTGGGTGAACCTGTTGGAGAATGCCTTAAAATATTCCCGCAAGCGCCATCCGGCGATCATTGAAATAGACTGCATCCATCAGGATGGGGAAAGGGTCTATTATGTCAGGGACAACGGCACGGGTTTCGACATGAAATACGCGGACAAATTATTCGGGGTTTTCCAACGACTGCACCTCATGGAGGACTATGAGGGCACGGGGGTCGGCCTGGCCACGGTGCAGAGGATCATCCAGCGCCATGGCGGCCGGGTCTGGGCCGACGCGGAGCCCGATCACGGCGCGACGTTTTCTTTCACCCTGCCACCAACCTGATCCCCTCATGACTGAAATCACGCCCATCGAACTGTTGCTCGTCGAGGACAACCCGCAGGATCTCGAACTGGCCCTGCGCGCCCTGCAAAAGGCCAACCTCGCCAACCGGGTGCAGGTCGCCCGGGACGGCGTCGAGGCGCTGGACTTTGTGTTTGGCGAGGGCGCGTTTGCGGGCCGCAGTGTCGACCACAGCCCGAAGGTGATTCTCCTCGACCTGAAACTGCCAAAGATCGACGGACTGGAAGTGCTGCGACGCATCAAAGGTGACCCCCGCACCAAAATGATTCCCATCGTCGTGCTCACTTCCTCGAAGGAGCAGAGCGACGTGATCGAGAGCTACCAGCTCGGGGTCAACAGCTACCTCGTGAAGCCGGTGAACTTCGAGCGGTTCGTCGACGCGGTGCGCGACCTGGGTCTCTATTGGTTGGTCCTCAACCAGCCCCCAAAATTCAGGGAGTGACATGCCGCAGCCGCTCAAAGTCCTGATTGCCGAGGACAACCCCGCCGACACGGAGTTGCTCCTGCGGGAGTTGCGCCGGACGGGCTACGAGCCCGACTGGAAACGCGTGGACACCGAGGAGGATTTCCTCAAGGCCCTGAACGCCGACCTGGATCTGGTGTTGTCCGATTACAGCATGCCGCAGTTCACAGGACTGCGGGCACTCGAGTTGATGAAGGTGCATCACCCGGAAATACCATTCATCCTCGTGTCCGGGACCATCGGCGAGGAAACGGCCGTGGAAGCCATGCGGCTGGGCGCGACCGACTACCTGCTCAAGGACCGGCTTGGGCGGCTCGGGGTGGCGGTGGGCCGGGCGCTGGAGGAGGGGCGGCTGAAGCGCGAGCGGCGGCTGAGCGAACAGGCGCTGAAGGACAGCGAGGAAAGTCTGGCGCAGGCCCAGCAGATCGCCCATGTCGGGAGATGGGACCTGGCTCTGTCCAACCTGAAGGATATCAACGCCAATCCGCTGCGCTGGTCGGACGAGTTGTTCCGGATCTTCGGCTACGAGCCGGGCCAGATGGAGGTTACCAATGAATTTTTCTTTGCCTGCGTGCATCCGGACGACCAGGCGAGGATCCAGGCGGCAATGGCCGAGGCCTTGCGCACTGGCGGCACCTACAGCCTCGACCACCGGATCATCCGCCCGGACGGCACGGAGCGCATGGTGCATGAACAGGCCAATGTGATCCGGGACGCAGACGGGCGACCCTGTCGCCTGATCGGCACGGCGCAGGACATCACGGAGCGCTGGCGCGCCAACGAGGCCTTGCGCGAAAGCGAATCGCGACTCCGGGTGGTGACGGACAATGCCCGCGTCGGCCTGGTGATGGTGAATGCCGAACACCGCTATACGTTCGCCAACAACACCCATGCGGAAATCCTGGGCCTGCCGTCACCGAGCATCGTCGGTTTGCATGTGAGTGAGGTGTTGCCGTCGATTTATGAAAATCAGATCCGCGCCCGCCTTGACCAGGCCTTTGCGGGAGAGCGCGGCGCTTATGAAATGCGCCGCCCCTCACCGGCGGGGATGCGTCATTACGCGATCGGGTATGAACCGACCAAGGTGCTGGGTGGGGTTGCGCAGGTGGTGGTCGTGATCACCGAGATCACGGAGCGGAAGCAGGCGGAGGAACTGGTCAAGGCAAGCGAAGCACGCTATCACGCCCTGTTCGACCACGCACCCGACGGCATTGTCATCGCCGACGCGCAAAGTCATTACATCGACGCCAACGCGAGCATCTGTCGGATGCTCGGTTACACCCGGGAAGAGCTTACGCGCCTGCACGCCTCGGACATCGTGGTGGCGGCGGAGACTTCCTACATCCAGCCCGCGTTGGACGTCATTCACGCGCACGCTCCCTATCACCGGGAGTGGCATTTCCGGCGCAAGGATGGATCGACCTTTGCTGCGGAGGTCATTGCAGCGAAGATGCCCGATGGCAACCTGCTGGGCATGATCCGGGACAACACCGAGCGACGACACGCGGACCAACGGATCCGCGAGCAACTGGCGGAACTGCTGCGCTGGCAGGACGTGATGATGGGGCGGGAGAGCCGCGTGCAGGCGCTCAAGGCGGAGGTCAACGCCCTGCTCGCACAGCTCAAACAGCCACCGCGCTACAGTGATTCCTCGTCGCCATGAAAGCCCCGCTGCCCGCCAATGAAACCGAACGGCTGGAAAGTCTCCGGCGGTATGAGGTTCTCGACACGCCCCCGGAACCAGCCTTTGACGACCTGGCGCTGCTGGCTGCCCATATCTGTGGAGTGCCCATGGCGATGGTTTCGCTCATCGATGAGAACCGGCAATGGTTCAAGGCGAAGCTGGGCGTGACCGCTGAGGAAACCCCGCGCGCACACGCCTTCTGTGCCCACACCATTCTGCAACCCGGCCGGGTGCTGGAAGTGCGGGACGCACTCGAGGATCCCCGCTTTGCCACCAATCCGCTGGTCACGGGTGATCCCCACATCCGTTTCTATGCCGGCGCCCCGCTGGTCACAACCGCGGGACACGCGCTCGGGGCGCTTTGCGTTATAGACACCACCCCACGAAGCCTGACCGCGGAGCAACTGGCAGCGCTTGAAGCCTTGGGTCGCCGGGTCGTCGCGCAGTTGGAACTGCGCCGACAGACGCGATCTCTGGCGATCCAGCAGGTGGAAGCCAGCCGCGCGCTGGATCTGGCTGAGAAATCGCGACGGGCCCTGCTTAGCGTGCTGGAGGATGAAAAACTGGCGACCCGCAACCTGCGGGAGAGCGAGGAGCGCTTCCGGGAGATGATTACGAACGGCTCCGATATCATCGCGTTGGTGGATCAGCGTGGTATCATCCGTTTCCAAAGCCCCTCGACCCAGCGAATCCTCGGTCATCTCCCGGAGGAAATGATCGGCCGGCGCATTGAGGAATACGTCAACCCGGAGGATATGGCCAAGGTCGGTGAGGCCCTTAAACGGGTGCTATCCAGCCGGGCGAGGCCCACGCCCGTGGAGTATCGCTGCAGGCATCTCGACGGTAGCTGGCGGACCTTGCAGTCTTTCGGCAAGGTCATGACGGAGAAAGCCGGGGAGAGCCTGATCGTGGTCAATTCCCGTGATGTTACGGAGGCGCGGCAACTGGAGGAGCAGCTGCGACAATCGCAAAAAATGGAAGCGATCGGCCAGTTGTCCAGCGGTGTCGCCCATGATTTCAACAACCTGCTGACGGTGATCAAGGGCTACATCGGGTTGTTGCGGGCGAAAGGCCAGGTTTCGCCGGAGATTTACGGCGCGATTCAACAGATAGATGAGGCGGCCGACCGGGCCACCAATTTGACCCGGCAGCTGCTGACCTTCAGCCGCCAGCAGATCATGCAACCGGCCGATTTGAATCTGAATGGCGTGGTTTTGAACATGGCCAAGATGCTCCGCCGCCTGCTGAGCGAGAGCATTGAAATGGAGGTCGAGGCGGCGGAACAACCGGTCTGGATCCGCGGGGACGAGGGCATGGTCGAGCAGGTGTTGCTCAACCTCGTGGTCAATGCCCGCGATGCCATACCCCGGGCGGGTCGCTTGCGGGTCAGCACAATGACCGTGGAATTTACCGAGGCGGACGTCGCGCCGGCGCGGCCGGGTGTATATGCCTGCCTCGCGGTGAGTGACACCGGCACCGGCATCGCCCCGGAGGTGCTCCCGCGCATCTTCGAACCATTCTTTACGACGAAGGGCGTGGGCAAAGGCACGGGGCTGGGCCTGGCGACGGTCTACGGCGTCATGCAACAACATGGCGGCTGGATCACGGTTGAAAGCACGGTGGGACAGGGCACCACTTTCCGGGCCTATTTTCCCCGGCCCGCCGGAGCGCCGTCTTTGGCGACGCCTGGTCCGGCGGTCGCCGCGTTGCGGGGCGGGCACGAGGGCATCCTGCTGGTCGAAGATGAACCCAGTGTGCGGGAGATCGCCCAAGCCGCCCTGACCGGGCTCGGTTACCGGGTCATCACGGCCGACAGCGGACTGGCGGCACTGCAAATCTGGGAAGCGCACCGGCACGAAATCGAACTTTTGCTGACCGACCTCGTGATGCCCGGAGGCATCACGGGCCGGGATCTTGCTCTCCGACTGCGCGCGAGCGAGCCGCGGCTGCCGGTTGTCTACATGAGCGGCTACAGCTATGAGGTGGCGGGAGACGATTTCTCACTTGAGGAAGGCGTGAACTACCTGTCCAAGCCTTTCGATCTGGCCAGCCTCGCCCGGATCGTCCGGGCCAGCCTCGAGCGGGGAGCGACCCGGCAGCCGTTCAGTGCGGCGCCCTCGTGAGCAGGCCCCACCTGCCTTTTGCGTTGCGGGAGCGTTCGGGCTGGCAAATCTAGCCGGCGTGAAGATCCACGTTCTCCCTTCCGGTCCGATCCAGACCATCGGTTACCTGCTGACGGATTCCAAGCTCGGCGAGGCCGTGTTGGTGGATGCGCCTGGTGGCATCCTGGCCAGGATCCAGCCGGTGCTGGCCGCTGAAAACTGCCGGTTGAAGGAGCTCTGGCTGACGCACGGCCACTGGGATCATACGCAGGATGCCGCCAAGGTCGTGAGGGAAACGCACGCCCACGTCCGGGGTCATGCCGACGACCGGCTGATGTTCGAGACTCCCGAGATCATGGAAGAACGGATGGGACGCACACTGGGACTGGAGCCCGTTAAAATCGACACCTGGTCGGGGCAGGGCGACCGGTTCACCGCGCTCGGCCGCGAGTTTGAAGTTCGCCATGTGCCGGGTCATTGCCCCGGCAACATTCTATTCTATCAGGCAGAAGCCCATGTCGCCTTTGTGGGCGACGCGCTGTTCAAGGCGGGAGTGGGCCGCTGGGACCTGCCCGGCGGGAATTTCGATATCCTGGCCCAGGCCATCCGTGAACAGATCTACACCCTGCCTGATAAGACGGTGGTTTTCCCGGGCCATGGACCGCGCACGACGGTCGGGGCGGAGAAGGCCGGCAACCCGTATGTGGCGGTGGTCGCCCCATGAGCCAGCCGACGCACGAATCCTTCATGCGCCGCGCGCTCGCCGTCGCCCGGCGGGGCTGGGGCGACACGCACCCGAACCCGCTGGTTGGCGCGCTGGTCGTCGAGGATGGCGAGGTGGTGGCTGAGGGCTTTCACGCCCGGGCGGGCGAACCGCACGCCGAGATCAATGCCTTGCGGGCGCTCGGCCGGAAACCCGCACCGGGCGCCACGCTCTATGTGACGCTTGAACCTTGCTGCACCCATGGCCGCACACCGCCCTGCACCGAGGCCCTGGTTGATGCCGGCCTCACGCGAGTGGTGATCGGGGCGGCCGATCCGAACCCGGCGCATGCCGGCAAGGGATTTGACGTCCTGCGGGCCGGTGGCGTCGAAGTGGTGAGCGGCGTGCTCGCCGATGACTGCAGCGACCTGAATCTGATCTTCAACCACTGGATCGTCACGGGGCGGCCGTTGTTTGCCGCCAAGTCCGGCGTAACCCTTGACGGCAAGGTGGCGACGCGCACCGGTGACTCCAAGTGGATCACCGGGGAACAATCGCGGGCGGACGGGCACCGCTGGCGCCGGCTTTTCCCGGCCATCGCGGTGGGGGCCGGCACGGTGCGGGCGGATAATCCGCGGCTCACGGCGCGGGTGAACGGGACCGAGTGGTGCCCGTGGCGTTTTGTCTTTGACGGGCTCCTGCGCTCGGTGACGGACAAGGCCATGCCGAATGTCTACACCGATGAGTTTCGCGAACGCACCATTGTGGTGACCACGACGCACGGCGGCATGGGCTACGTGCGCAAGCTGAACGCCATGGGCGTCAAGACGTGGGTGCTGCCGGCGCAAGCGCCCAAGGTCAACTTTGCCGACTTCCGCACGCGGTGCGCCGCGGAGGGCATTCCCGCCGTGTTTTTCGAGGGTGGCGCCCAGCTGTTGAGTGAACTCCTGCAGGCCCGGGAACTTGACTACCTGTTCACCTACCATGCCCCGGTCCTGTTTGCGGATGACAAGGGCAAAAGCATCCTGCGCGGACTGCGCACCGAATCCCTCGGCAATGCCATCCGCCTCGAGCGGGTGCGGCATGAAATCCACGGCGACGACTCACTGATGCGCGGCTTTGTCAAATATCCGGAGAAGATGTTCGTCGATGAGGCGACCTTCACCCGGAAGCTTTACGGCGAGTGACAACGATCCATCTCGCCACGGGCAACGCGCACAAGGCGGCGGAGTTTCAACTTCTGGCGGAAGCTTCGGGTCTGCCGTGGAAGATTGTCGCGACGGCGAAGATGCCGCCGGTGGTCGAAGACACGGGCACCTTTGCGGGCAACGCGGGCAAGAAGGCCCGGGCGCTCAAGGCAATCCTGCCTCCGGAGGGCTGGGTGCTGGCGGATGACAGTGGACTCGGCGTGGACGCGCTCGGCGGAGCGCCCGGCGTGGAGTCGGCCTATTACGCCGGCCCCGCCGGGGACAGCGCGGCGAACCTCGCCAAACTGGTGGCGGTGATGCGTCCCGTGCCGGCAGATAAACGACGGGCCCATTTTATCTGCGTGTTGCTGCTGCTGGGACCCGACGGCGTGGAGCACGTGTTTGCAGGACGCTGCGAAGGCCGGTTGCTGCCCGCACCCACCGGGGGCGGCGGTTTCGGCTACGATCCTCTTTTCGTTCCTGACGGCCATGACCATACCTATGCCGAGCTGACCGAACTCGAGAAAAACAAAATCAGCCACCGCGGGCGCGCTTGGCTGAAATTGGCAGAGTGGCTGCGCCGCTCTGCGCTTACGGAATAGTCATCAGACGTTTTTTTTCGCTTTGGGTCTAATGCCCCGGAGCTTCAGCCGTCGCCGAGCTATGGCTGACAGGTGCCCCGAGAATCTTTATTTCGCGACGTTGGCATCGGGTATCGCGTCCATCCCAATGCTGATAGGCAGGGCGATCTGCGGCGACATCGTGCCGTTGACCGGGGAGTGCGGCCTGGCGCCGATCCGGTTGTCGATCGCTCCCGCAAGCAAGATGCCGCAGTGCGCCGCGATTCCACTCGGCAATCTTGAAACTAAAAAGTGCCCCGGTAGGCAGCCCGCTCGCGGGCGCTCAAAGAGCGTGAGCGAGCTCACTGGCCCACCGCCGACTGCATGAGTCCGGCTGAGCGTAATAGCTTTAAGACTCGAAAGCTTTGTTGCCTTGATTGGCTTCCACGAACAGCGCAGCGGCTTGCGAGCGGCGGGCGATGTTCAACTTCGTGAAGACGGTTGCCAGGTAGTTCTTGACGGTTTTCTCGGTGAGCCCGAGCCGGTCACCAATTTCCTTGTTCGTGAGTCCATCCGCCAGAAAGGCCACGACCCGGCGTTCCTGGGGCGACAGCTGGCTGAGTTTTCCGGCGGGGCTCATTTCGCCACGATTCTTCACGAGATTGAGAATCTGCCCGGCCATGGAAGGGTCGAGCACCGGCTGTCCGCCCGCGACGGTGCGCAGGGCGCTCGCCAGCGCGGCCCCGTCGTTGTCCTTCAGCAGATAACCTTGGGCACCGGCGCTGAGCGCCTCCTGCACATTCCGTTCATTGCTGCTGGAGGTGAGGATCAAAACCTTGGTCTGGGGACGCATCTTGAGCAATTCGCGGCAGGCGAGGAGACCGGATTTGTCCGGCAGGTGCAGGTCCAGCAGCACGACGTCCGGTTTGTGCCGGGCCACGGCGATCACTCCCTCCGTCGCCGTGCCGGCTTCGCCCACGATCTCGATATCCGGACAATCCTCCAGCGCACTTCGCAGGCCGAGCCGGATGATGGGACTGTCGTCAATCAACAGCACGCGGATCGGGGGGGGGGCCGGGGCGTTCATGCGGGCGACGCAACGGGGAGGGTCAGCAATACGCGAGTTCCTTTTCCGGTCGTTGATTCAATGCGCAGGCTGCCGCCCAAGGCAGCGGCCCGCGCCTGCATGTTGCCCAGGCCGTGGCCCGCCTGACCGGCTTCGGCCGGCGTGAAACCCCGGCCGTCATCCTGCACGGCCAGCGCCACCGCCTGGTCGCTCCGGCCGGCCAGCAGCGTGATGTGTCGCGCCCGCCCATGACGGAGGCTGTTGCTTACGGCCTCGCGCAGGATGTTCATGATCTCGGCGATGTGCACCGGGGCGATCTGGGCCACCGCCTCGTCGTCGAGCCGGTGTTCGATGCGCACCTCCTGCCCGGCGCCAAACGAGCCGATGAGGTCATTGATCGCCCCGGCAAAGGACTGGCCGCTGACGCGGGCCGGTTCCAGCTCCTCCAGATAGGCCCGCACTTCCCGGTTGAGGCGGCGCAGCTCAAGCATGCACTGGTCGATCCGCACCTGCATCTCCGGCGTCAGGGCGGACTTCTTCTGCACGCTTCCGAGGGTCAGGCAGACGGCGTAGAGGGTCTGGCAGATGTTGTCGTGGAGTTCGCGACCGAGGCGGACCCGCGCGGCCACCGAGTGGCCGAGGAGCGTGCGGTTGACCTGCAGGTCCTCCTCGGCGCGCAGGCGCGCACCGTGTTCCTGTTCCAGGGCCGCACCGCGTTCGTTGGAAATTTTGGCGAAGTGCTCCATGCCGACCGCTTGGGCGTGCGTCGACGCCCAAGGGGTGCGCGTGCCCGTTTCGCCAGCCTCCCCCCGGCGGGCCGAGAGGATCACGAGCAACAGGGGCACGAGGGCGAACAGGAGCGAGAGCAGCACCATCGTGGCCAGCACGCGTTGATGGAGCACCTGGACCTTGAGCAGGGCCGGCGGCGCGAGCACCGCCCGGACCTCCCAGCCTGACGCCTCCGCCACTGCCTGCGTAAAGGTGAGGGCAGCTCCCACCGGCATCACGCCGGGCGGCGCCTCCCTCCGAAATAATTCCACCGTCCCGCCGAGCAGGCCACCAAGCTCGCGCTTGAAAGAGGCATCCCATTTTTCCGGTGGCCGGCCGCTCACGGCGATCGCGCGCGTCAACCGTTCCCGGGCCTCTTCCAAGGCCACCCCCTGCAACTGCCGGGTCTCCCGGCGCAGCCACCATTGCAAGGTCACCGTTGCACCCAGGAAGAGCAGCAGAAGGAGCAGGGCCAGGCCCAGCGAGCGCGTGGTGAGGTTCATGGCGGTGACTGACTTTGAGGGTGCAGATTAGGACGGCCGAAGCGAGCGCGTCAAAACCTTCGACAAACGCCGCCCGGTAGGTAGGTTTTTGACCCTTTTATGGAGTCATTCTACATCACGACCGCCATCGACTATGTGAACGGTTCGCCCCACCTGGGCCATGCCTACGAAAAGGTGCTGACGGATGTCATCGCGCGCTTCCGGCGGCAGCTGGGGGCGAAGGTGCATTTTCTCACCGGGGTCGACGAGCACGGTCAGAAGGTCCAGGCCAGCGCCCGGAAGCGGGGCATCCCGCCCCAGGACTTCGTGGATGAGGTCAGTGCCGAATTCCGGGCGCTGCTGCCAAAGCTCAACATCTCGAATGACGACTTCATCCGCACCACCGAGCCGCGGCACAAACAGGTCGTGCGCGCCGTGCTCCAGCAGCTCTTCGACAAGGGGGAGATCTACAAGGCGGAATACCAGGGCTTCTACTCGACGCGCCAGGAGCAGTTCCTGCAGAACAAGGACCGCAACCCCGACGGCACGTGGCCGGA
>JBKJRX010000189.1:0-35369 GCA_046593155.1 Lacunisphaera sp.
TGCTGGATGCCGAGCTTGGCGTAGAGGAGGCGCAGGTATTGGGCGACCTCGGTGATGGTGGCGACGGTGGACTTGCGCGAACCACGGGTGACGCGCTGCTCGATGGCGACGGTCGGCGGGATGCCGCTGAGCCGGTCGATGTCGGGCCGGGGCAGCTGTTCCACAAACTGCCGGGCATAGGGCGACATGGATTCCATGAAGCGTCGCTGGCCCTCGGCAAAGATGATGTCGAAGGCGAGGGTGGACTTGCCCGAACCCGACACACCGGTGACGACCGACAGCTGGCGGTGGGGGATGGAGAGCGAGATATTTTTGAGGTTGTTTTCCCTCGCCCCGATAACGGTCAGTTCGCCCGGGTTCATCGAGAGCGCCGCCTGGTAAGGCGCGGGGTCCTCGGCGGCGACCAAGGCAAGCTTGTCAACTATTAGTTGACAAGTATCCAATGCGTCCCGAAGGAACGGCGACGTGGCGGTGTCGGCGCGGGCAAGTTCCTCCGGCGGGCCCTCGGCGATGATGCGACCGCCTTGAGCGCCGGCGTCGGGGCCGACCTCAAGGATCCAGTCGGCAGACTTCAGCACGTCTAGGTTGTGCTCGATGACGACAATGCTGTGGCCGCGGTCCACGATGCGCTGCAGCACGGCCAGCAGGCGCTTCACGTCGTGGCGGTGGAGACCGGTCGTCGGTTCATCCAGCAGGAGCAAAGCACCTGCTGGATGAACCGGCGACCGGAGATCGGAGTTGGGAGATGGAAGATCGGGATTGGCCGAACTCCGAACTTCGAACTCCGAACTGCCAGCAGCGTAGCTGCTCAGGTAGCGGACCAGTTTCAGCCGCTGCGACTCGCCGCCGGAAAGCGTGTTGAGCGGCTGGCCGAGCGGCAGGTAGCCAAGGCCGACCTCGTCGAGCGCCGCGAGCCGGCGATGGATCTCCGGGTGGGACGCAAAGATCGCGAGGGAGTCGCCCACGGTTGTGGCTAGGATGTCGGCCACGGAATGTCCGTTCCACGTGATGGCGCGCACCTCGGGCTTGAAGCGCTTGCCCTCGCAGAGGGGGCAGGGCACGAAGACGTCGGACAGGAACTGCATCTCGACGCGCTCACTGCCGAGGCCCTGACAGTTGTCGCAGCGGCCCTCGCCGCTGTTGAAGGAGAAGCTGGAAGCGTTGAAGCCCGCCTCCTGGGCGGCAGGCACGGCCGCATAGAGTTCGCGGATGAGTTCCCAAGCCTCGCAGTAGAGCGCGGGGTTGGAGCGCGGAGTGCGGCTGAGCGGCGACTGGTCCACCAGCACGACTTCGGAGAAGGCGAGGTCGGACTTGACCGCCTCGATCTCGGCCGGGTCCTCGGTCATCAGGCTGCGCTGGGTGAGCAGGCCCTGGCAGATGACATTGTCGAGCAGGGTGGACTTGCCCGAACCGGACACACCCGAGAGGCAGACCAGGCGCTGCAGTGGCAGTCGGAAGGAGAGGTTCCGGACGTTGTGCTTGGAGGCGTTGGTGAAGTTGAGCCAGTGCGCCGGGGCCGGACGGCGCTGTGCTGGAGCGTCGATCCGCTGGCGGCCGGAGAAATAGGCGCCGGTGATGCTCCTAGGCGAAGCCAACATGCCGCCGACGGTGCCTTGGAAGACGATGTGGCCGCCGCGGGCGCCCGGCTCGGGGCCGACCTCGATGACGTGGTCGGCGGCGCGGATCATTGCCTCGTCGTGCTCAACCACGACGACGGTGTTACCCGCGTCGGTGAGAGTGCGGATAATGCCGAGCAGCCGGTCGATGTCGCGCGGGTGGAGGCCTACGGATGGCTCGTCGAGCACGAAGAGCGTGTCGACGAGCGAGGTGCCGAGACAGGAAGTGAGGTTAACGCGCTGGACCTCGCCGCCGGAAAGCGTGCGCGAGGTGCGGTCGAGCGTCAGGTAACCGAGGCCGACCTGCGCAAGATAGCGCAGGCGGGTGACGATGGAGTCGTGGGCGATCGAAGCGCTGTGCGCTTCGTGGGATGAGTGCCGGGTGAAAAGTGACGTGTCCGATTCAACGGTGGCCAGCAGTTCGCTGATGGGCAGCTGGTAGAGTCCCGGCAGGGTGCGGCCGCGCCACTTCCAGCAGAGCGCGTCGGGCTGGAGGCGGGCGCCGTGGCAGTCAGGGCAGGGATTGTAGGCCCGGTAGCGCGAGAGGAAGACCCGCACGTGCATCTTATAGGTCGTTTTCTCGAGGTAGCGGAAGAAGCCCTTCAAACCATACCAGTATTTCGGCCACTGGTGGGTGTTGCCGTCGTAGCCCGGCGAGCCGTCGAGGACGAAGGCCTTCTGTTCCGGCGTCAGCGCGGCGTAGGGCACGTTGACCGGCAGGCCGACTTTCTTTGCGAACTGGATCAGGTCCTTCTTGGATTCACCATAGATCTCACCTTCCCACGGCCGGATGGCGCCATCGGCGATCGACAGCGAGTGGTCGGGAATGGCCAGGCGGTAATCGATATCGATGACCCGGCCGAAGCCCCGGCATTTGGGACAGGCGCCGAGCGGCGAGTTGAAGGAAAAGAGTCCGGGAGTCGCGGGGCGGAACGTGCGGCCGGTCTTTGGCGAATGCAGGCCGCGCGAGTAATGACCGGCGGGGGAGAAAAATTGAGAGCTATCCCGTGGCTGGCTGCTGCCAGCCCGGGATTTGTCCGGGCCGTCGCCCGGCAAAAACAGGTGAATCTCGCCTTTGCCGAAATGCAGGGCGGATTCGGTCGCCTCGAGGAAACGGGATTTGTTGTCGGCGGTGATGGCGAGGCGGTCCTGGATGACGTAGAGAAACTTCGAACTTTGAACGCTAAACTTTGAATTTCGAACTTTTGAATCAACCAAAGTGGCGAGGAGATCGTCGATCTTATGCGGCTCGAGATGGTGGTTCGAAGTTCGACGTTCTTTGTTCGACGTTGGAAGTTCCGTGAGCACGCGGGTGTAGCCCTGGCCTTTGATGCTGGTAAGCACCTCCGTCCACTTCAGGTTGTCCGGTTTCGCGATGCGGAAGCAGAGAAGGAGCGTCGCTGCGGTGTGAGCTGCATGGGTTTTCTGCCAGATGGTCTGCGGATTGTCGTCCTCGACCTTTTCGCCGGTGGCGGGGTCGTAGCATTCAGCGACGTGGCTGAACCAGACCTTCGCGAAGTCGGTCAACTCGGTCATGGTGCCGACCGTCGAGCGCGAGGTCTTGACGGTGTTCGATTGCTCGATGGCGATGGAGGGACGGATGTTCTCGATGCTATCGACCTTGGGTTTGTCGAGGAGGTCGAGGAACTGCCGGGTGTAGGCGCTGAAGGTCTCGACGTAGCGCCGCTGGCCCTCGGCGTGAAGGGTGTCGAACACCAAGGACGACTTGCCCGCGCCGCTCAGGCCGGTGACCACGACGAACTTTCCCAAGGGCAGGTCGAGATCGAAGCCCTTGAGATTGTTCTGGCGGACGCCACGCAGGCGAATGGACTCGGGAAGGAGGGAGGTCGGCACGGAAGGCATCACTGAATGATGACGAATGGGTGGAACGCAAATCCGGCCGTCTTTCAAACCATGCCTCCTGACATAATGCTGTCAGGAGGTTCTTTTTAACCACTAATCCACACTAATTACTCACTAATTCAGCGAATCGCATGTAGGTCGGGTTTATCCCCGACAGGTAGCGCGCGATGTCGGGCGTAAAGCCCGACCTACAGTGACAGAGAACTCAGAATTAGTGTCCGATTGGTGCCCGTTTCGTGGTTCAAGCGTCTTGGGTCCTGGTCAGTTCCCGGAAGAGCGTCAGATACGCCTGCATCTGGCGCTCCGGCACGAAATTCGCCGCGGCGTGCTCGCGACCGTGGTGGGCGAAGCGCCGACGTTCGGCCGGCTGGCGGATGAGCCGGTCCAGTGCCGTGACGAAACCGGCCTGATCACGGTTGGCGATGAGACAGCCCGAGCGGTCGGGCACGAAACACTCGCCGACGCCCACGATGTCGTAGGCCACGACCGGCACACCGTGCAGCTGGGCCTCGATGAGGAAATTCGGAAGCGACTCGCTCTGTGAGGCGAGGACGGCCAGGTCGGCGGCCAAGTAGAGCGGAGTGGGGTCGGACTGGTAGCCGAGGAACCTGACGCGCGAACCGAGGCCGAGGTCGTGGGCAAGGCGCTCGCATTTCTTGCGCGCCGGGCCATCGCCCCCCAGCCAAAGCTGCCAATCGAGATAACCCGGCAGCTTGGCGCACAGTTCGATGAGTTCGCGCTGGTTTTTTTCCGGCCGGAACATGGCGACGTTGAGCAGCACCACGGTCGTCGGGTTCGCACCGTGGTAGCGCCGGAGGGCGTGGTTGCGCGGCGCGGTCTCGTCGGTAAAGCGGAGCACCGAATTGTGGATGACCGTGATCTGGTGGGAGGGGATATCGTGGTCGTCGGTCAGCACGCGCTTGGCGACGTGGCTGTTGGCGATGATGTGCCGGCAAAGGCGCAGGGAGCGGACGAACAGATAGGGCAGCAGCTTGCCCGTGCGCATGGTGCAGATGACCGCGGCCCGCGGCACGCGGCGCTGGAGGAAGCCCGCGTAGCAATTCGCCATGCGGCCCATGCAAAGCACGAGATCCGGGGCGGCTTCCTCGGCCGCCTTGAGCAGGCCCGGCGCAAACCAGTCGAGCCGCGTGTCAAAGGGTTGCAGGGAGCGAAAGGCGAACGGTTGCTGTTCGCCGTCCAGTTCGAGCACCCCGCGCGGACGGAAGGTGAGGAGAGTCACCTCATGCCCGGCCCGGGCGAAAGAAGTGGCCATGAAGATGGACTGGCGCTCGGTGCCGCCGCTGCGGAGGTAGTCCTGGACGATGAGAATTTTCATTGCTCCGCGGCGGGCCGCGGCAAAAGTTGGCTCCATCATTCAATGAACCACCCGTTCGTCAATCTGCTGGTGCGGTGGCTGGTGCTGGCCCTCGGGGTCGCGCTCAGCACGAAGATTGTGCCCGGCATCAGCTATGACTCGGGCCTGACGCTGCTCGTCGTGGTCTTGCTGCTCAGCCTGCTCAATGTGGTGGTGAAGCCCTTCCTGCTCCTTTTCACGCTGCCCTTCATCGTCCTGACCCTGGGCATCGGCATCTGGTTGATCAATGCCCTGCTGTTTTACTTCGTGGGCCGGCTGGTGGAAGGGTTCCATGTCGCCGGCTTCGGTTCGGCCTTGCTCGGTGCGCTGATCGTCAGCGTGACCAATCTGGTCTTGAACCGCCTGCTGGCGCCGCCCCGGCCCCCGCGCGGTCCGCCCGGCGCGCCGGCCAAGCGGGAAGACGTGATCGATATTTAAGACAGAAACCTGAAACCTGAAAGCTGAGACCTGAAACCTGAGGGATAGGAACTGTAGGGCGGGATCGCTGATCCCGCCTTTGTGTTTTTGGAGGGCCGGCCTCCCGTCCGGCCCAGCCCGTCCGGAGGCCGGGCTTCACCTTAGTTTCAATTTGACGAAGTGGCGGCCGGGCATGACTTTGCCCGCTCACAAACTCCCACCCATGGCAGACGATATCTACGACTTGGTGATTATTGGCGGCGGCCCGGCCGGCTACGTCGGTGCGATCCGCGCCGGACAGCTCGGCAAGAAAGTGGCCGTCATCGAAATGGAGCGCGCCGGTGGCACCTGCCTCAACTGGGGCTGCATTCCGACCAAGGCCCTGCTCAAGAGCGCCGAGCTCTTCCGCACCATCCAGAAGGCCGAGAGCTACGGCTTGAGCGTCACGGGCGCGTCGTTTGATTTCGCCAAGGTCATCGAGCGCTCGCGCGGCGTGGCGGCCCAGATGGCCAAGGGCGTCGAATTTCTCTTCAAGAAGAACAAGGTCGACTACCTCGTCGGCAAGGGCTCCGTGACCGTCCCTGGCATGGTCGAGATCACCGAGGGCGAGCATAAGGGGAAGTTTCTCCGCACGAAAAACATCCTCCTCTGCACCGGCCAGAAGCCGCGGCCGCTGCCCGGCCTGCCGGTCGACGGCGCCCGGGTGATGACTTCGCGCGAGGCGCTCGCCGCCAAGACCGCGCCGAAGACCATGGCGATCATCGGCGCCGGTGCCATCGGCGTGGAGTTCGCGTATTTTTTCAACGCCTTCGGCACGAAGGTCACGCTGATCGAGATGCTGCCCAACATTCTCCCGGTCGAGGATGAGGAGGTCAGCAAGGTCCTCGAGCGCAGCTTCGCCAAGCAGGGCATCGCCGTCCACACCGGCACCAAGAGCGAGAACATCCGCGTCGGCGGCAAGAGCGTGAAGCTCGATCTCGTGAAGGACGGCGCCAAGACCGAACTCGAGGTCGAGACGGTGCTCGTCGCCATCGGCATCACCTCCGCGCTGGATGGGCTGACGTCATCGAAGGTGAAGCTGGAGCTCGACCGCGGCTTCGTGAAGGTCGGCGCGGACTACCAGACTTCCACGCCCGGCGTCTACGCCGCCGGCGACATCCAGGGCCCGCCGTGGCTCGCGCACGTCGCCTCGTTCCGGGCCATCCAGGCGGTCGAGGGCATGTTCGGCCACGCCAAACCGAAGCAGGTCGGCAATTTCCCGGGTTGCACCTATTGCCAGCCGCAGGTTGCCAGCACCGGACTGACGGAGAAGGCGGCCAAGGAGAAGAAACTCGACTACAAGGTCGGCAAGTTCCCATTCACTGCGGTCGGCAAGGCCGTGGCGGCCGGCGACACCGAGGGATTCGTCAAGGTCATCGCCGACGCCAAGACCGGGGAAATCTACGGCGTGCACATCATCGGCAACGAGGCCACGGAGCTCATTGCCGAGTATGGCCTGGCCATGAACCTCGAGGCGACGGTCGACGAGATCCATCACACGATCCACGCCCACCCGACGCTCTCCGAGGCTCTCGGCGAGGCCGCGTTGGCCACGCTGGGCAAGGCGATCCATGCCTGAGCGCGCCTAGTTTAACCACGAAGACGGCGAGTAGTAAGGCGCGATTCCGTTTCACGCGCGATTGAGACGGTGGTGAAGGGTTCCACTGCTTCGCCCAAGGGTCGTGGGGATATACTGGCCGAGGCGGCGGAAATTTTTTCCACCGGCACGCTCGATTTGCACAGCGGGCATTCCTCAGGCTTCCACATGCCGAAGGGCATCCGGGCGATGCTTTCGAGCAGCAGATTTTTCCCGGCAGCGAACGCATCGGCCCGGTCGCCGAAGATAATGAGCGCGCCGCAGGCGATGGGCCGGGCGCCGCACGCGAGCAGGTCAGCGTGCGTGCTTTTCACGGCCGAGCCGGCGCTGATGGCGTCGTCCACGAGGGCGACGCTCCTCCCGCGGAGGCGGTCGCGCTGGGAAGCGGGAACGAGATAGCGGACCGGGAAGAGGCCTGTTGCGCCGGGTGTTTCGAAGCGCTCGGTGCGAAAACTCTCCAGGCCCAGTCTGGCGCCGACCATATCGGCCAGCATTGCGCCGCCGGTCATCGGGCCGCACACGGCCTCGATCCGATGGATGGCGAGCCGGCGGGCGAGTTCATCCACGAAGGGCTGGAGACGGGGCCGGTCCGCGAAAAGCTCGTCAAGGTTGAACCACTTTTCACTGTGGTAGCCTGATTCCATCAGGAAGTGACCGGTGCGGCCGGCGAGGAGGGCGAGAAGGTCGGCCTGCATGAAATCCGATTAAACGAAAATGAGGGAACCTGCCAAGTCATCGTCAGGGTTGTTTACCGGGGTTAACGCTTGCGCCTAGGCCGGGCCGCATAAGACTTTTAGTTATCTTAAAGGAAAGCCTGATTTCGCATGATAAACCGAGTCAATCCCCTCCGGGTCCTGCTGGTCGATGATGAAACCTATATGCGGGTTTTTGTCGGCAAGGTCATCTCCACGTCGATCAATTGCACCCTGACCGAGGCCCGGGATGGCCAGGACGCCATCGAACAGTGCGGAACAAGCGATCCCGAACTGATCGTTCTCGATATCAACATGCCTCGAGTGGACGGGGTGCAGGCTTTGGGGCAGATCCGGGCACTCAAGCCGGATACACCCATCGTGATGCTGACCTCGATTTCGGAGGAGGCGGTGGTCGAGGAATGCGTGACCAAAGGCGCCTCTTATTTTATCCGCAAGGATGTCCGGGCCGACCTCCTCAAGACCGAACTGCAGGAGATGTTGCAACAGTTTTTCCCCGACGAAAAGACCACCCCATGAGCACGCCGGAACCCCCCCCGAACAAACTGCCCTCCCTCGCGGACTATTTGGTGCGCTACGACCTGTCGGTCCTGCTGGAGGAAGCCAGGCAAGACTACAATCAAGCCTCCGCCGGCACCCCGCGCCTGTTGAATCAGAAGGATATTGCGGCCCGATTTCGCAAACCAGCCGTCGCGGCCAAGCCGAAAGCCCCATGAGCAACGTCGATACCTTTCTCGATTCGCTGCGTCGGCAGGTTCCGACGCAGACGAAAGTGATCGATGCCCGTGCGGATCTTTGCAAGGCCGACCCGATGCGGCTGCTCAAGGACCTGTGGGAGCGGTCGGTGCTGCCCAAGGCCCGCCTCTTCCAGTTATGGGCGGATACGCTCGGCGTAGCTTATGTCAACCCGACCACCGTGGCCATCCCGACGGATGGCTACGAACAGCTCCCCGTGGACATCGCCCGGCGGGTGGGGGCGGTCGTGCTCAGCTCGCTGGGCGACACCGTGACGGTGGCGATGGGCGATCCGCTGAACGCCCGGCAAGTGGAATCGCTGGGCAAGATTCTGGGGAAAAACATCAGCCCGGTCTTCGCGCATCCCGACGAGATCACCACGGTCGTGGACATGTATCTCGGCTCGGAGGGCAACATCGCCGCCAACCTCCAGAGTGTCTGCGAACAGCTCCCCGGCATGATTGGTGCCCGCGAGATCAAGACCGCCGCCGACGTGGCCGACCTCGTCGAGTCGAAGGCGGTCATCGAGCTGCTTAACAGCATCATCCTGACCGCCTACCGCCGCCGGGCCTCGGATATTCACTTCGAGACGCGGTCCGAGGACAGTCGGGTGCGGATGCGCATCGACGGCGATATGCAGATAATCATGGAGCTACCCCGCACGGTGCATGTGACCCTGGTGGTTCGTATCAAGGTGCTCTGCCAGCTGGATCTTTCGCAAAGCCGCATGCCGCAGGACGGGGCCTTTGAGCTCAACTTCGGCACGCTCAACACCGCGTTCCGCGTTTCGACCCTGCCCAGTCTCTACGGCGAGAAGGCCGTGCTGCGCGTCCTCGGTTCCCCGCTCGACCAGTCTATGCTGAGCCTGGACAACCTGGGCTTTCCGCGCTCCACGCTCGACGCGATCAAACGCGTGGTGGCGCGCCCCAATGGCATCCTGATCGTCTGCGGCCCCACTGGTAGCGGCAAGACCACGACGCTTTACGGCTGCATCAACGAGGTCAACCGACCCGATCTCAACATCACGACGATTGAGGACCCGGTGGAATACCGGTTGCCCGACATCACGCAGCACCAGGTCAACGCGGGCATCGGCCTGACGTTCTCCAAGGTGCTCCGCAGCATCATGCGCCAGGATCCGGATGTCATTCTCATCGGTGAAATCCGCGATCTCGAGACGGCGCTCATCGCGACCGAGGCGGCGTTGACGGGACATTTGGTGCTCACGACGCTGCACACGAACAATGCCCTGCAGGCGGTCACGCGCCTGGTGGAGATCGGGGTCGACCCTTACCTGGTGGCGCCGACCACGATGGGCGTGCTCTCTCAGCGGCTGGTCCGCCGCATCTGCTCATCCTGCAAGGAAGGCTACCAGCCGGCTCCGCAGGAACTGGCTCCCTTCTTTTCCGGCTGCGAGGGCGTGGCGATCACGCTCTATCGGGGGCGCGGCTGTCCGAAGTGCTTTGGCTCGGGCTACAGCGGCCGGGTTGGCATCTACGAGTTTGTCGAGGTCTCGGAAAAAATGCGCGAACTCATCACGGAGAAGCAGAGCGTGGCGCTGTTGATCGAGGAGGCCAAGCGGGTGGGGCACCGCTCGCTGCGGCACGACGGCTTGAAAAAGGCACTGATCGGCTGGACCACGCTCGAAGAGGTGGAGCGCAGCACGCTGCCCGACGTGAGCTTCGAACCGACGGAGAACTGAGCCCGCTGTCACCGCGCCATGTTTTCCCCGCGGCCAGGCTTGCTGATGACGGCGCGGAGCCGGGGCGGCTTTACGCTGCCGGAAATGGTCTTGACGCTGTTCGTCGGCCTGCTCGCGCTCTGGCTCGGCCTGCTGCTAATCGCACGGGGCGGGCAACGCGACCGCAGCGACCTCTTCATCGCCGACCTGCAGGAATTCTCCACCGCCTTTGCGGACCATCGGCGGCAAAAGGGCGCCTGGCCCGCGTCCACCAACGGGGAAGTCACCCTGCCCCGGGAAATGGAAGCGATCCTCGGCGAAACCAACTGGGCCGCCGGTTCGCCTTTTGGCGGCAGCTATGGCTGGGTGGAACCTGGTCGGGGCCGCGAAGGCCGGGGCACGGTCGTGCTTACCGCCTTTGCCCCGGGGTTTCCGCTGGAACTCACGCGGACCGATCTGCTCGAGATTGACCGCCGGTTCGACGACGGCGACCTGGCGACGGGCCGCTTCCGCACCGGCTTCAACGGCTGGCCCGTCTATCTGGTCGGGGAAACCCCTTGAACGCCGATGTATAGTGTTGCCCTCGTCAACCTGAGTCCGGACGCCCGGGCGGTCGCCGCCCACGCCCATGTCGAATTGCGCGACGTGCCGCCCGACGCACTCCGGGCCTTGCTCCGGAATTTTTGCGAGATCGATCCGATCGAGAACGCCCTCGGAGACACCGAGATCCGGGTGAACGTGCGGCACGAAAAATACCTGCTCCGCACGGAGCAGAAGAAGCTGATCCTTTACGATGTATATCATCGCGAGCTTCCGGCCCAAATGCTCACGGTGGAACAGGCCATGGTGGAACTCGACGGGACGGCGGCAGCCGCCCGCAGTGAATCGATCCTGCAGGCCCGCCTGGAGGCCGGACCGGTGGCGCCACCGGGACCGGAGCTGCCGGTCGCGGCCCCGCCACCGGTCGCGAGCAAACCGCGGGTGATCGCGCTGTCGCTCGCGGCCGGCCTGCTGCTGGTTGCGATCATCTACCTGGCGGCCCCCTTTGCCGCCGGCGGCCCCCCGGCGGGCTTTGTCCCGATTGCCGCGTCCGAACTCGAACAGGCCCAGACCGCGCTCATCGGAGTTTACCTGACGGGCAGCGAGCCCGGCCAGCATGGGATCGTGGTGACGGGCCCGGGGGAGCTGAAGTTGTTCGAACTCGGCGCAGTGGAGGCACCGCGGGTCGTCTACGCGGGTTACCGGCTGGGCCGCATCGGCCCGAAGCTCTGCCTGGCCACCGACCAGCCGGGTGGAGTGATCGAGGTCACGGCTGAAGGCAATCTGGTCTACTGCAGCGAGACCTATCTGCGCATCCCCTGACGGCCCCATGCAAACAGCGACTCCCCGCCTGACCCGCGCCTTCACCCTCGTGGAGGTGGCGATGGCCGTGATCGTGCTCGCCCTCGCGCTCACCACCTCGCTCACGGCCATGCAGCGTGCGTTCCTGCAGTTCGATGCGGCGCGCAATCTGGAGATCGCCGCCAACATCCTGCAATGCGAGATGGAGAAGCAGCGCCTTATGAACTGGACCGCCATCAACAATGCCGGCTACGTGCCGGTGATTGATGCCAGCTTTGCCCGCAACCCGGCGATCGGCGGCCGTTTCACCCTGTCCCGCACCGTGGCCACGCTGGCCTCACGCTCGGGGCAGATGGTGCAGATCACGCTGACTGTCCGCTGGCGCGGCTATGATGCCCGCACCCTCACCCGCAGTTACACGACCTACTACACGCAAGGAGGGCTCTATGAGTATTTCTACAGGCCGTGAACAGGCGCGGCGTGGCTTCACCCTGGTGGAGCTGATGGTCGCGGCCCTGCTGGGCGGCCTAGTGCTGACGGGGGTGCTGGCCACCAACCTGCAGTTGCTGCGCAGCGGGGTGCGCGTCACCCAATATGCCGAGATGAGTTCACAGGTGCGGCGCGGCATCGGGCAGCTGGAAGGGGACTTGAAAAGCGCCAGCGCCATCACTTGGAACAACGCCAGCGATATCACCCTGACGATCCCGACCTCCGGTGGCTCCACCCGGCAGGTGACCTACGCTTGGACGAGTGCCACGCAGGCTTTTTTCATGGTGCCCGGTGCGAGCAGCGCGGTGACCACCGGTCGGGTCTTCCTTGTGAACGGTATTCCCACGCGATCCGATGGCAGCGCGGGGGGCATATTCGCCCGCTATGATCGCGCCGGCAATGCCGCCACTACCGATCTCGCGACCAAGCGGGTGCAAGTCAGCCTGAACGTCGTCCGTTCGGCGCGAACGGCCGCGAACAGCTCGGATACGGCCGTGTCGGCCATCTTCATCCTGCGGAACAAGCCTGCCTCCTGATGCCTGCCTGTCGGCCAGTCCCAGCTGCAACCGGTCGCCTCGCCAGCGAGCGAGGCAGCATGCTGCTCACGGCCATGCTGATTGCCGCCGGGATCGCGCTCGTGCTCGGCAGCTACCTCTCCCTCAGCCGCACCTCGCTCCAGGTCGCCCACCGCACCTTTTTCGCCAACGATGCCGCCAACCTCGCTGAAGCCGGCCTCGAGGAGGCGCTCTACTGCTTCAATCTGATGACGGCAGGCACGGCGCCGGCCACGGCTTGGACGGGCTGGACGATCTCCAGCGCGAATGCCATGCGCACCCTCACGCCGATCAACCGCGACCAGAATGCCATCGGCCTCATCAAGATCTACGTCAAGGGCTACGATGGCAGTGATGCCGCGCCGTATGTCGTTTCCCAGGCCACGGTCACGCCCTTCGACGGCGGCGCACCGGTCATCAAGACGGTGCACCTGGCGATCACGCTGAGTGCAGGCAGGACCTCGCACGGCTTGGTGGGTTTGGAAGGAGTGAGCATGACTGCCGGCACCTCGGCGGACAGCTACGTTTCCAATCCCACAGGCACCGCCACCGGGCCCTGGCTGGTTTACTCCAGTGCCATTGCCCGGGCCAACACATCGGTCGTGGCCCTGGCGGGGGCCATGTCCATCGGCGGCGGGAATATCCAGGGCAACCTTTACCTGGGACCGGGGGTGGCGCCGCCCAACTCCAGCAAGGTGACAGGCACGATCAGCACCAATTACTCGACATCGTTTCCTTTTCCTACCTATCCAACGGCCGCGTCCGTCAGTCCGAGCTATAATCTTGGATCGACCATTCCCGTGCTCCTGCCGCGGGTTGGCGACCTCCCGGCCGCGGATGGCCGTTATTATTATTTTTGTGCCAACACCTCGATCCGCGGTCTCACCGTGACGGTAGACCGCAGGGTTACGATCGTCGGCACATCCAATGTGGACATGCCGATCACGGCCACCACGATGATCGTCCTGCCGGTTACCAGCTCGTTGAAAGTCTACATGACGGGACCCTTGACCATCGCCGGGGCCACGCTCAACGAGCTCGGCTACGCCGGCGCGCTGGAAATCTACACGACCACCACCGCCCCCTGCACGTTCGGGAACACCAGCCAGGTGGTGGCCTCGTTTCACGCGCCTTATGCCGCCGTGGATGCCTCCGGGAGCTCGAACACAAACCGGCTCAACGGCCGTTTCATCGCGAAGACCATCACGTTGGGCGGTGGCTACAATTATCACTACGATGAATCTCTGCAGGGCACCGTCAGTGGCATGACCTATCAGGTTACCCGCTGGCTGGATTTCGAGTCCGCCGCCGACCGCGCCACGGTGGCCGGGCTGACGGGCAATTATCTGCGGTAATCGGGATTAAGCGCAGGTAATGATCGCTCCGAGAGAGGTCTGGATGCCGGTGATATGGGCAGTAACCATTTGAGAAATCCTCTCGTCATAGTTACGTGGCTTCCTTAAGATTGCCCTATCGTCGGATTTTACCGCTTGGCTCCATGGAAACTGTCTCTTTCGCTTATTTGTTCAGATTACCGCCCTTAAGGATGCTTCTTGCCCTGGCGGGCCCACTGGCCGGGCAGGCAGCCGACTGGCAATCACTGACCGGCAATTCCCCCTTTGGTCCGGGGGCCGTGACCGCGCCGGCGACGGCTGGGGAGGACTTGGAGTTCCGCGGCGTGGTGCAGGAAGAGGGCGTCTATCTTATCAATCTTTTCAACCCCACCACCAGGACCTCGCAATGGATTCCGGTGAAGGGCCAGGCGCCCGGCCTCGAGGTCCGCGCCTACGATGCCCGCACAGACAAGGTTGAGGTCACGCAGGCCGGCCGGCCGCTGACCCTGACCCTTAAGCAGGCCCGGGTTACGCTGGTGCAGCCCGTCGCGCCTCTGCCACTACCCCCCAACAACGAGAATCCCGGCGACGGGAAAAAAGGTGACCGTTCCGCGGATGGTCCGAGTCCGGGACCTGCCCTGCCGGGCAATGGCGGCGCCCCCTCAACGACGATGCGCAATCTGCCGCCGGAGGCCCAGGCCATGATCCAGGAATTTCGCCGGCGCCGCGCCGAGCGCGCGAACCAGCGGCCCGTGCCAACCCAACGCCAGCCCTGATCTGATTTTCCCATGTTCAGGGAGTGTTTTCAAACCACCCAACCCACTTACATCAGGCGTCCAGCCACCCAACATGACTCCGCTTCAAAATTATCGAAACCGTCATCCTGCCTGTCCGCCAAAGGCCCGGCGACGGTGGAAGCCGTGCGAAGGATCCAGCAGGATGGGCGCCGGCGGTTGTGCTGATGGATTCTTCACTGCGTTCAGAATGACAAGCCGAGGTTTGAAAACGCTCCCTGACCCTGCTTCCCGGTTCCGCCGCACGTCGCGCGCTTTCACCCTGCTCGAGATCCTGGTGGTGCTCGCCATCATCGGCCTGCTGGTCGGGTTGGTGGTCACCAACACCGACAAGATCTTCGGCCAAAGCCAGGAGGCGGTGGCGCGCATCTTTGTGCGCGACTCGCTCAAGACGCCGCTGGTGCGTTATCGCATTGACCTCGGCGACTATCCCGGCACCAGCGAGGGCCTCGCCGCCCTCATCGCCGCGCCCACCAGCGCCGCCGACAAATGGCGTGGTCCCTACCTGGAGGCGGCGGGCGGCAAACTGCCGGTCGATCCCTGGGGTCAGCCTTATGAATACCGTTATCCCGGGGTGAAAAATCCCGGCGGCTATGACCTGTATTCCAAGGGCGTCGACAAAACGGGCGAGACCGCCGACGATATCGGCAATTGGTAATGGCCTCCGGCAGCGCCATCGGGGGCCTGCATCGTCTGGCCGGGCTCGTCGCGACGAAGCCACGTGCTGGGCGGGGCGAAGCCGGATTCACGTTGCTGGAAATCATCGTGGTGCTCGTGCTATTCGGGTTGATCAGCGCGGTGTTGATCGGCGGCAGCGGAGCGTTGTTGCGGGCGATCGGACGGGAGGACGTCGAGAACACCGCACTCGGTGCGATCGCGGCTGCGCGCCACGAGGCGGTGCTGGGCGGACAGACGCTGGAGTTACGGCTGGATGAAAAAGCCCGGGTGCTCGACTGGGGCGCCGGCCGCGCCGTCCTGGCGGGAGAGGAGAAGGTGCGTTTGCTCCCTCCGGTGAGGACTTCCGCGGTGCTGATCGGCGGCCGGTTGGAGGAAGAGGCGATCACCGGCGTGCGCTTCTATGCCGACGGCACCTGCGATCCCTTCCGGCTGGAGATCGTGAGGGAAAAAACGAGCCACATCCTGGTGATCGACCCCTGGACGTGCACCATGCTCGCGCCGGTCAACGCCACGCGTCTCCGCTGACATGCGCTCATTCTGTGATTTGCAGCATCCTGGAGGCGGGACCATCAGGCCCGCGCGGCAGGAGTCGCGTCATCCGCAATCCGCGGGAGTGATGGTCCCGCCGCCAATCAAGACGGGCGGACTCGCCGCCCCGAAGCCGTCCGGCGCAGGCGGGTTCACTTTCCTTGAAGTGCTGGTCGCGCTGGCGATCTTCGCCTTCTCCGGGCTCGTGCTGGCCTCGGCCTATCTCAATGTGCTCTCCGCGCAGCACGCCGCGCTGCAGCGCGACGCCAACGCGGCCGACTGCCGGTTGGCGCGCGAGGCTCTCTGGGCGGAGCCCGCGCTGGAGAAAGTCACCGTTTGGAATGATCTGGAGCTGCCCGACGAACGCACCGCCCGCTGGCGAGCCACCATCACGCCGACGAAAACAGCCGATCTTTTCGAGGTCACGCTGGAGATCGAGCTACCGGCGGGAGGCACCCGGAAGGAAACCACGATCACCGAGGTCTGCCGCCTGTTGCGACCGACGTGGTCGCAACCGGCCGAGCGCGAAACGCTGCGCACCGAGGCGCGCAGCAAACTCGCGAAGCGCACCTTCCAATGAGCAGTCGGAAAGCATTGCCGGGTTGGCGGCGGGACTATCAGTCCCCCAAGACATGCGCCGCGCGACCGACAACCCGCGTAACTGATAGTCCCGCCTCCAAGCCAACAGCATGCTCCGCGGGCTTTACCCTCGTCGAGGTCCTGCTGGCCCTTGCTTTGCTGGCCGCCTTGCTGGCAGCGCTCAACCAGTTTGTCTTCGCCATCACCGAGGCATGGACGAAGAATCGTGACCAGTTCGTCTTCGCCCAGCACACCCGCGCGGTCACCCGGCACTTGGATGACATGTTACAAACCGCGGCCCACAGCACCCGCGCCAGCAATGCCACGGCCGGTGGGCCGATCGTGGCCGAGGTGCGCCTGCCCGGGGGTGGCACCGAGGAGCTGCTGACCTTCGATCTCCCGGTGGGCGACCGGCTGTTCATCTGGCCGGATCGGCCGCTGCCGGAAGTCCGGTGTGCGCTGGCGTGGCGCCCAGACGAGGGCCTGGTGCTTTATTGGAAATCACGCCTTGAGGAGGATTTCGCCACGGCCGAGCCGCGCATGACGGTGATCTCACCTTTCGTCACGGGGCTGACTTACGACTATTACGACGAGACACTGGCGAGCTGGTCCACCGAGGAGGAATTACAGGCAGATGGCGGCGGGACCTTTCAAACCCCCCGCCGGCTGCGGCTTCGCTTTGTGCGGGGCAATCAGGAAATCGAGGAAGTCATCCCCCTGTCCCTCCTCCGGGAAGGCCTGCCAGTCTATTGATCATGGCCTGGCATCATCCAATAGCCGGACGTTGGAGGCGGGACTATCAGTCCCGCGAGGTATGCGCTGCGCCGCCGGCAAACCGCGGGACTGATAGTCCCGCCTTCAGCTTAGCAAACCTCCGTCGCGGCTCGGTCCTCGTCGTGGTGCTGGTCACGCTGCTGTTCGCGGCGTTGCTGCTCACCCGGATGATCGAGACCGGCAGCCCCGACCTGTTGATCGCCATGCGGCAGGCGGATCGCGCCCGGCTGCGGGCGGATGCCTACAGTGCTCTCGAGACCACGCTGGCGGCGCTCGTGGATTTTCGCACGGTGGACGGCGGACTCTACGCGCCCGTGCAGGGTTGGGCGGATCCGCTGGGTTACGCCGGCTATGCGCCCCGCGAAGGAGTGGCCATCACCGTGACCTTTGATGATGAAAGCGCGAAACTCTCGCTGCCGCGCCTCAACCCCGATACGCTGAACGCGCTGCTGGTCCAGCTGGGCCTGGTTGCATCGGACGCTGCCCGGGTGACCGACGCGCTCATGGTCTGGATGCGCAACGGCCACATCGCCACGGAGTCCGCCACCAGCGCCCGGGTTTATGAGCAGGCCGATCCGCCCTCGCAACCGCCCTACCGCTCGCTCCGGTCGTTCGACGAGCTGGCGGCCGTCGCGGTGGCCCGGGATTTTTTTTATGATGCGGAAGGCCGGCCGCAACCGCTCCTGAAGGCATTCAAACGCGTGGTATCGCTCTACGAGTTTAACACGACGAATCTCAATGCCGCCGGCGAGAGCGTGCTGCTCGCTTCCGGCTGGGACACCAGCCAGAGCGGTCAGCTGCAACGATACCTCACCACGCCGGTGAGCACCACCCGGACACGGCCCTACCTTAGCTCCCTGCAGGAGGCGCGCGGGCAGGTGGGCAATGCCGCCACCCGCAACTTTGGCGCGCAAATCCAGCTGCTGCGGATCAATGTCACTGTGCGGCAGGGGGCGGCGCAGTTGCAGCTGTCCGCCCTCGTCACGTGGTCCGGGCAGGCCAGGCTCCCGGCGCCGCTGGCCCCCAATCCCGGTAATACGACTGCGGCGGCGCAGCCCGCCGTGGGTGCGCCCCCCAATCAGGCGGCCGGTGCGAATACATTGCGCTATCCCTTCACTGTGCTAGAGCTGTCCGAGAACACCCTGCCCGATCCTCCTCCACCGCCCGATGCGCCTGCTGCCTAATCTAACCTTTCGTTCATCTGTGACGGCCCGGTTTGTGCCGTCGGACCGTTTTTTCGCGCGATTCGTGCCCCTGGTCCAGGATCTGCCCGCGCTGGATCAGGTCGCACTCGCGCTCGAGGGGCTCGCACCATTTCCCCCCGCCCAGCTTTATTGGGGATGCTGGGTTGCACCCGACCGCGCGTCCGCCCTGGTTTACGCGGCCCATCGCCGCCGTTTTACGGCGGAAGAGACGGCGGACTGGGAACGCGCCGACCTGGCCGTGCCGGATCTGCTGCCCCTGCTCGGCGCCGCGCCGGCGGGACCGGCCCTGCTGATCCAGGCAGGCGAGGGTCACTTGGCTGGCGCCGCCTGGGCTTCCGGCCGGAGCGCCTGGCCGGTGGCGGTGCACGCCCGCGCCTATGCGGCCTTGCCGACGGAGGATGACCGCCGTCAGTTCGCCGCCGAGCTGGCCGCACGGGCCAGGTTGGCAGACGTTCCGGCCACTTTTCTGGAGGGCCAGCCGCGAGCGCGTCGCGACGGCGAAAAGCTTATTTTTGAACAGATCGATTCGACCGGGGCGATCCTTGCCACCACGACCGTCGCACATCAGGAACAGGACACGCTCGATGTCCGGGACCGCGCCTTTCTCGACCGCCGCCGGCGCGAACGACGGCAGGGCGAGTTCATCTGGAAGGTCCTGCGCACGGGCATGCAGGCGGCGCTGATCGCGCTGGGGTTCGAGCTGGGATCGCTCGCGCTTGGGCTGCTGGATCGCTCCGCCCAGGTCCGGTTGACCGCCCAGGCCTCGGTCGTTCAGAAAATCGAGACAGCGCACGGACTGGCCGCCCGCATCGACGAGCTGACGCACAAGCGCTTGAGGTTTTTCGAGATGCTGGCGGCCGTCAATGAACCGCGGCCCCGCTCCATCCAGTTCACGCGGACTGGCACCAGCGGCCGCAACGCACTTGAGATCGAGGCGCAGACCAGCAGCGCGGACGACGTGGGCGCCTATGAGACCGCCTTGCGCGGCCTGGCGAGCCTGGAGAAAGTGGAGATCCGGGATCTCCGGGCGCGCGATGGGGTCACGACCTTCGGGCTGAGCGTGGCCTTCAAGGCCGACGCCGCGCCTGGCAACGGAGGTGCGCCATGAGAAACCGGTTCGAACGACGCAACCGCCGGGAACAACTGCTGGTCACGGTATTCGTCGTGATGGCGGCCACGGCTTGGCTGCTTGGGGCCATCGGCCGCGTGCGTTCGCGGTTGGACCATTGGCGCTCCACGCAAGCAGCCCTGTCCGCGCAGCAACTCTGGCTCGACCGGCGGGAGGATATCGAGGCCCGCTCGACCGCCGCCGTGCGCAACCTCGACCCCGCGCGGACCTATGACGCCACGAGGCTGGTGGGCACGGTCAACTCCCTGGCGACCGCCGCCGGCCTGAGCCTCGCGATCGATTCACCGCAGACGCAACGCACGCCACAATTCGCCTACCATACCGCCAAGGTGACGTTCCGCCGCACCAACCTGCCGGCGCTGCTGAATTTCTATGACGAGCTCGCCAAGCAGGCGCCTTATCTGAACCTCGAGTCCATCGCCCTGCAGACCGATCGCTCCGCGGCCGGAGCAATCAACGCGACCCTGCAAATCTCCGCCACGCAGATTGCGAAATAGTCAGAGCCGGAAGCTGGCGCTGACCTGGAGCAGGGCGATGACGATCGCGTAGGCGAGAAAGGCCACGAAGCTGAAGGTGAAGGCGAGGACGATGCCCGAACTGACGCGGACCGCCACATCCAGCCGGCGGGAAAGGTTCACCTGGTAGGACTGCGCGATCTGCCGGAGACTGGGAGCGAGGTTGCCGGTTTGCTCGCCGACCGTGAGGCGGTCGAGGAACAGCGGCGGGAACAGCCCGGTGCGGGCGAGGGAGGCACTGAGGTTGGCGCCCTCGATCACCCGGTCGGTGGCCTCGTGGAGGATTTCCTGGACGCGCGTGTTGTTCACGGCGCGTTCGGTCAGTCGCAGCGCCTCGGCGGTCGTCACGCCGTTTTCGATCAGCACAGCCAGCGTGTGGGCGAAATTCAGTGCGGCGGTCTGCACCACAAAGTCGCGGACGATAGGCAGCCGCAACTGCCAGGCATCGGATTGCCGCCGACCTTCAGGCGTGTGCCGCCAGCGGAGGAAGAACACCACGCCGATCACCAAGGCGCCCGCAATGACTGGCCCATAAAAGAGCAGAAAGTTGGTGCCGTTCACCAAGAGTCGCGTGGCAAAGGGCAGTTTTCCGCCGAGCGAGTTGAGGATCGATTGTAGTTTCGGCAGCAGATAAAAAAGCAGGAACAGCCCGAGGCCGGCGCTCATGCAGCAGATCAGCGCGGGGTAGGCGAGGGCGGCCAGGAACTTCTGCCGGAGCTCGCGTTGCTCGGTAAAATGCTGAATGAGGCGCACGAGCACTTCGCGGAGATTGCCGGTGGCCTCGCCGGCGGCGATGAGGTTGACCGTCTGCCGGTCGGACAACGCCGGGTATTCCGCCATGGCGAGCGAGAGCGTGCTGCCTTCGCCGAGCCGCGCCCACAGCGCGGCGCACAACGATTTCAACCGGGGTTCCTGCAGACGCACGGCCAACAGCCGGACGGCCTCGCCCGCGGACAATCCGGCGCCCACGAGATCAACCAGGGCTTCGAGAAAGGGCAGCCGCTGCCGGGCGGTAAGGGGCAGGGAGGACGAGGTGCCACCCGGCTCGCTGGCGGTGGCACGCACCGGACCGCCTTCCTCATCGAGCCGCACCACCTGCAGACCGCGGGCCTGCAGCAGGTGCAATGCCTCGCGCCGCGACAGGGCATCGAGCGTGCCCACCGCGGAGGCGGTGGCACCGGCGGCGCGGGCGGTGTAAGTGTAGCGGGGCATGGTAATTCAGAAACCTGAGACCTGAGACCTGAGACCTGAAAGGGGAAGAGAGGGGCCGGAGAGGTGGCGTGTATGAGGTAGGGCGGTGAGTCCCATCACCGCCGGTTTGGGCCAAGGCGCGGAGCGGAGTCCGCGCCCTACCTGCATTGCAGACCCGGTCCGGCGGCGAGCGCCGACCCTACAGAAGCAGAGACCTGAAACCTGGAACTTAAAAGCTGAAAGCAGGACGGAGGCAGGAGACGGGAGAACAGATAGGGCGGTGAGTCCCTCTTGGCGGCCGTAGGCTTGGCGAAAGGGAAACGGGTTCACCTGATGGAGGCAATTTTTCAGGTTTCAGGTCTCAGGTTTCAGGTTTCTGATTCACTCATTCCCCGCTGGTGCTGATGGTGCGCAGGAGTTCCTGGAGGGAGGTGTGGCCGGATTTCACGCGTTCCCAGCCGGACAGCTGCAGCGTCCGCATGCCTTGAGCACGGGCCAGCGCGCCGAGGGCCTTGCTGGACTCACGGCGGACGATGAGATCGTGCAGCGGCTTGGGTTGCAGGATTTCAAACAGACCGATGCGGCCGCGGAAGCCGGTCTGCCGGCAACTGCGGCAACCCACGGCCACCGCGAGCTCGCGCACGCCGTCGGCTTCCTCGGGCGCGATGTGCAGGGCTTCCAGCGTGGCGCGCAAACCAATGGGGTCGACGGGTTCGCGCTTGGCGCAATCCGGGCATAGCCGGCGGACGAGGCGCTGGGCGATGACAAGCTCGACGGCCGAGGCGACCAGAAAGGGTTCGACGCCCATGTCGGTGAGGCGCGTGAGCGCGCCGGGAGCGTCGTTGGTGTGGAGCGTGGAGAAGACGAGGTGGCCGGTGAGCGAGGCGCGGATGGCGATCTCCGCCGTCTCGAGGTCGCGGATTTCGCCGACCATGATGACGTCGGGATCCTGGCGCAGGACGTGGCGGAGCGCGCTGGCGAAGGTGAGGCCGATCTCGGCGCGCGTCTGCATCTGGTTGGCACCGGGCACCTCGTATTCGATGGGATCCTCGATGGTGACAATGCGCAGCTCGGGAGAGTGGATTTTCCGGAGAAAGGCGTTGAGCGAGGTGGACTTACCGGAGCCGGTGGGGCCGGTGACGAGGATGAGACCGTGCGGGTAATCGAGAACCTTGACGATCTGCGCCTGCTCGGCGGGCGTGAGACCGATGCCGTCCATGGTGTAGGCCATCTTGCGCTGGTTGAGCAGGCGCAGGCTGACGCTCTCGGCGTAGATGGTTGGGATGGTGGAGACGCGGATGTCGAGCGCGGCGCCGTTGGCGCGGAAGTCGATGCGACCGTCCTGGGGCAGGCGCTTTTCCGAGATGTTCAGGCGCGCCATGATCTTCAGGCGGGAGATGATGGCGTCCTGAAAGCGCAGCAGGTTCTCAGGCAGGGGCACGGGCACGAGCAGTCCGTCCACGCGGTAGCGGATGGTGAGTTCGCCCTCCTGAGGTTCGAAATGGATGTCGGTGGCATTCTCCGCCATGGCCTGCGTGATGACCTCGGTGACGAAGCGGACGACCGCAGCGTCGGCGTCGGCCTCAAGTTCGTTCGCGCCGGCCACCGGAGCGAGGCCGGATTCATCGGCGTCGTCGAGGCTGCCGGAGCCGACGCCGTAATTCTCATTGATGAGGGATTGGACGCGGTCGGCCGGGGCAAGATGCCAGACCAATGCGCGCGACGTGAACGTTGCGATCCAGTCGGCGATGACCGCGTCGGGGGGCCAGGGCGTGGCCAGTGCCAAGGGCGTTGCGCCGAGCACCGTTGTTTGCTGCTGCAAACCCGGTGTTTGTCCGGGCCGGTCGCCCGGCAAAAGACCTCCAGCCGTCGCCAAGCCTATGGCTGGTTCGTCCAGCCGCTTCGCGGCAGGCGAAGAGGACGGAAGCACCGGCACGACCTGAAACTCGTGGGCGAGGCGGGCGGGGAAGACCGCGAGGGCGGCGGGGTCGATTTGCGGCGCTTCGAGGACGGGGAGGCCGGTGGCCTTGGCCAGGGCGTCGAGGGCGGCGGTCTCGCCCAGACCCAGGCCGGAAGCGAGGAGGCCCAGCCGCTTTTCGCGCAGGCTTTCGTGAAGCGCTTTCAGGGCGGGCTCCGCCAGGCGACTGGCCAGCGCGGCGGGCAGGATGTCCATCAACGCCGAAGACATGCGGGTCAGGGCTTGGCGGACAGCGGGCCGGAAAGGGCGGACTGCACTTCCTTCTGCTGCGGGCTGCCCTTCAGTCTTTCCAACGCCTCGGCGTTGTCAGCGGCCGTGTTGGTCAGCACGTAAGGACGGAGGAAAAAAACCAGATCGGTGCGGGTTTGCTCACGCCGGCGGGAACCGAGCAGGTCGCCGATGATGGGAATGCCGCCGAGCCGGCTGGTGCTGCGGGACTGGGTCTTGCGCTGCAGGCCGCCGAGCACAACGATCTCACCGCTCTTCGCGCTAACAAAGGACGTCACAGTCCGGCTGCCGATGATGGGCTGCGCGTTGCCGTCGATAAGCACCGTGTCGAGCACATCGTCAACCTTCTGGTCGATCTCGAGTTGGACGGAGCCGTCGCCGCCAATGAGCGGCTTTACGGTGAGCGTGATGCCGATCTCGGTCTGGGAGATGGTGCTGCTGAAGCCGGAGCCGACGTTGCCGGTGTTGTTGCCGTTGTTGATGTAGCTGGAGATAGTGGGCCGCTTTTCACCGACGAAGAGCACGGCCTCCTTGTTGTGGGTGGTGACGATGTTGGGCACGGAAAGGATGTTGATGTTGGATTTCCGCGGCGTGGAGTTGAGATTGAGGGTTGCCGCGAGGTCGAGATTGCCCGCCGTGCGGGTCAGGGTCGCGAAGGGGCTGATCGCGCCGGTGGTCGCATTCGGTGCGCCGCCGATCGAATAGCCGGGGCCGCTGCCGTTGAAGGCGACCAGCTTGTCGCCGGAAATGACGAGCCCGAGGGCATCGATGCCGGTGGTGGCGGAATTGCTGAGGGTGATTTCCGCGATGACCACCTCGATCCGCACTTGGGACAGGAGCACGTCGAGCTGAACGACGATATCCTTGATCAGTCGCAGATCGTCGACGGTGCCGGACACGACGAGGGCGTTGCTGCGCTCGTCGGCGACGAGGGTGAGGATGCTGCTGAACTGCTGGGATTCGCCGGCGGCTGCGGTGACGCCCGAATTTGCAAGAGGGATGGGGCTGGCAACCCCGGGAATGGGACCGGCGTTGGCATTGCCCGGGCGCGCAGCGTTGGCCTGGGCTTGGCGCGCCTGGTTGACGGCGGCGTTGCGGGCGGCGGTGAGCTGTTGGTTGGCGGTTTGGGCGCCGGAGCGGGAGGTGGCCGAGTTCTGGCCCGAGATGAGCGAACTGAGCAGCGTGGCGACCTCGGTGGCGTTGGCGTGTTTGAGCGCGATGACCTCCTGGCGGGTGCTGGACTCGCCCGCGGTGTCGAGCTTGGCGACCAACTCATCGAAGAAAGCGTGCTGGCGCGGGTCGGACAGCAGGATGATCTGGTTGGTGCGGTCGTCGGCCTGGTAAACGGTGTTGGAGGCGATCGCCGTGGCGGTGCTGCCGGACAGCAGGCTCTGGAGCTTGGTGACCAGGGCGCTGGCGCTGGAGTTGTGGATCTTGTAGAACTTAGGCGCGAGACCCTCGAGGGCTGGCTGGTCCAACTGGAGGAGGAGGGTTTCGACGCGCTGCAGATTGGAGAGGGCGTCGGTCAGGAGCATCGCATTGGTCTTCTCGAACACGATCGGCGCGCTGGCGGCACCGGCGTTGAGGAGGCTGGCGATCTGCGGGGCGAACTCGGAGACCCGGAGGAATTTCAGAGTATAGAGCTTGCTCGCGATTCGCCCGCTCGGGGTGAGCCCGAGCGTGGAGCCCTCGATGAAGTCCGGGGCTTCGGAACGGGCAATATTGAGCGGCGTGACCTTGAGGAAACGGGTGCCCAGCGGCGTGACGGCGATGCCGTTGAGGGTCAGCAGGGTTTCCAGGGCCTCGCGGGCCTCCTGTCGGGTGACTTTCTCGTTGAGTGAGAAGGAGAGCGAGGTGGCGGGCAGACCGGCGGGATGCAGGACGGTGCGGCCGGACCAGCGTTCCAGCATTTCCAAAGCCGCATCGATGGTGATATCACCGAACTTGATGGGCCCGATGGTGCTTTCATTCGAGGGACCGCCCGGGGTAATAACCGGAGACATACCTGGAAATGGAACCGGAGAAGGCGGTGCGTTGACCGCCGTAACCGGAGAGGGCTGTGCGCTGACCGCCGTAGCCGTCAGAATCCAGAGGGTTAAGAGAGAGGCGAATCGGAGGCAGAGTCGGACCATGGAGGATGCTGGGATGCAGTCAGGGGAGGAGATTACCGCTGGAAAGCCTTGGTGAAGGTAGGGATAAAGGGAAGTTTCTTTGTCGGTGAACTTAGCTTCGCAAGATGATGAGATCAAACGGGCGGCCTGCCTTGTTTAAGGTTCCCAAGCCGGGCCAGGCTGGCTTGGCGGATGTGATGTCCTTGGGCGGATTCAACCGAAATGCAGAGTGAAACCGGTGATCCTGAACTCGGCCCAAAGGTTATCGCGCACCCGGTCTCATAGATAGGTGTCCACGGCTTTGAGACCGACATGGCAGGCCTTCACCTTCACCATCCGCTCGGGCAGGGCGTTGTTGGGTTGTCGGCCTGACGCCTCGCTTCCCAGGTAGAAAACACAAAGGCCGCTCACCCCTGAGCGGCCTTTATTCTACCCTAACACCTTGGAACTACGTGGAGTGAGACGGTGAAAAGGCCGGAACGTTCAAAACTAAATCTGACGAATCTCGGAATTCTGGGGGCTGGCCTGTCGCTGAAATGCCTCTGACCGCAAGAGAAGAGGTGGTGCGAGTGCCGGGAGTCGAACCCGGATCATCAGCTTCGGAGGCGGATACACTATCCATTGTGCTACACTCGCAGGGAACCGAGCGGGTAGCTTTCCCGGGTGCCGCGGGAGTTCAAGCAGGTTTTGTGGGGTAGGGGCGCTTGCCCTCAAGCGCCCGGGCCGTTGAGGGCAACGGCCCCTACCATCAGGCAGCCACTCAATGCGCCACCTGCACTGTCGCCGTCAGCGGCTGGCCGATCTCGCTGAGGAGATCCTTGAACCACGGCTGGGTGGTATCGAAGGCCTTGCCGCCTTTGATGCGGGGAAATTCGATGGCGCGCAGCTCATTACCGCGTTCCTCGTCATGGCCGATCAAGCCGCTGACGCCGGCCTGGGCGCACTCGAGGGCCTTCAGCACGCATGTGTCGATGAGCTTGAAGTCCTCGTCGTTGGCCGGGGCGGAGCGGGCGTAATAACCGCTTTTCTGCACCAACACCTTCTCGGCGCCGAGCATGGCGGAGAAGCGCTCGGCAAACCACTTGCCGGGATTGAGGGAGTCGAGGCGCACGTGGCCGAAGGCGTCGTATTCGATCTTCGCCCCGCTGGCGGTCATTTCCTTGATGATGCTCTCCAGCCCGGCTCCTTCGCTGACAAAAAGATTCACGTTGCCCTGCTTGTCCATAAGGGCGCGGAGGCGTCTGGCCTCGGCCTCGATGTCGAGGGCCAGTTCGGGAATATAAATGGCGTGGACGCTGTAGCGTTCCTTCGCGAGGCCGATGCCAGGCACCCACGGTTTCCCGGCGAGACCGGCCTGATAGACGCGGGCCGTGGCGGCGGTGAGCCAGCCGCAGTTGCGGCCCATGACCTCGTGGACGATGAGCATCCGGGCGCTGGCGCCAAGTTCGGTGACGACGTTGCTGAAGAAGCGGGCGCCCTGCTCGGCGGCCGTGACGGCGCCGAGGCTCTGGCGGATGGGGATGATGTCGTTGTCGATCGTCTTGGGCAGGCCGATGACATTAAGCCGGTAGTCGTGCTTCTGCAGGTAGGCGGCGAGGTCGGCGGCCGTGGTGTTGGTGTCATCGCCGCCGACGGTGTGGAGGATGTCCACACCGTCGCGCTGGAGCTGCTCGGCGGCGACGGCGAGGGGAAGCTGGCCCTCCTTGACGAGGCCGCGTTTTACCGCGTCCTTGACGTTGGTGAGCTTGACGCGGCTGTTGCCGATGACGCTGCCGCCGTAGAGCTTCAACACGCCGGCATGGGCACGGATCTCGGGGGTGACCGTGATGCGGTCGCCGAGGAGCAGGCCCTTGTAACCCGAGCGGTAGCAGATGATCTCCCAGTCCGGGCACTGCGACGTGTAGTGGAGGATGAGCTGGCCGACAGCGGCGCTGAGACAAGGGGCGTGTCCGCCCGCGGTGAGGATCGCGACTTTCTTCTTCGAGGTGCTCATGGAGGGATTTTGAGCAGCAAAAATGCCATGGCCGGCCGGCCGGAGGCAATCGCGATTAGTGTCATGGGTAGGGCGCGGACTCCGTCCGCGCCGCGGCGGGCAACGGAGTGCCCGCCCTACCTTAGGCAGCGGGTGCTATCCGCGACTTCCGCCACTCGCGGATGAACTCTACGACAATCGGCACCACGGACAGGATGATGATGGCCAGGATCACGAGCTTGAAGTTCTTCTGCACGAAGGGCTGGTTGCCAAAGAAGAAGCCGGCGTAGATGAAGAAATAGATCCAGACGAACCCGCCGATCAGGTTGTAGGCCATGAAACGCGGATAGGTCATCGACCCGACGCCGGCGATGAACGGCACGAAGGTGCGCACGATGGGCACGAAGCGGGCGAGAATGACGGCGCGGCCGCCGTATTTCTCAAAAAACGCGTGGGCTCGATCGAGGTGCTTTTTGCGCAGCCAGATGGAGTCCTCTCGCTTGAAGACGGCCGGGCCGATCTTGCGGCCGACCCAGTAGTTGAGGGTGTCGCCCAGAAAGGCCGCGATGAAGAGCAGCAGCGCCATCAGGTGGACATTCAGGCCGGTCTCGGGCTTGGCGCAGAAGGCGCCGGCGGCGAAGAGCAGCGAGTCGCCCGGCAGCAGCGGCATGACGACGAGGCCGGTCTCCGCAAAGATGATCAGGAAGAGGACGCCGTAGGTCCACAGGCCGTAGCTGGCGATGATCTCAGCCAGGTGGCGGTCGATGTGCAGGATGAAGTCGACGAGCTTCTTGACGAGGTCGAGCATGGCGCGGGGAAAGAAAAAGGGCAGGTCGCGTGCGGCCTGCCCTGGTGAGAGATGAGAGACGAATTAGACGTCGGCTTTGGTCTTGCGGAGACCCTGGACGCGGTCGCCGGCCTTCCACTGGCCGCGCTTCTTGAGCAGGGCCACGCGCTCGAAGCGCTTGAGGACATTGCGTTTGACGACGAGACCGCCGCCGGAGGCCTTGAGACTGGGATGTTGGGACATAAAAGTGGTTTGGTTAACGTGGTTTCTGGCTTGGGAAGGGTGCGGATGTAGAGTTGGCGATAGCCCATGACAAGTATTTTTCGCCCACGTTTTCTGCGCTCACCTCAATCCATTGCGGCGTAGCGAAGGGATGATGGTTGTGCACCCAGCCGTTGAGCGCCGAAGCGTTGGCCGGCAGGTATTTAAACCACACCCGGAACTCCTCGGCGGACTCCAGCTTGCCTTCCCAGTGATAATACGAAGTGACAGGTCCGTCGACTTGGGCGCAGGCGGCGAGGCGGGCCTCGACCGCGCCGCGGGCCAGGCGGTCGGCGTCGACGCGTTTGGCGGTGGTTGTCCAAGCCACGAACATGCATGGAGTTTTGCATGGTCGGGGCACGCGGCAAAGCCAAAATTGTAGGGCGGGGTCGCTGACCCCGCCGCGAACGAGGCGGGATCGGCGATCCCGCCCTACAGTAAAAAATTGCCCCTTGACGCTCTTTTTTTCCTTCGTAGGTCTATCCGTTCACAAAATTTCCTGCCGCCACTCATGAGAGACGAATACATCCGCGACGCCCAAAAAGTCATCCAGGACCCGAACATCCTGATCAACGTGGTTTCCCGCCGCGTGAAGCAGCTCCGCCGCGGCAGCCGTCCGCTCGTTGAGTCGCTCGAAAAGCTGAGCCCGGAAGACATCGCCCTTCGCGAGGTCATCGAGGGCAAGATCAGCTACGAGCTGCACACGGCCTGAGCCGGCCCCTTCCCAGTTTTCTCGAAGCGAGGCCCCGGCCTCGCTTCTTTTGTTTGCCGCCCCGCGTCGCCCGGCGTATCACTGGACCCCACCCATGGCCGCCAAGCCGTCAGATTCCGCCCGTTACACCGAGCTTCGCAATTCGAAGGCTCTGCGCGATTATTTCATCCACGACAAGTTCGAGGCGGGTATCAAGCTGGCGGGCACCGAGGTGAAGTCCATTCGTGCCGGGAAGGCGCAGATCACCGACGCATTCGCCCGGGTGGAGAAGGGCGGGGTGTGGCTTTACGGTGCCTACATCCAGGAATACTCGCACGGCGGCCTTTCCCAGCACGCCCCGCGGCGCGTGCGCGCCCTGCTCCTCAATGCGAACGAAATCCGCAAGCTGGCGCAGGCCGTCGAGACCGGTGGCAAGACCATCGTGGCGCTGCGCATGTATTTCAAACAGGCCCTCGTGAAGGTCGAGATCGCCACCGCCTCCGGCAAAAAGCAGTTCGACAAGCGCGCCGACGTCAAAAAGCGTGAGCTGAACCTCGAGGCCCGCAAGGCCATCAAGCACCGCTCATGAGCAAGAAACTTCCCAACCGGGTCACGGTCCGCGTGCCCGGCAGCACCTCGAATTGCGGTTCGGGCTTCGACACGCTCGGGCTCGCGCTGAGCATCTACAATGACATCACGCTGACCCGCGGCGATTGGAGCGGCGCGCGGCCGCTGACCGACCGCGACACCGCCGGCCTCGGCATGGCCGATGAGGCGGCCGCATTATTCTTCGTGCGCGCCGGGATCGAGGAGTTCGGCTACGAGCTGAGCATCACGGGCGACGTGCCGATGTCACGGGGCCTCGGCTCGAGCGTGACGCTGCGCGCCGGCGTGGTCGCCGGTCTCAACGAGCTGGCCGGGGCGAAGCTCTCCAAGGACGACCTGTGCAGCCTCGTGACCCAGCTTGAGGGGCACCCCGACAACGCGACCCCGGCCGTCATCGGCGGCTTTTGCGTGGCGCGTTGTGACCCCCACACCGGCGAGTTGCTCGGCGTGCTGCGCAAGCCCATCGGCCGCGACCTTTGCTTCGTCGTCGTGTCGCCCGACCAAGAGCTGGAGACGAAGAAGGCTCGCGGCATTTTGCCGAAGGAGCTGCCGTATTTCGATGCGATCAAGAGCGTGAACAGCGCCGCCTACGTGGTGGCGGCGATCCTCTCCGGTGAATACGACCGGTTGCGCGACGCGGTGCGCGACTTTTTGCACGAACCCTACCGGCTGCCGCTGATCCCCGGCGCGAAGAACGCCATCGAGGCCGGCGTGGCCGCGGGTGCACTCACCGGCTGGCTGAGCGGCAGCGGCTCCAGCGTGCTGTGCGTGGCCCGGCCGGCGAAGGCGGCGAAAGTCGGCCGCGCGATGGCGGCGGCGTTTGCAGCGCACAAGCTGCCCGCGACGGTCCACCTGCTTTTCGCCGACAACAGCGGTTTACGCCTCCTTAAACGGCGAGCCTGACGCGGCCTTGAAGGGCGAGCTGGAACGGATGACTTTGGGCGGATTCGCGTCCGGCCAGTATTTGACGAGCTCGGCGGCGAGCGCCGTCCACTTGAAGGGTTTCCGGACGACGGCCTTGAGCGACGGCACGGTGGCCATCTCGCGGTCGGTGAAAGTCATGTTGTGGGCCGTGATCATCACCACCGGGATGTGCGGATTTATCTTCTGCACCTCGACGATGAACTGCAGGCCGTTGATGTCGGGCATCTGGTAGTCGGTGATGATGATGCCGACCTCGAGTTTGGGCAGGGCGCGCAGGGCGTCGGCTGGCTTGGTGAAGCCATGAACCGGACGGTCGAGGTGCTCGCCAAGGAGCTGCTGCAGGAGATCAATGTAGGAGAACTCATCGTCCACGAGCACGATGATTTTTTCCCCAGGCTTGGGCGCGGGATTAGACATGGTGGGTAGGTAGCTGCGGCCCGTGCGGCGGATGTTTTTCTAGGGGAAAACAGCTTGCCGTAAAGCTGATTAAGTCTTCCAACCTCGCCCCATGCTTCACGTGGTGTTGTTTGAACCGCAGATTCCGCAAAATACCGGCAATATCGGCCGGATGTGCGCGGTCACGCGCGCCCGGCTGCATCTGGTTCATCCGCTGGGTTTCGAGGTGACGGACAAGAATCTGAAAAGGGCCGGCATGGATTACTGGCACTCGCTGGACGTGCACCATCACGCCGACTGGCCGGCCTTCAAGGCGAGCGCGGCCGCTCCGCGCCGGTTGTGGCTGTTCACGACGCACGCGACGCGGACGTTCTGGGACGTGGCCTACGCCGACGGCGACGGGCTGGTCTTCGGCAACGAGGAGGCCGGGGCCCCCGACTGGCTGCATGCGGAGTTGACGGACCCGCACCGGGTGAAGATCCCGCATGCGAACGGCGAGCTGCGGTCGCTCAACCTCTCGACCGCAGCCGGCATCGCCACCTACGAGGCGTTGCGGCAGGTCGGCCTGCCGCGACCGGCCTGATGGCGCGGAATACCTTACGGTCTGCAGCGGCCAGCTTTGCGCCGGGGTGGTTACTTCCGGCAGTCTCGGAGCGTCTCACGGGCACATGATGAAAGCACCCCTCCGACTGTTTGTGTCCTACGCGTTTCTGGCGTTGAGCGGGCTGGGCGCGGCCCAAGAGGCCTCGATCGCGGCCAGCGCCACGGTGGGATCGGATTATCAGCGCCCGCGGGATGCCGCCGGCGCCTTGCAGCCCGAGACCTACGTTTTTGCCGAGGGACAGTTTCTCGGCGGGGTCATCGTGGACCGCGCCCTGGAGCAGACCACTTTCAGCCAGATCACCCGCACCCTGGCGGCCAGCTTGGCCAAGCAGAACTATGTCCCGGCCGCCGCCGTGAATTCCGCGCATTTGGTGATCATGGTGCATTGGGGCATGACGCTGATCTCCGAGGACCCGATGAAGGACATCAACCTCCAGCGGGCGCAGGAAGCCCTGTCGGCCTTCAGCGCGGCCCAGGAGGCCAACGGCCTGGCCAACCCGACCGCCCTGAACTCGGCGACCAGCGCCATGGGCATGGCGCAGCAGGGGGTGCAGGACGCCGTGAACCGGAATGCCATCCTGCTCGGTTATGCCCGCAGCCTGGCAAAGGAACGCCAGCAAATGATGACGACCACCGGCGAAATCACGATGAGCAGCGAGCTGAACGAGGAACGTTACTTTGTCATCCTGATGGCCTATGACAACCAGACGCGCCTGAAGGAACGCAAGTCGCGGGTCATGTGGATCACCCGGCTCAGCGTGCGTTCTCCTGGCAACAATTTCACCGAGGCGCTGCCGGCGCTGGCGCGCGTGGGCGCCGATGTCTTTGGCCGGCAGGTGGACGATTTGGTGCGGGTGAAGACCCCATTGGGCCGCGGCACGGTGACGATCGGCGAGTTGGAAGTCCTCGGTCGGGCCGGTGAAAAAATCCTTCCGGCCGGAAAGGACAAGTGAGGCGCGGCCTGTGGGACGTCCGCCTATGGATCGATCCGCGGGATCGCGCTGATCAGGGTGCGGGTGTAGGGGTGTTGCGGACGCTCCATGACGTCGCGGGCGGGGCCGAGCTCAACGATTTTGCCCTGATACATGACGGCGATACGGTCGGAGATGTGTTTCACCACGGACAGATCGTGGGCGATGAAGATCATGGTGAGGTCCATCGTCCGGACCAGGCCCGCCAGCAGGTTGAGGATCTGGGCCTGAATGGACACGTCGAGTGCCGACACCGGTTCATCGGCGATGATGACCTTCGGCTCCAGGGCGAGCGCCCGGGCGATGGCAATGCGCTGCCGCTGGCCACCGGAGAATTCATGCGGGTATTTCTGCATGAAACGCGGGGCGAGTCCGACCTGTTCCATCAGCCGGGCGACCCGCGCCGGCACTTCGGCGGGCGGCACGACGCCGTGCACGAGCAGCGGCTCGGCCAGCGCGGCATAGACCGTCAGGCGGGGATTGAGGGAAGCGAAAGGATCCTGAAAGACCATTTGGAGATCCCGCCGCGCGGCCTTGATCTCGGCGGCGGAAGCCGCGGTGAGGTTACGGCCACCGAGCATGACCGTGCCGGCGGTGGCCGGCACGAGCTGCATGATGGCCCGGGCGAGGGTGGATTTGCCGCTGCCGGATTCGCCGACCAGACCGAAGACTTCGCCGCGCCGGACCTCGAAGCTGACGCCGTCCACCGCCTTCACGGTGCCCGTCTGTTTCCTGAAGAGAAAGCCGGACGCCAAAGGGAAGTGGGTTTTCACGTCGCGGACAGCGATGGTGATCTCGCGGTTTACGGGGCCCGCCTGGGCCGGACTGGGCAGGGGGACGGCCGATTCCGCAGGGAGATCAAAGCGCTTGAGCAGCTCGGCCTCGGTGAAGGGCTTCGACAGGTCCGGCGGCATCCCGGGGATGGTGAAAAGCTCGCGGCCCTTTTCCTGCAGCGCGGGTATGCAGCGTTGCAATGCCTTGGTGTAGGGATGCTGCGGTGAACGAAAAAGCGCGCGGGTGTCGGCGGACTCGACGATCCGGCCGGCATACATCACCTGCACGCGGTCGCACAGGCCGGACACGACCGCGAGGTCGTGGGTCACAAAGATGACCGCCATGCCGAGTTCGCGCTGGAGTTTTTTGAGCAGTTCCAGGATCTGCGCCTGCACGGTGACGTCGAGCGCCGTGGTCGGTTCGTCGGCAATGAGCAGGTCGGGCTTGGTGATGAGTGCCATGGCAATCATGACACGCTGGCGCATGCCGCCGGAAAATTCGTGCGGATAGCTGTGCAGCCGGCGGGCGGCATCCGGGATGCCGACGGCCTCGAGCATGGCGAGGCCGCGGGCGAGCGCGGCGGGTTTGGAGATCTTTTCGTGGATGAGCAGCGGCTCGATGAGCTGTTCCGAGATGCGCAGGTAGGGGTTCAGCGACGTCATCGGATCCTGGAAGATCATCGCGATGCGCTTGCCGCGGATGGCGCGGAGCTCGGCGGGGGAACCGTGCAGCAGGTCGGTGCCGTCGAACATCGCGGTGCCGCTTTCGATCCGGCCGGGAGGCTGCGGGATGAGGCCGAGCAGCGAGGAACAGGTGACGGACTTGCCCGAGCCGGACTCGCCGACGATGCCGAGGGTCTCGCCTTTTTCCACTGAAAAGCTGACGCCGTCCACCGCGCGATACACGCCACGGCGCGTATGGAAGTAGGTGCGGAGGTCCGTGACTGCGAGCAGGGGCATGGCGGCTAGGGCGAGGCTGCGAGTCCGCCGTGGCGCGGCAACGCCAAATTGGTAGGGCGGCGAGTCCCTTCGCCGCCGAAGCGCGGAATTGAGTCCGCGCTCTACCTCATTAGCTCTGCGAAGAGCGCCTCGTAGCGGTCGATCATCTTTTGCTGGGAGAAACGCGCCGGCGCATCGGCGTGTCCGCGGGCCACAATGGCCTCGATCGTCGGGCCGCCAGCCAGAACCTTCGTGAGGGTCTCCGCCAGGGCCGCGTCGTCTCCCCGCGGGAACCGCCAGCCATTGACGCCCGGTTCGATGATGTCGTTCACGCCGGCGGCGTCGCTACCGATCGCCCCGCAACCGGCGGCCATGTAGTCGATGAGCACCAACGGCAGGCCCTCATAGTGGGTCGAGAGCACCGCGGTGCGGCACCGATGATAGAGGGGCGCGGCGTCGGCGACGCGGCCCAGGAACTCGACGCGGCCCGCCAGACCGAGCGAACTGACGAGCTTTTCGCAGGTGCGGCGGTGCGAGGGCTTGCCGTCGCCACCCAGCAGGAGTGTGCCGGTCCAGCCGGAGTCGGCCAGTCGCTTGGCGGCGCGGATGAGCGTTGGCTGGTCCTTCTGCCGGGCGAAGCGGGCGACCATGATGATGTCCTGGCTGCGGGAGCCGAACGGCGGGGCCCCGATGGAGTAGCGCGCGGCCTCGACGCCGTTGTGGATGACCTCGACGCGCGGGCCGGCGAGGCCGAGGGCGCGGACGTGGTCGGCGACTCCGTGCGATACGCAGACGGTGGCCGTGGTCGGGGCCGCGAGCTTCTGCGCGGCCCAGCGGCGCCAGAAAGGGTAGCGCTCGCAGTTCATCTCCACGTGCAGGACGACCGGCACACCGGCGGCGAAGGCCGCCTGCCGGCCCCAGATATGTTCACTGTTGCCATGGGCGGCGAAGACCTGCGGCTTGAATTCGGCGATGATCGCGGCGAGCTGGCGGAGAGTCGTCC
>JBKJRX010000209.1:0-5562 GCA_046593155.1 Lacunisphaera sp.
CTTCATGGTGACCGGCGAATACGCCTACGGGTATCTGAAGGCCGAGCGCGGCGTGCACCGCCTGGTGCGCATCAGCCCCTTCGACTCGAACAAGCGCCGCCACACCTCGTTCTGCGCCGTAGACGTCGTGGCCGAGATCACCGAGGAGATCGACGTGGAGGTGAAGGAAGAAGACGTCAGGGTAGACGTCTACCGTTCCTCCGGCAAAGGTGGCCAGGGCGTCAACACCACCGATTCCGCGGTGCGCCTCACCCACGCGCCCACCGGCATCGTCGTCGTGTGTCAAAATGAACGCTCCCAGATCAAGAACAAGGCCTCCGCCATGAAGGTGCTGAAGGCCCGCATTTATGAAAAGCGCCAGGACGAGCAGCGCGCTGAGATGGACAAGTTCTACGGCGAAAAGGGCGAGATCGGCTTCGGCGCGCAGATCCGCAGCTACGTGCTCCAGCCCTACCAGATGGTGAAGGACCTGCGCACCGGCGTGAGCACCAGCGACACGCAGGCCGTGCTCGACGGCGACCTCGACCGCTTCATCTACGGCTGGCTCCGCGCCGGCTGCCCGCGCCATCGCAACAAGGACATCCAGATGGATGACTGACCGATGATAGAAGACAGATGTCAGAGGTCAGAAGTCAGCCTAACAGGACATGAACTGTATGGCCCCGTGATTTGCGATTTCCCGGTTCTGATCTCTGATCTCTGACTTCTGTCCTCTGACCAAATGCCTGATCTCGCCCACGAAACCCTCCGCTCGGCCTTCGCCGCGCAGTCGCTGTTCGAGGACAAGACCTGGCAGCTCTCGCCGTCGGCGTGGCCGCTGACGCCGGAGCAGGTGGCGGAACTGGAGCAGATCGGCACGGCGTGTCTGGAGTTCCACACGGCCCTCGAGACCCTCTACCTCCGCTCGGCCTCGGGCAAAAATCTCCTCCGCAACAAGCCGCTGCTCGCGCCCTGGGTGGCCGACTATCTCGATCGCGGCAAGCCGGCCGGGCTCATCGCCCACGCGCGCGACCCCAAGAACCGCGGCGTCTTTCCGACGGTGCTCCGGCCGGACCTGTTGCTGACGGATGACGGCTTCTCGTTAACGGAACTGGACTCGGTGCCCGGTGGCATCGGGCTGACGGGGTTTCTGAACAAACTTTATTCCTCACCCCGCGCAGCCGGAGATGATATCCTCGGAGCAGATAATGCCATGGTGGAGAATTTCCATGCGTCCCTGGCCGCGTTGCGGCCGGCCGTGCGCAATCCCCTCATCGCGATTCTGGTGAGTGACGAGGCGGCGACCTACCGGCCGGAGATGCTGTGGCTGGCGGAGCAGTTGCAGCGGGCGGGCAAGCGGGTGTTCTGCCTGCGTCCGGAGGACGTGTTTCCGCTGGGAAGCGAATTGTTCTTCGATGTCGAGGGCACGCCGGAGAAGATCGACCTCATCTACCGGTTCTTCGAGCTGTTTGACTGGGCGAACGTCAAGGTGGGCCGGGAAATCCTGGAGGCATGGTCGAATGGGACCGTGGCCATCGCGCCACCGCTGCGGCCGTTCCAGGAGGAGAAGCTGGCGCTCGCCCTGTTCCACCACCACCTGCTGGCCGATTTCTGGGCCGAGATCCTGAGCGGCCGCAGCCTGAAGCTGCTCCGCCAGCTCATCCCGCAGTCATGGGTCATGGACCCGGCGCCGCTTCCGCCCGGTGCGGTGCTCGACGGTCCGCGAATCGGCGGCCGGATGTTGAGCGATTGGCGCGACCTGGCCGGCGCCTCCCAAAAGGAGCGCGATTTGATCATCAAGATTTCCGGTTTTCACGAGACGGCGTGGGGTGCGCGCAGCGTGGTGCTCGGCAGTGATTGTTCGCGCGAGGAGTGGCAGCAAGGCGTCGAACAGGCGCTTCAACTGGCGCCGACCAACCTGCATGTGCTGCAGGAATACCGTAAGCCGAAAAAAGTGACTCATCCACTGTATCGAAGTGATGGAGGCGGGGCGCCGTCGCCCCGCGAGGAGTCCGGCAGACTCCGGCTGTGCCCCTATTATTTCGTCATGAGCGGTCAGGCCCGGCTGTCGGGTGCCCTCGCAACGTTCTGCCCGCCGGACAAAAAAATCATCCACGGGATGGTCGATGCAGCCTTGCTCCCGTGTAGGGTTTTGTCCTTAACGTAGGACGTGTGTAATCCCACCCCTGCAGCCCCCATCCCGGCGTCCTTGAGGAAGGGAAGGTTGCTCGCCGGTGCCATTTTGCTGGCTGGTCTGGGCTGGCTTTCCGGATCGGCCCAGTCCGCACCCGATTTGGGAAAATTGCGGGCCCGGGCCGACCAGGCCGATGTCGATGCACTCACCACGCTCGGTAGCCTTTACAACGAGGGGCAGGGTGGTTTGCGGCAGGACTATGCCGAGGCGTTCAAGCTGTTTCGCCGGGCGGCCGACAAGGGTTTCGCGCCGGCCCAATACAATCTCGGTCTCGCCTACGAACTCGGTCACGGGGTGCCGGTCGACGAGCGGCAGGCTTTCAAGTATTACCTCATGGCAGCGGAGCAGGGCTTTGGCGCTGCGCAGTTCAATGTCGGCAACATGTATGCCACCGGGCGTGGGATCGGGCAGGATTTGTTTGAGTCCAACCTTTGGTTCAAGCAAGCCGCCGAAAAAGGCGTCGTCGAAGCGCAGTTCAACCTCGGGCTCGCCTATGAGGCGGGCCGGGGCGTGAAGAAGGACGAGGGGCAGGCCGCGCGCTGGTATAAGCAGGCCGCCGATCGCGGCTTTCCACGGGCGCAACACAACCTCGGCCTGCTGCTCGAGGACGGGCGCGGCGTCGCGAAAAACGAGGCCGCCGCCGCCGCCTATTACCGTGCCGCGGCCGAGCAGGGGCTCGTAGTGGCCCAGAGCAGTTACGGCCGCATGCTGGTGGACGGAAAGGGTGGCTTGGCCAAAGATCCATTGCAGGCATGGGTTTGGCTCAATCTGGCGGTGGAGAACGGCGCCAATCCCACTCCGCGTAATCTCCTGGCGCAGAGTTTTTCAGCCGAACAGCTGGCTGCGGCCCAACGATTGTTGGTGGAACAGAAGGCAGGCAAAGCGCCGGCGGCGGTGGTGTCCGCTTCCGCCGGTCCAGCCGTGACTCCGGTCAATGCCGCGGCACCCGCCCGCGTGGCGGAGCTGATGGCGGCCCTCGAACAGGCCCGCGAGGCCAACACGCAGTTTGCCGAGGTCAATCAGCGCCTGGAGCTGGAGAAAGCCCGGCTGGAGCAACAGCTCACCGCGGGGGACGATGCCAAACTGATTGAGCAGCTGCGCGCACAAAGTCAGCGGCTGGCGGCGCAGGTGCAGACCCTCACGGTCGACAAGGAGGCGGCGGAGCGCGAGGTCGCGGTGCTCGGCGTCCAGATCAAGGACGTCCGGCAGGACCTGGCGCGGAGCCAGGCTACGGCGCCGGCAATAGCCGCGCCCGGGGACGATGCCTTGCGCCACGAGGGCCGGATTGCCGAGTTGACGGCCAATCTGCAGCGGACGACAGCTTCGCTCAACCAGCTGCAGTCGGCCAACCAACAATTGACCGAGGGCAACAGGCGGTTGCAGCAGGAGAAGGACGCCTTGGAGGCCAAGGCCGGTGCCGCCGCCGCACCGAGCGGGGGCGAACAATCCACCGTGCTGGCCAATCTGCAGCGCGACAATGCGCGTTTGAACGACGAGGTGAAGCGCTCGACGCGTGAGCTGCTTTCCCTCAACAGCCAGTTGCGCGCCTTGCGCAACCAGCCGGCCAAGCCGGCGGCATCGGGAGCGGACGACAACACCGCCCGGGAACAGATCGCGCAGCTCAACGCGAAGGCGGAGCAGGCCGCCCAGGAGGTCATTCGCTGGCAAACCGAAAACCGCCGTCTGGCCGCCCGGGTGACCGAGCTGGAGAACCAGCCCAAGCCGGTCGCTGACAGTTCCGAGGCGGACAAGCTGGCCGGGGCCCAACAGGTCGCGGCCCAATTGCAGCGGCAAGTTTCGACCTTGCAGGCCGAGAAAGCTGACCTGGAGAAATGGAGCCGCTCGCTGGAGCAGACGCTCAACGAGAAATCAGTCCTGGCCGACAGCGCCAGCTCCGGGCTGATCGAATTGCGGCAGAAATTCGCCCAGGTGCAGCAGCAGCTGGCGGCGGCGGCGACGGAAAACCAGACGCTGACCACCCGGGTTGCGCAGGCCGAACAGAGGCTGGCGGCCAGGGAGGCGAGCAAACCCGACCCCACCGAGTTCGACGGGCTTCGGCAGCAGTTGGCCGATGCAAAGCAACAGGCGAGGAAACTTGCGCAGGACAACCAGTCACTGGTGGACAAGGCCGGCGAGCAGCGGCGCAACCTTACCGAGACGCAGGCCCGCGTGGCCGCCTTGGAGCGCGACCTGCGCGAGACCCGGAAATCCGCCGGGAATGCCGCCGAACACGAGGATTTAAAGAACCAGCTGATTGCATCCAACCAGTTGCTGGAAAAAACCGGCGCGACGGTGGCCGAACTGACCGGGACAAACGACCGGTTGGAGAAGGACCTGGCCGCGGCCCGGCAGGGTTCTGCCGGGACGGAGACTTTGCGCGCCGAGCTGACCAGGTTGCGGGGAGAAGTCGCCGCCCTGACTGCTTTGCGCGATGAAAACAGCCGGCTGGCCACGTCGGCGGAAGAGACGGCGGCATTGCGCCTCAAGAACGAGCAGCTGGTGCGCGATGCCGAACAGCTCGCGACGTTCATGAACAGCAACCGGCGCGACCTGGACTCGGCCCAGAGCCGCGTGGCCGAGCTCGAGAAGCAACTCACCGGCGCCACGACGGTCCGCCCGCGTGGCGGGGACGAGACCCGCAAGCTGGAGGCAGATCTGATTGAGGCCAACGCGACCGTCGAGAAGCTCAACGTCACCGTGGCCGAACTCACGGGAGCGAATGACCGGCTCGAAAAGGATTTGGATAATGCCCGCAAGAGCACCGAGGCCGCGCTGGCAGCCCAGTCGCAGGCGGTCACGGCGGCGCAACCCGACGCCTATAAGATGGAAATCAGCACGCTGCAGGTGCGCGTAAAGGAACTCGAGGGGCAGATCGAGGAGGAGCGCAACAATTCCGCCAAGGAGGTTTCTACGCTGGCCGCGCAGCTGACCCGCACCCGCGACACCAACCGCTCCCTCACCGAGGCCAACCGCGCCCTGCTGAGCGCCAAACAGTCCGAGGCGGCCACGGTGGACAAGGAGGAATTTGATGCGGTGCAGGCCCGGGTGCGCGAGCTCACCGCCGCTGACGAAGAACTTAAACGTCAGAATCAAAAGCTCACCACCCACAACGAGGGTCTCGCCAGCGAGCACGCCACTTTCCGACGGCAGCTTGAGGACGCGCGCAAGGTCGCGGGCACGCTGCCCGGCCTGACCGACGAAAAAGCCGCACTGACGGAACGGCTGGAGGCCGTGGGCGCCCAGCTCATCAAGGCGCAGCAGGAGGTTGCCACCCTGCAGAAGGAGAACGCGGATAAGGCGGCCCTGGCGGCGACCAATCAAGCGGCCGCCGATCAGGTCCGGGCCGAGCTCGCGGCGTTGCAGGGCCGAACGGCAGACGCGGAGAAGGC
>JBKJRX010000351.1:0-4820 GCA_046593155.1 Lacunisphaera sp.
GTGGAGGTCGATGGGTACAGCGGGATGAGCCGCGTGCTGCGAGTCGACATCGCGCACGATGTCGGTGATTCGCTGAACCCGGGAATCGATCGCGGGCAGATCGAAGGCGGTTTTGTGCAGGGGATGGGCTGGCTGACCAGCGAGGAACTGAAATGGGACGGCGCGGGAAGGCTGCTCACGCACAGCGCGAGCACGTATCAGATTCCCGCGATCAGCGATGCACCGATGGAATTCAACGTGACGCTGCTGCCGTCCGCCTCGAATGCGCCCGCGGTGCACGGCAGCAAAGCCGTGGGCGAGCCCCCGCTCATGCTCGCACTCTCCGTGCGGGAAGCATTGCGCGATGCCGTCGCGGCATTCGGGGCCCCCGGCGGCGCCGTCATGCTCGGCTCACCCGCGACCAGCGAGGTGGTGTGGTGCGCCATCCAGCAACGGACGAGCTGAGGAAAGTGCGCGGCGTTTCCTCGTCGTTCTGCGCGGGAGTGCGGCGGAGATCGCAGTTGACATAAACTCCCCGTTCATGAGCTTTTCGTCCTCTTGGTTTTTGGCTTCCTAGCTCAATGGTAGAGCAGTTGACTCTTAATCAATTGGTTCGGGGTTCGAGTCCCCGGGGAGCCACCATCTTTTGCTGTTTCGCAGCTCCGGATGGCGCAGCCAGCAGAAGTCAGTTAGCTTGGACGCAGTATTTCCTCCCCAGCCTCTCGGCGAAGGAGGGTGTTTTTTCCCAGTCAATGTCAGCAGGCGCAGCGTGGTGCGCCGGCGTAGCTCAACGGTAGAGCACCTGTTTTGTAAACAGGCGGTTGCGGGTTCGAATCCCATCGCCGGCTCCATCCTTCGCTGCTCCGCAGCTCCGGATGGCGTGGCAGCGACGAGAGTACGAGTGCGCACAATGCTCCGAAGTGAAAGCGAAGGAGGGCTGGGCGGCATTCTCCCGTCACCCGAACCGCGAACGAATTTTTTGCCCGATGGTGTAATGGTAGCACAAACGACTCTGACTCGTTTTGTCTAGGTTCGACTCCTAGTCGGGCAGCCATTCGACGCGCCGCGAGAGCGCGGCTTGCTCATGGCCTGCGGCCGGCATACATGAGAGACAATGTATCCCTTGATCGCGGAAGCGCGGCGAATGGCCCCGAGCCTGTCGAAGGGCACGCCGGTCGTCTATTTCCTCCTATAGCGATCAGGAATAACTTACATCGGCGCTTCCACCGACCTTGAGCAACGCCTTGATGACCACCCCTCTGGCCAAGCTTGCGTCACGACTTCACTCGATCAGCCAGTCGCGTTACTTCGAGTGGAGCTTTATTCAACGTTTACGGAGGCTCGTAAACGGGAGAGGCAACTTAAACGCTGGTCCCGCGCCAAAAAGGCGGCCCTCGTTTCCGGTAATCACGTCCTGTCACGGCAGCTCAGCCGGTCACACGAATGACCGGTCTGAATTTGCGTCGACAATGCGGCCATTAAAAATCCGGCTGCTGATTTCGCATGCAATCCACCCCGACAGTCAGTCCACGCACAATTAATTTTCCGCATGGCACAAGAAAGCGCATTGACAGTCTAAAGTGAATCTCGGCAACATTTGTATTCCCACTGGCTTTTTGGTCACTTTGTCTCCGTTCCCCTACCCCCTCTTCCCCCGCCGACTATTCGGTGCCAACGCTAAATGCGTATCGTTCTGGCGCGCCGCATGCTCATCGCTTTCCGATTTTCCACTTAAGGAATAATACCCACGGTTAATTAATATCATCCCACACGCATTATGATCACCGCATCCCTGCCCTTGGCGATTCTGCTCACTAACCCGGACGGCAGCCCCATGACTTCCATGGAGCTCTTCAAGCATGGCGGCCCCATCATGTGGCCGATCCTGGTTGTCTCGTTCCTCCTCATCACCGTCGCCATTGAGCGCGTGCTGTTCATCGTCCGCGAAAACCGCCGCCGCGAACCCGAACTCGTCGACAAGATGCTCGAGAAGGTCGAGGCCAACGACATCGACGGCGCCGTCGAGCTCGGCAAGAAGAGCCAGGACTACGTGGCCCGCATCCTTGTTTACGCCATCACCCACAAGGAACACTCCCTCGGCAACGCCTTCACCCGCGCCGCCAGCCAGGAGATGCAGCGCTTCGGCCAGGGACTGCCCACACTCGACACCTGCATCACCGCCGCCCCGCTTCTGGGTCTCCTCGGCACCGTGACCGGCATGATGGGCACCTTCGCCGCGCTCAACAGCGGCAGCGGTGACATCGGCTCGGCCGCCACCAAGATCACCGGCGGTGTCGCCGAGGCGCTTATCGCCACCATGTGCGGTCTGGCCATCGCCATCATGGGCCTCCTGCCCTTCAATTATCTCAACGCCCGTTCGGAAGAGGCCCGTCACGACATCGAGGACGCCTCGAACTCGCTCGAGATTATCATCAACAAGGCCGAGAGCGCCCGGGTCCGCTGAGCGGCCCCGGCCCTCATCGACTTTAACCTCTAACACTTACTGTCATGCACGGTGGTGGCGGCGGCACAGGCCCAGGCGGCATCAAGAAGGCGCGCATTGAGATCATCCCTCTCATTGACGTCATCTTCTTCCTGCTCGCGACGTTCGTCCTTTTCACGCTTTCGCTCAACAAGTCGAACGGCATCAGCGTCAAGCTGCCCGTCGCCGAGAGCAGCGTGCCACGCGATCCCAACGATACGGTGACCATCAGTGTTACCGACGAGGGCACGGTCGCTTGGAACAAGGACCTTATCACGCTCGACGAGTTCACCCAGCGCCTCCTCAAGGAGAGACGTGAGAATCCCGATGGTCGCATCCTGATCAACGGCGACGAACGGGCCTTCTTTGCCCAGGCCATCTACGTGTTCGACGAGGCCCGCAAGGCCGGCTTCACCAAGGTGTTCATCGAAACCCGCGCCAAATAAAAGCTGTCTAAGAAACCGGCTCCTCGCGCGTCATCCTCTTCGCCCCCCGGCCCACCCCACATGGAAGGCACCAAACTCAAAGTTCCCAAACGCAAACAGGCGCGCATTGAGATTATTCCGCTCATTGACGTTATCTTCTTCCTGCTCGCGACGTTCGTCCTGTTCACCCTTTCGCTGAACCGCATTCAATCGGTGCCGGTGGATCTGCCTGTAGCCAAGCCACCTGACCCGAACCAGCCCCCGCCCACCGATATCGTGACCATCCAGGTCTCGGCTGACAGTTCGCTCTTTTGGAACCGCGAACCGATGGAGATGAGCGACTTGGAAAGCCGCATCACCGCCTATAAATCCCAGACTGAAGACCCCCGCCTGCTCATCGCCGGCGACGAAAAAGCCCGCTTCGGCGCCACCGTCCAGGTCCTCGATGTAATCCGCAAAGCCGGCATAGAAAAGTTCTCGGTTGAAACCCGCACCCGCCCGACGGGTAAATAAGCCGCCATGAACAAAGATCTCATCATCGGCCTCCTGATCTCGGTTGCCGTCCATCTTGCCGCCCTCAATCCCTTTGCCGGCAAGCAAGCCCCTCCGCAGCGCGTGAGCGTGCTTGAAGACCCGGTCATCCAGATGGAGATGCCGCCGCTGCCCGATGAAGAGGAAGATAAAGTAGAGGAACTTGAGGACGAACCCGTGGAAAATGTAATGGCTCCTCCCAGCCTCGTGGACCTGCCGACGGTCGTGCCGGTGAACGCCTTCACCCAGCCACTGCAACCGCCCCCTCCCCCCGGCATGGTGGCCGCCAAGGGCGCCATCAACATCCCGGTCAATCCCCCGGGCGCCAACTTCGGCCGCGGCATCAAGGATCTCTTCGACATCAATAACCTCGATCAGAAACCCGTGGGCCGCGTGCAGAACCCGCCGCAGTATCCCTACGAGATGAGCCGCGCCGGCATCAGCGGCGAGGTCGTGGTCGAGTTCATCATCAACAACGCCGGCGACGTCGTCGATACCCGCATCATCCGCTCCTCCCACCGCGAGTTCGAGGTGCCGGCCATGCAGGCCGTGCAAAAATGGAAATTCAAGCCCGGCCGCCGCGGTGGCAGGGCCGTTGCCACCCGCGTCTCCCAGCTCATCGAGTTCAACCTCGAGGATGCCAAATAACCCGCAGGTCTGTCATGCCGCCCTTCATCACCTCCCCTCTCCGCTCCCTCTGCGCCCTGCTGGTCCCGGCCGCGCTGGCCGTGACGCTCGCCGCGCAACAGCCCGCCCGTGAATATAGCTTCACCGACGCCACCAGCGAGGTGTTGCCAAAATACAAGACCGCGGTTGACGCCAAGAACTACGACGCAGCCCTCGCCATCCTCGACGCCCAGATCGCCAAGGTCGGGGCGGACAGCTACGACGCAGCGATGCTTTACCAGATCAAGACGCAAACCCTGTTGCAGAAGGGTGATTTCCCCAAGGCCATCGAGCCAACGGAACGTGCCCTGGCCCTTTCCGAGGCGAAAAATCCCACCTACTTCGAGGAACGCGTCACCCGCGACCTGCTGTTCTTTCTCATCCAGCTCTATGTGCAGGAGGCCGTGCAGTCGAAGGTTCCCGTTGTGGCCGCGCAGCTCTTTGAAAAAGCCGACATCAGCATGCAGAAGTGGCTGAAGCTTACGCCCAAATCCAGCGCCGACGCCCAACTCCTCTACTCCCAGCTCCTCTACACCTGGGCGGTCCAGAATGCGGAAAAACCCGACCTCAAGCTCATCCAACGCGCCTTGGACGAGACCGAGCGCGGCCTGAAGCTCGCCATCCGGCCCAAGGACACCTTTTACGTGCTCAAGCTGGCCGCGCTGCAACAGCTCAACCGCACCGCCGAGACGGCCGAGATGTTCGAACTGCTCATCAAGCAGAAACCGGAAAGCTCC
>JBKJRX010000019.1:0-4221 GCA_046593155.1 Lacunisphaera sp.
GCGGCGTCGTTGATGCTCACCTTGAGCAGGCGGCGGTGGTCGGGGTCCATCGTGGTTTCGTAGAGCTGCTTCGGGTTCATTTCGCCGAGGCCCTTGTAGCGCTGGATGGAGAGGCCCTTGCGGCCGTTGGCGCGGATCTGGGTGATGATGTCGAGGGGGGACCGGAGTTCGTTCTTTACCTCGGATTTCGTGCCGGGATTTTCCGTCAAAGTGTAGCGGGCCGCCGCGCTCGGCGCGAATTGCGCGGTGTCGAGGCCCGCCTTGGCCAGCGCAGTGAGGAGCTTGGTCATCTCGGTGGATTCAAAGATCTCGTGGATGGTGACACGGCGGGTGACTTGCAGGGGCGCAATCGATGCGCCGGGTGCGGCCGTGTTCAACTCGGCGTCAATGCCCTGCTTTTTGAGGAAGTCGGCGCGGGCCTTGTCGTCGGTCAGGAACTGATGGGACTCCTTGTTGCCCTCGCGAATACGGACGATGTAACGGGGCAGCTCGTGCGAATCCTTCGCGGGCTGGTCAAGGTATTCGACCAGCGAGGCGCCATGGCGGGTGATGCCATGACCAAGTTTCTCCAGCGCGCCGAGCATTTCGATCATCTGGTCGATGGTGGCGGGGGCGAAAACGTGAGCGTCGCTGGTGCGGGCGAGCACGATATCTTCGGAACCGAGTTCGAGGAGGATGCGGTTGAGCTGCTCGTCGTTGTCGACGTATTGCTCGCGCTTCTTGCGTTTGATTTTGTAGAGCGGCGGCTGGGCGATGTAGACGTAGCCGCGCTCGATGATGCCCTTCATCTGCCGGTAGAGGAAGGTCAGGAGGAGGGTGCGGATGTGCGAACCGTCCACGTCGGCATCGGTCATGATGATGATGCGGTGGTAGCGGGCCTTGTCGGCGTTGAAGGCGGATTCGTCCTCGCCGGTGCCGATGCCGGTGCCGATGGCGGTGATGAGGGTGCGGATTTCCTCGTTGTTGAGGACCTTGTCGAGCTGGGCCTTCTCGGAATTGATGAGCTTGCCGCGGAGCGGGAGGATGGCCTGGTAGCGGCGGTCGCGGCCCTGCTTCGCGGAGCCGCCCGCGGAGTCGCCCTCGACGATATAGAGTTCGCAAATGGCCGGATCCTTCTCGGAACAATCGGCGAGCTTGCCGGGGAGTCCGCCCCCGTGCAGGGCGCCCTTGCGGATGGTCTCGCGGGCCTTGCGGGCCGCCTCGCGGGCGCGGGCGGCGGTCAGGGACTTCTCGACGATACGCTTGGCGACGCCCGTGTTGCTCTCGAAATAGAACATCAGGCCCTCGTAGGCGAGGGAGCCGACGATGCTCTCGACCTCGGGGGAGAGCAGCTTGACCTTGGTCTGTGACTCGAACTTCGGGTCGCTGTGCTTGATCGAGATGACGGCGGCGAGGCCCTCGCGGACGTCGTCGCCGGTGATCTGGGGATCCTTGTCCTTGAGGAGATTGTTGGCCTTGGAGAACTGGTTGATGGCGCGCGTCAGGGCGCTGCGGAAGCCGGAGAGATGCGTGCCACCATCCGGATTATGGATGGTGTTGGTGTAGCAGAGGACCAGATCGTTGTAGGAGTCGTTATATTGGAGGACGATCTCGGCGTGGACCTCCATCGGTTTGTCGTCGAGCGTGGTGGAGAGTTCCTTGGCGATGCGGATCGGCGCCGGGTGGAGGGCGGTCTTGCCGGTGTTGATCTGCTTCACGAACTCCACGACGCCATTCTTATAAAGGAAGACCTCGACCTTCGGCGTGGCCGGGCGCTCGTCGGTGAAGGTGATCTCGAGGCCGGAGTTCAGGAAGGCCAGTTCACGCAGGCGCTGGCCGATGCGATCGGTCTGGAAGACGGTGGTGTCGCGAAAGATTTCCGCGTCGGGCTTGAAGGTGATGAGCGTGCCGGTGCCCTGGGCCTTGCCGATGACCTCGAGCTTTTTCATGGTCTTGCCGCGCTCGAACTTCATGTGGTGGACCTGGCCGCCGCGTGACACCTCGACCTCAAACCACTCGGAAACGGCGTTGACGCACTTGGCGCCGACGCCGTGCGTGCCACCGGAGAATTTGTAGCCGCCCTGGCCGTATTTGCCGCCGGAGTGCAGCGTGGTGAGCACGAGTTCGACGCCGGGCAGGCCGCTGTCCTTGTTGATATCGACCGGGATGCCGCGGCCGTTGTCGCGGATGCTGATCGAGCCATCGACGTGGATGGCGACCTCGATTTTCGAACAGTGGCCGGCGAGATGCTCGTCGACGGAGTTGTCCAAAACCTCGGAAACACAGTGGTGCAGCGCCCGCTCGTCGGTGCCGCCGATATACATGCCGGGCTTCTTGCGGACGGCCTCGAGCCCCTTCAGCTGGCCCAGTTTATTGGCGTCGTAGTCAGCGGCGGCGGCGTTGGATTTAGCGAGAGTGGAGGCTTCTTCGGAGGCGGACATTTAGGACAAAAATGGGTTAAAAAAATGTCTGGGAAAACGCACCACCCGACAAGGGTTTTCTCACGATTTTTCGAGTTATTTTTTCCGTAAAAAACAAGCGTTTAACCACCTCTCTTCCAACGATTAAAAATAGTCTCTTTTTGTTCAAAAAATAAGCCTGTCACCAACTCGATTCTCAGTGGGATTTTTGGCTGAAAATCAGCAGGAAAAACCGCCGGCCAGAGACGAGGAAAGTTTCGTTTGACCGAGATTGCCTGCGCCGCAATGTCGCGGGCATGGCTGCCCTCGATTTGTCCAAGCTGCTGGCGTTTCAGGAATCCGATACGAAGCGACTGGCGCTGGAGCAGCAACTGCAGGCCGCGCCCCGTGAAATCGCCGGCGTCGAGGCCCGGATCGCAGCAGAAAAGGGAGCGATCGAGGCCGCCAAGGCCGAGTGGCACGGCCTCGAATCCAAGAAGAAACTGCTCGAGGTGGAGATCAAGAGTGCCGAGGACAAGGCGGCCAAATACCGCACGCAGCAGCTCGAGGTGCGGAAGAATGAGGAATACAAGGCGCTCACGCACGAGATCGAGACCACCGAGGCGATCATCGGCGGTTTCGAGGAGGAGGAACTGAAGGTGATGTATTCGATCGATGAAGCGAAGAAGCGGTTCGCCGCGGCCGAGGCCGAACTGAAGCAGAACATCACCGGGCACGAAGGGAAGATCCGCACGCTCCGCGAGCGCGAAACCCAACTGCAAGCCGAGCTGAAGGATGCCCAGGCCGCCGTGGCCGCGGCCCGGCCGGCGGTGCCGCCTCCGCAATTGAAGATTTACGACCGCGTGGCGATCAAACCCGGGCATCCGGTGTGCGTGACCGTAAACGGCGGGCGTTGCGGCGGTTGCCACCTGAAGGTGCCGACACACATCGAAGTGATGGCCCGGACCGGCTCGGAAATTGCCACTTGCGACCAGTGCGGCCGGGTGGTCTATTGGGCGTCCTAGTTTCGGAGCCAGATCTTCGCTCCGCGTTCTTTGAACCAGGAGAGGAAAGTCCGGACACCACAGGGCAGGATTCCCCGCGAAAGAGGGGGCGGGGCGCTTCAAGGCGCCTCGACGGACAGTGTCACAGAGAATATACCGCCCTACGTCGCTCGGCGAAAGCCGAGCTATGAAGGGTAAGGGTGAAAAGGTGGGGTAAGAGCCCACCGCGCTGAAGGCAACGACGGCGGCATGAAAAACCCAATCCGGTGCAAGACTAAATAGGGGACTCGGCGGCCCGTCGGACAGTCCCGGGTTAGTCGCATTCCGCGGCGTCGGCGCAAGCCGGCAGTCCGGAGAGGCCGCGCTTTCGGGCGCGCCTAGAGAAATGAAGATCACGGCGCCGTTCGCGGCGCCCGACAGAATCCGGCTTACCGGCTGCGGAACTAGACCATACGCGGGGCGCGCTGCGACGAGCGGCGCGCCCCGCTCCATTTTTACAGGCGTGTTTCGGGGTGGAGCGCGACCTCTGGGCGCGCTTTCAGGGCTCAACCAACCCGTCCAGAGGCCGGGTTCCCCTTTGGCCTTCCGGGAGGAAAGCGCTTGACTCACTGGGGGGATTTTGGGTCTTTCGCCCTTCCAAATTTTCCAACCACCATGGCCAATACCAAGTCCGCTATCAAAGCCGCCCGTAAGTCGCTCCGCAATGCCTCCCGCAACCAGGCGATCAAGACCCGCTTGAAGTCCCTGGCCAAGGCCGTCGCGAAGGCCGCCGCCGTCGGCCCCCGCGCGCCCTGCTGAACGATAGCCAGGGCGGATCGAACGCTAACGGGCGAGATAAA
>JBKJRX010000082.1:0-23409 GCA_046593155.1 Lacunisphaera sp.
GCGACGGCGGAAGGCCGGGTTCCACCCCCAAGCAAACTGGAACGTGAAAAGGTCATCAGAAACGGCGCTTCGCCAGGCGCTCCTTCGAGGCGGTCCGCAACGCCTCCCGTTTGACCGGATCCGACCACGTCGGACGCAACAGCAGGAAAACCTGCTGCTCGCGGCGGGCCGGCGCCGGCGCGGGCGGGTTGATTTCCAGATCGAGCGTCACTTGGAAAAGATCGGCGCGCGGCGCCTCCGTGATGGCGGCGCTCCAGCGCAGATTGCCGCCGGCCGGCAAGGCCCGCTGACCGCCGCGTTCGGCCTTCGCGCGGTCCGGCTCGGCCAGCAGCGCGGCGCGGGCGAAGGCAATCTCGTCTTTGTCCACCGTCCAGACGCGCATGGCCTGGTAATTGATGAGCACGTTCACATAGGCGGTGCCGAGCACGACCGCGGCGAGTGCGAAAATGCCCAGGCTCACGAGCACCTCGACGAGAGTGAAGCCCTGGTTGCGTGGGTGGAACCCGGCCGGGGGCCGGGGTCTACCTTCGGAACAACGATCACCTAGAAAACTCATGGCGTCACCTCCAGCCCGGGCGCGCAGGTCCACGGATCGATCGCCAGCACCTCGACCGCACCGGTCGAGCGACGAAGTTGCACGCGCACCGGATCACAGGTGCCATCGGGATAAAAAACCAGGGTTGGCCGCGGGTCCGTCTCGAGCAGACGCCCGCCGATCAACACGGTGCTGCGGTTGGCGGCACGGAGAAAATCAACGCTCAGCCGCGGCCCGTCGGCGGAACGCGAGCCGCCGGTCGTGCCGTCCCACCTGAAACGCTGGGCCTCCACGTCAAAACTCAACGTCACCTCCCGGCCCGTCAGCACGGCTTCGCGCCGCACCTCCTGCATGAGGTCGGCGATCATGTCGGCGGGCCCTTCCGGAACGCTGCGTCGGAAAAGCGCCCCCGCGGCCGGCAGCAGCACCGCTCCCGCCAGGGCCATGAGCGCCAGCACAAGCAGGATCTCCACCAACGTGAACGCGGAGCATGCCGGCGTCACCCGCGCGGCCTGTCCGCCATAGGCTTGGCGGCGGCGGAAGCGCAGGTTCCACCTGACAGAATCCCAGAAATGAGCGGATAAAAGCATAGGAAGAGCTCACGCCTACCAGTTGCCGATGTCGTCCCCCGTGTCCGGCTGTTTGTCCGGACCCTTGGAATACACATCGTAGCCGCTGGAATTTTTGGTGCCCGGGTAGCGATATTGATACGGTTCGCCCCACGGATCGGTGGGCAGCTTCCCGCCCGGCGCTTCGAGGTAGGGCCCACGCCACACCTCGGCGCGCGCGGACGGCGCCGCCACCAGCGCCTGCAGGCCTTCCTGCGTCGAGGGATAGTCCCCGAGGTCCCGCCGATAGCCGAGCAGCGGAACCCCCACGGAACTCCGCACGAAGATGCCGGCGACGGCGGACTGGCTCCGGCCGAAAATCTTGTCGGTATTGGTCACGAGGACGCCCACGAGCAATCCGATGATCGCCAGCACGACGAGGATTTCGAGCAGGGTGAAGGCACGGAGGGTTTTTGTTTTCATGGTCAATTTTTCTTCGGCAGGACCAGTTGCGAGCCAGTGCCCCGTCGGCGGCGGATTTCATCGGCAAGATTCTGCAGGCGCTGCGCCTCGGTCGCCGTGGGGGTCGAGCCGGAGGGCGGCACGGTGGGTGCGCCGGCAATGGCGTTCGGCCCCTGGGCCGGCGGCTGGGCGGGGTTTCCCGGGGTGTTCTGGTTATTGGGACCGGCGGATTCCACCGCACCCGGAAGCGGGGCCGGCGGCAGCGGTGCTCCCGCCTGCGCTCCGGCCATCCGGGCCGGTTGCAAACTGAGCACCACGGTGCGGCCGTGGTGCTCCACCGTCAGGGAATCGCGCTCGCGGTTGAAACTGCGCGCCACGAAAGGCTGGCCGCGTTCATCCAGACGCACCCAGACCGCTTCCTTGCTGGCCTGATCGTAAATGCTAAATACGTAGGCGCCATCCTCGAAGACGATGCCCCGCAGCTCAAGCGGCCCCGTGGCTCCACCCGCGGCCGCGCCCCGCCCGCCGGCCCCCGGCAGAAAGGGCGAATCAGCCACCAAGGCGTCGAGCGGGTCAGCCGGCAGGGTCGTCTGCGCCGCCACCACCGGCAACAGCACCAGCAGGACAAGACCGGACTTCATCGAAAGACCTCCCACAGGCGCGTGTAGGCGCCGACCAGGCCCGGCTCGTCCGCCGCGGTAGTCCGCAAATCGCGTTGCAGACGGCCGCGCGCGCGCGAGTTGCCGAGCAGGGTGGGCTGCCACAGCAGGACGGGCAGGGCGCGCAACAATCTTTCCCGCGGATACCGGAGCGCGCGGGGGCTGGCCAATTCCCGCCAGCCGAAATGCCGCGCGTTGACCAGGCAGTTGCGGGCCGGCGACGTCTCCGGACATTTCACGCCACCGTGCAGGGCATAACCACCGGGGGTGCGAAACGCCGCGCCGAGGCGCCGGCTTTCGAGCCAGAGCCAGAGCCGGCAGGCCAGCAGGGAGATTTTCCGGAGATCCTCGCGCAACGGCACCGCGGTGCGCCGGGAACGATGGGGGTGGAGCTTGAACGTCACCCCGTGCGCGTGCTCCTCGCGGAGCGTGGCCAGGCAGGGAATCCCTTCCGGCGCGGACAGCTCCGCCAGCCGGCGGTGCCGTTCCTGACAGCTCCAGTGATAAAGGCCCGCCGCGACCAGCACGACGTCGCCCATCGCCAGCCGGGCCTTGGCCAGGTTGCGCTCGACAAAATCCGCATCGGCGTCGGTGAAGGGCACGTGATCGAGCCGCGCGCGCGCGAACAGCAGGCCGGAGCAGCGGTTGAAGAGCAGACGGGTCGCCTCCGCCAAAGGGATGTGCTCCGCCATGACGTGGTGCTCGCAGCCGCGCAGCAGCGACGGGCGGCCGCGCACCAGATGATGGCCCTGCACGAGGTCGTAGGAAAACATGCTCACCGGTTGCCGGCGGAGCCGCGCGGTGGACAAAATCTTGAACTCGACCTCGATGCCCGCGTCGCGGGTCAGTTCGTGGGCCACCCGCGTGAGCGCCCCGCGAAAACGCCATTCGTTGAGCACCGTGCTGCCGCGCAGCAAGACGTAGAATTCCAAGTCGTTGTAAGGCTCATCCCCCTCCACCGTGCGGAGCACCCCGCCCTCGCCCCGGCCGTAACCTCCACCGAGCAGGATGCCCTCGAGCCGCCCGGCCGGCACCACGCGTTCGATGCCGGTGCGGACGCGATCACAGATCAACCGCAGATGCACTTCCAAGCCCGGGTCACCATCAAGGGTGTAACGGTCGCGCGCGGGCGCCGGGGCCGGGAACGGCTCCGTGAAGGGAAGATAGGGCAGAATGCTCGTGATCGCGGACATGGCGATCAGACCGCGGGCTGATTGAAGTCGGCGCCGACCCAGCGGCACCACACGGGAGGCGCGATGGCGCCGGAGGCCACCCGGTAGTCCCGCCAGCCGGCGCGAAATCCGTCCAGGCGGGCCCGGCGCTGCCGCCAGCGGATCCGGGCGGCATGCGGCCACTCGGGCAACCGGCCGCGGCGCACGCAGAACGCCAGGTCGCGGCGCACATCGTTCGCCCAGCCCAGCAGCACGGTGCGGGGAAAATTAAAAGCCTCGGGATTGCCGCCCCACATGGCGGCGTGCGCGCGCCCCTCGCCGTAGCTGCGCCGGGCGGCCTGATCCGGCGTATAATTGTGCGAGTGCATCGCGACGGATTCGGGGACGTAGAGAATGCGGTAGCCCTGGGCGCGGGCCCAGCGCGTGTATTCCTCATCCTCGGAATACTGCATGGCCTCGTTGAACCCGCGGCGCGCCCACACCTCCTTGCGGAGGCCGCTGCTCACCATGCTGAAGAAATGATCCCAGCGGGCCGAGGCCCGGTCGGCCCCGAAGCAGTTTTCATAATCGGCGGCGAACACCGCCTGGCAGTCCGGCCGGGGCACCTGCCGGCCGAAGACCGCGGCCACATCGGATTCCCCAAGCACCTGGACGAGCGGGGCCAGCCAGTGGGCGTCGACCGGGGTGGCGTCGGCATTGAGAAAGACCACGCTTTGGGCGCGGGCCAGGCTCATGCCGAGGTTCATCACCCGGGGGGGATGGTATTCATGCGGTTGAATCTGAACGAAATGCCGCGGTGCGGCGGCCCGGATGAGGTCGGCGGAGCCATCCGTCGAGCCCGAGTCGATGACAATGAGCTCCCAGTCACGGAACGTCTGCCGCCGGAGCGCCGCCAGCGTGCCCTTCAGGGCCCAGCCTTCGTTATAGGAGCGCATGACAATGCTCACGGCCGGGGAATTCATGCCCGGATAGTAGGTCAGGCCGCGCGACGCCTATATGGGGTAATTGCCCCCATCACTTCGGGTCCCGCAACCCATCTTCAACCTCCCCCGGGCCCGCTACACTTCGCCCATCTCGTTTTTGCCTGATGGTCCCACCAGCACTTTTCCCCATGCATAACCGCCCTCCCCTGCCCGGTAAAATCGTGGTGTCAATCGGTCTCCTCGCGCGCAACGAGGAAACCCGGATTACCGCCTGCCTCACGAGCCTCTTCCAGCAGTCCCTCTTCGCCGAACTCGCGGCCCGGGGCGAACGCGCCGAGATCTGGTGCGTGGCCAACGCCTGCACCGACGACACGGCCGCCGTGGCGGAACGGATCTTCCGCGAGGCAACCCACACCCACGCCCACGCGGCGACCTTCCTCGCCAATACCGTCACCGTCAGCACCCCGGGGAAAATCAATGCCTGGAATCTCTTCGTGCATGAGATTTCGGCCACCGAGACCCGCTGCCTGATCCTGATGGACGCGGATATCCGCTGCGGGGAAGCCACGACGCTCTGGAACCTCTTCCGCGGGCTGGAGGAAAATGCCATCGCCCAGGTCACGGTGGGCCGGGCGGTGAAGGACCTCGCGCTGAAACCCGCGCCGACTTTCCGCGAGCGGATCTCGCTCGCCACCTCCCGCCTCACGCAGGCTTCCGGCCCGCAACTCACCGGGCAGCTTTATGGCATCCGCGCGGCCACCGCCCGCCAGATCCGGCTGCCGCGCGACCTGGCCGCCTGCGAGGACGGTTTCATCAAGAACGTGGTGTGCACCGATTTTCTGCTGAAGGAGCCGGAGCCGTCCCGGCTCCTCGCCGTGCCCGGCGCCTCCCATGTGTTCGAGGCCTACGTCACGACCAACGCCATCCTCCGGAACCAGAAGCGGCAGATGATCGGCCAGACCTTTGTCCATCTCTTGCTCGACCGCTACCTGCCGTCGCGCTGCCTGATGGATGGCCTGACGCTGTCCGAACTGGTCCGCCAGCTGGACGAGGATGATCCGACCTGGCTGCGGAACCTGGTGCGCAACCATGTGCGGGAAGCCGGTCATTTCTGGCGGCTCTTCCCCGGGGTCTGCACCTTCCGCTACGAACGTTGGCGCCGGCACCCCGCCGGCGAAAAGCTCCGCTGCCTGCCCGCCATGCTCGTCGGCTCGGCCGTCACGGCGATCGCCGCCTGGCTCGCCTACCGCTCACTCAGCCAGGGCCTGCTGGACTGCTGGCCGCAAAAAACCTCGCGGCCGGCCGGACCGCCGGACCGGGTGAGCGGCGACATCGATCTCCTGCACCCCGCCGCCTCCGCCTAGGGTGGGTTTGCAGAATGTATGGGCCGTTCAATTTGTTCATTCACCCCTCATTTTTCACCACCGGTCATCCTGAGCCGCGCGAAGGATCCAGCAGGATTCGCCCCGGCCGATGGATTCCTCCCGGTGTTCGGCATGACAGAAAAGGGGCGTTGGTTGATTTTGAAAACACCCGGATTCCTCCTTCGCCCCCATGACCCAATTCCCGATCTTCGTTGAAACCAAGGATCTCGTTGGCCTGCTTTTCCTCGGCGGCGGCGTCCTGGGCATGACCCTGGCGATGCTGTTCTGGCCGAATTTGCGCCTGGCTGGCCTTTTCGTGATCGCCGCCGGCGTGCCGGCCAGCGGCCTGTTCGACCTGAATATCTACAGTGCCTACTGGTATCGCGGCACCACCCGCGGTTTCGAGGTCACCCTGTTCGATGTGGTCGCGCTGGGCATGCTGTTCAGCTCGCTCGTCTCGCCCCGCGAAAATCAGCGGCGCTGGTATTGGCCCGCGAGCCTCGGCCTGATGCTGATCTACCTCGCCTATTGCACCGTCACGACGCTCCTGGCGACGCCGGTGGTCTTCGGCCTGTATGAAGTCTCGAAGCTGGTGCGCGGCATCGTGTTTTTCCTCGCGGTCGCGCTGTTTGTCCGGCGCGAACGCGACCTCGGCATCCTGGTCCTCGCGCTGGCCGTGGCGATCCTGGTCGAGTCGGCCCTGTCCATTCGTGAACGCCTGCTGCTGGATATTTACCGGCCGGCCGGAACGCTCAGCCACCCGAACAGCCTCTCGATGTATTTCTGCATGGTGACGCCCGTGCTCATCGCGGCGGCCTGCGCGAATTTCGCGGGGTGGGTCCGCTGGACCTGCTGGGCCGCGGTCCTGGCCGCGGCCTGCGCCATGCTGCTCGCCCTGTCGCGCGCCGGCCTGCCGATCTTCCTCGTGATCGTCGGCGGCACGCTCGCGTGGTGCGGCTCATGGCGGGTCACCCCGCCGAAGATTGTGGCCGGCCTCGCGGCCCTGGTCATTCTGACCGCGGTCGGCATCAAGGCCTGGCCGTCCATCGTTGAGCGCTACGGCCAGGCGACGTTGCAGGAGGAATACTTCGACGCCTCCGGCGAGTCGCGCGGTTATTATTTCCGCCAGGCGGGCGTCATCCTGGACGATCACCCCTTTGGCATCGGCCTGAACAACTGGTCCTACTGGGTGAGCCGGGACTACGGAAAGATGCTGGGCATGCACTACGAAAATTATGACGACATCACCTATGCCCCGCCCTCGGAGGTGATGCCCATGTATCGCTTCGCGGCGCCGGCTCACAATCTCGGGGTGTTGACCGCCGGCGAAATCGGCTGGATCGGGCTGGGCCTGATGATGGCATTGTGGCTGCGCTGGCTGGGCATGGGGGCCCGGTTCCTGTTTTCGCGGCAACCGGACGTCTTCCACCGCCTCGGCGTGGGGCTTTGCTTCGGCTGCCTCGGCGTGTTTCTCCACAGCTTCACCGAATGGACATTCCGCCAGACGGAGATTTTTCTCTCGTTCAACATTTTAGCCGGCGTGCTGGCGGCCTTGCTGGCCATCAAGCGCGAAGCCGCGGCGGCCGAGACTGTGCCGGAGCTGGCGCCGGCGGAGGAATGGGAGCCCGCCGTCCGGTCCGCGGCCTTCAGCCGGGTCGACTCCTGAGATGCGCGTCGCCCATATCCTCCGAAAATACGTGCCGGCCGAATGGGGCGGCACGGAAACGGCCCTGCAACGCCTGGCCGAGGGACTGACCGCCCAGGGCGTCACCTCCGCGGTTTATTATCCCGGCACCACCATGCCGGTGGCGGCCGATCCTCTCACCGCGGCGGGTTGCGAGCTGCACCCTTACCGGGCCTGTGTGCCGGTCTGGGGCCTGTCCGCGCCGGCCCGGCGACAAATGCTCGCGGTGGGCGGCAATCTGCTCTCGTTCGACCTGCCCGGGATGCTCGCGCGCGATCGCGGGCTGGACGTCATCCACAGCCATGTGCTCGGGCGCATCGGCGGCATCGCGGGCACGGTGGCGCGGCGCCGCAACCTGCCCCTGGTGATCAGCGTGCACGGCGGCGTGCTCGATGTGCCGGCCGCGTTGCAGGAAAACCTGCAGGCCACGACGGCCCACCGCGGGCTGGAGTGGGGCCGCCTGTTCGGGTGGTGGTGGCGGTCCCGTCACCTCCTCACCGAGGCTGACGCCATCCTGACCTGCAACACCCGCGAAGCCGAATTGCTGCGCGCCCAATATCCCCGGCAGCGCGTCGTCGTGCAACCGCACGGCGTCAACACGGCCCTGTTCCGTCCGGACCAGCGGGCGGCGGCCCGGGCCGCCTTTCCGTGGCTCAAGGATCGCGAGGTGCTCCTCATTCTGGGCCGGATCGACCCGGTGAAAAACCAACGCTGGGTCGTGCAGCAGATGCCGCGGGTGGTGGCCCGCCACCCGCGCGGGCTGCTCGTGCTCGCCGGCGCGTGCACCCACTCCGAGTATGGCGCCGAACTGAACCGCGAAATCAAGCAGCTGGGTCTCACCGATCACGTGCGGCTGACCGGCGGACTGCCGCCCGGCGCACCCGAGACCGTCGGCCTGATGCAGGCGGCGCAGGTGGCCATCCTGCCGTCCGTCTCGGAAACCTTCGGCCTGGTCGTCCTGGAATCCTGGGCCGCCGGCGCGGCGATGCTCGCCAGCCGCACCACCGGGGCGACGGCGCTCATTCGGGACGGCGAAAACGGCCGCCTGTTCGACCTCGCCCATCCCGGCGAATTCCACCTCCGCCTCGAGCGCTTGCTGGAGGATTCCGCCGCCCGAAACCGGCTGATCGAGGCCGGACACCGGGGCGCGGCTGAATACGACACCGGCGTCCTCGCCCGCCGGGTCCACGATCTTTATGCACAACTCAGCGACGAAAAAAACGCATTACGTCATTCTGCGTGACGACGACACCTGCGCGCTGACTCCCGTCGAGTGCCTTGATCGCCTCTACCGCCCGTTCCTTGAACGCGGGCTGCCGGTCAATCTGGCGACGATCCCCAACGTCAGCACCGACGCCAAGCGCCCGAACGGACAGCGCGAGGGTTTCCTGCAATTCAACCGCGGCACCACCACGCCGCATGTGCCGATCGGCCAGAACCGGGCGCTGGTGGACTACCTCCTGGGTGAGCCGCTGTTTCAGATCATCCACCACGGCTACGATCACTCCACGTTCGAGTTCGACTGCAGCCGCAGCGAAGCGGCCCACCGGCTGGCCGCCGGCGCGGAACGCCTGGCCGCGGCCGGTTTTCCCGTGCCCCGTGCCTTTGTCGCGCCCTATGATCGTTTTTCCGCCGCCGCCTACCAGGAAACGGCGAAGCGTTACCCGCTGATCTCCGCCGGCTGGTTCGAGTGGCGCCGCCTGCCCCCCGCGTGGTGGCCGGCCCATTTCCTCCGCAAGTTCCGGGGCCAATCGCACTGGCACACGCACGACACCCTGCTGCTTTCCCATCCCGGCTGCCTGCTCTCCCATGACCGCTCCCTCGACACCATGCTCGATAACGTGCGCGCGAGCGTGGAATCCCGGCCCCTCACCGTGCTGGTGACGCATTGGTGGGAATATTTCCGCGAGACCCGGCCCGATGACGCCTTCATCGCGGTCCTGCACCGCACGGCGGACTACCTCGCGAACGACCCGTCGGTGCGGGTCATCTCATTTGCAGACCTGGCCACGGGCCGGGTAGCCCTCCCGGGTGTGGCGGCCGGGAAGACGCCCGCGCTGCGAGCGGCCGGCCTTGGCACCGCTCCATTACACGGCGGTCGGCGCGCTTACTAGACTGAAAGAGATCCAGCCGCCGGGCGTGCTCGCGGAGGGCGGCGGAGATCCCCTCCAACTCGGCGGAGGAGCGCGTCGTGAGCAGGCAGTTCAGAAAAACGAGCGGTCCCCGCACGCGCGCGGCCGGCTCCACGCACGGGAGCAGACCCTCGTCCGTGATCTGGCGGAACCGGTAGCCACTGCGGCGGAGGTGCTCGATGGTCTTCGCCGGATACGGCACCGCCGTCTCCGCGATGATGTCGGGCTGGCATCGCCGGATGGTTTCGGCGGCCCCGGCGAAGAACGCCGGCTCGTGGCCCTCGACGTCCACCTTCAGCAGGAAGCGATCCGTGCTCTCCCCGCGGCGCGCCAGGTAGTCGTCGAGCGTGGTGACCGCCACGCTCACCACGCCGATGTGATTGGAGTCGAACGTCCGCTCGAGCGAAGCGCTCATGTCCGACCAATTAAGATAAAAAGGCCTGATCCCGTCACGGTCGGACAGCGCGAGCTCCTCGGCCGTGATATTCTTAAAACCGTTGGCCCGTATGTTGGCCTCGATCAATGCGTGGAGCTTGGGGTTGGGCTCGAAAGAGACGATCTGCATATCCGGCCGGGCCATGGCCAGGCATAGGGAATGAAACCCGATGTTAGCCCCGGCATCGACAAAGAGGCCGCCCGGGCTGGCCAGCATTCTGATCAGCGCCGTCGTGAGCGGCTCGTAATAGTCGAGTCCGCGCCAGAACAGTTCAAAACTGAGGTAATTCTTGCTGAAACTGGCCAGCCGCAGCCGCTCGCCGGTGGCTCGCGAGCGGACCTCCGGCGTTTCGTCGGGAAACCAGTCCGCCCTCGTGCGCAGCCCCCAGCGGGTCAGCAAGGGGCGCATCCGCGGCAATCCCGTGCCCACCCGGTAAAGCACCCGGCCGAGAAAACGTTTGGGCAGGTGGAGGGGCATGGCGAGGGGCCGCGGGCGACTTACGCGGAGATGGCCATAGGCTCGCCGATCGGGATCGGGCGCCGGTTGGCGTCATGGGCCGAGGCGGCCTCCTGCCGCATCAGGCCGTAAAGGTGCGGAATGGCGGTCACGTCCGACGGCACATCGGGCATATTCGTCATCAACGCGGCATAACTGTGCGGCGCATCGGGGTGGTAGCCATGCATCGCCGCCAGCGGTTTTTCGCCCATGTCGCTCGGCACGATGAGCACGCCTTCCTCGACGAGGAAAATCATCTCACCAAAATACCGGTCGGGAAACAGCGTGCCGAGTTCCGCGAGCTCGTCATCCGGCAGGATGCGGCCGGACTGCACGCCCTCGAGGGAGGCCGTGATTTCCTCGCGGGCCCGCTCGTTGAAAAACCAGAAGCGGGCCATCGTGGAATCATACACCACGGCGTAGTCCTGCGGGGAGGTGACCGGCAGCGCGTTCAGCCGGCGGCGCAGGTCGAGGGTGCGGGTGCAGTTCGCCATGCCGTGATCGCTGAAGATATACAGGTTCACCTCGTCGTAGTGCTCGCGGGCCGTCGTCATCAGTTTCGCGAGCTGCGTCTCGTAGCGCTCCAGCTTCGCGGGCACCTCGGGCGCGTCGTTGCCCACGCGGTGCATGAGACCGTCGAGGTCGGGCCAGTAGAGGAAGGCGAAGTCGATCTGCTCGGTCGCAATCTGCGCCTGCAGGTCGGCCAGGTTGCCCGCCTCCCCGCGCGCGGGCGTGCTGACGTGGTAGGGGATGCCCTCCTCCGTGAGGTAGTCGAAGATGTTCGGACCGCGGTTCATGCCGCGGGGCTGCAGCGGGCTTTTCTTCTCCGTGAAGTCGAAGCGGCCGATCTGGCTGAAGTCGAGGTTGTAGAGGTCGAAGTAACCCTTGAAACCCAGGGGGCCGCGCATGAGCTTGGACAGCCAGCGGCGGAAGATGCGGCGGCCGGTGATCCAGCGCGGCAGCCAGCCGAGCGGCGTCAGCTGCTTGAAGGGCGAGCGGGCGGGGTCGTGGACGAAGTAGCACCAGTTGCGGTGCTCGGACGGCCAGCGACCCGACAGGATCGAGGGAATGCACGCGGAGCTGTAACCGAACACGGACCGCAGCGACCGCCGCAGCGGCGCAACGTCGCGCGCGAACGGGTGGTCGCGGATGATTTCCCACCCACAGGCATCAATAAACACGAAGAGCGGAAGGACTTTTTTCATAAGGCGGCCATTTCAGGAATTCCGGGCGGGGTGATTTCAAACACGCGGTGCAGGCGCACCAGTTCCAGCAGTTGCCGGACGTCCGGCGGGGGGTTGACCAGGCGCCAGGCAAAGGCATCGGCCCGGGGGGCGGTGCCTTGGATCGCCAGGAGGCGGTCCACGACGCTGCAGTCGATCGCGCGGAACTGGGACAGGTCAAACTCGACGGCGCGGATGCCGCCGGTCAGGGCCCCGTGGACTTCGGCCGCGAGTTCCCCGGCCTGATCCTCGTCGAGGTGGCGCAGTTCGCTGATGCGCAAGATGCCGTTTTCGACCCGGATTTTCATAAGGGTGGATTGCTGGACAGGCGAGACGCCGCCGAGTGGTCGAGCGACGGCATCGAGGGATGGGCGCCCGTCAGGGCCTGCGCGAACCGGCGGAACCACTCGATCGAGTCGGTGGGGCGGCGGCGCAGGGAGCAGAGCAGGAATTCATCAGGGACGCGCAGAAAGGAGCTGTTGCGCCAGTTGATCAGGAGGTCACCGAACGCGAGTGAATCGACCACTTCGGTGTTTTCGCCCACCAACGTTTCCGGACCCACGATGCTGCGCACCACCTCGGCGCCCGGGCCGATCATGGCGCGATCCTCGATGACCGCATTCGGCCCGATCGTCACGCCCTTCCCCAGGTGGACCTTTTCGCCAATCCAGCAGGGAGCGCGGAGCACGGCATCGGCCGGGATGTGGCTGTGCCAGCCCACGCGGATGCCGGGCGCCAGTTCGCGGACGCCGGTGCGGTCCGGCGTCATGGCCCGGTCCAGCCAGCCTTGGGTGGCCGCATACCAGTTTGCATGGCTCTCGCACAAACGGAGGGCCGGCAGGCCAGGCAGGTGATCGGCCAGGACGACGTCATCCGGCGCCGCCAGCCAGTCCGCGCCCGCGCCGTGACGGGATCGCGCTTCGGCCGGGGTCAACTCGTGCATTTCCGCCACGACCTTGACCCGCAGGCCCCAGCGCGCACCGGAGCCCACCAGCTGGCGGATGGCGGCCGGGCGGTCGCAGGCCAGCACCGTCACTTCCCGGGCCCCGCGGGCGGCGAGGTGCAGGAGCCAATACACGAGCAAGGATTCTCCGAGGAGTGGAACCGCCGCGAGGGGCACGGATTCGGCGAGAGGAGCCATCGCAGGACGATAGCCGGGACAAATGAGGATAGCTTTCATAGGTGTTAGTAGGCCCCGCTGCCGGACAGGACGGCTGGAACGGTTTTGCTGATGATGCCAAGGTCGCGCCAGAAGCCGCGGTTCTCGATGTAGCGGACGTCGAGCGCGACCTGGCCGTGAAAATCAATCTGGGCGCGGCCACTGACCTGCCAGATGCAGGTGATGCCGGGGTGCACGGCGAGCCGGCGGCGGTCGGCCAGCGTATACTGCGCCACTTCGCGCGGCACCGGCGGGCGCGGGCCGACCACGGACATGTCGCCGATGAGCACATTGTGGAACTGCGGCAGCTCATCGAATGAGAACTTGCGCAGCCAGCGGCCCACGCGGGTGATGCGGGGGTCATCCTTGATCTTGAAGGTGATCCCGGCCTGGTGCTGGTTGCGGGCGAGCAGTTCGCGCAGCCGCTCCTCGGCATCGGTCCGCATGGAGCGGAACTTGAACATGAGGAATTCCCGGCCGTGCCGGCCGACGCGCACCTGCCGGAACATGACCGGGCCGCCGTCCTCCAGCTTGATCAGGAGGGCGATGGCGGCCAGCAGCGGGCTGATGGCCAGCAGGACGACCGCGCTGAACACGATGTCGAAGGCCCGCTTGATCGTATCATCGGCCGAGATGCGCCACTGCCACCACCGCCGGGCCAGGCTCAGGTGGAGGCCGGCCCACCAGCGCGCCCGCCGCCGGTGCAAGGCCGGGGAACGCGAACGCAAAACAAAGGAATGCATACCGGAATTATTCATGGGAAGAGGGCTCAAGCCGCCGGGAGCAGCAGCGTTTGCAGTTCAGAACCGAAAATTTCGCGGGACCGGTTCAGCCGCCGGCTGGCGCCCGGGAGCAGCCTCCAGAGTGCGGCCTGCAGCCCGCTGATTTCGTGGTGGGGATAGGGCAGGACGAGGTCCGCGCACCGGGCCTGCGGGTCGACGAAACGCCGGTGCATGGGGGCCACCGTCGTGCGGAATTGACGGCGCACGTCCGCCGCACTCCGGCCCCGCTCGGCGAGGTCCCGCCCCAGCCGGCGGCGCAGGCGCTCCACCTCGGGGCAGTGCAGATAGATTCGCAGGCTGAAGAGCCGGCGGATTTCGGGCCGGTGCAGCAGCCACAACCCGTCCACAATCATCAGGGGACGCGCCTTCAGCGGCGTGGTCTCCACCCGGCGGCAATGCGTGGCATAATCATAGACCGGCAGGTGCGCCGGCCGCCCGGCGAGCATCGCCTCGAGCGTGGCCTGGAAACAGGACCAGTCGAGCGCGTCGGGATGGTCGAAATTAAGCTGGCTGCGCTCGGCCGGGGGAAGATGCGAGCGGTCATGATAAAAGCTGTCCTGGGTCATCCGCCCGGCCTGGTCGCCGAAGAGATGCTGAAGCTTGTCCGCGAGCCAGGTCTTCCCTGCCCCGCTGCCGCCGGTGATCGCGACCAATCGTGCTGGAAGGTGCGTTTTCATGCGACCACCCCTGCCGCCGGTGCGGTGGCCAAGCGGGTGAACAATTCCTCCAGCCCGTCGATGTAACGGGGGAAATCAAACCGCTCCGCCGCGAGCACGCGGCCTTGGGCGCCCAAACGCCGCGCGAGCCCGGGATCACCCAGCAGGCGATCGACGCGGCGGGCAAATTCCTGCCGGTTCATCCAGGGCGCCAGCAGGCCGTTGACCTCGTCCTCGAGCCATTCGCGCACCCCACCCACATCGAAGGCCACGACGGGCAGGCCGTGGCGCAGCGCCTCGAGGCCGGAAAGACCAAACGGCTCCGGCCACACGGAGCTGAACAGGGCCAGCGTCGCCGACCGGTAATGGGCGGCGACCTCGGCGGCGGGCACATAACCGGCAAACCGCACGCGATCCGCGAGCCCGAGGCGACGGCTCAGATCCTCGCAATAGGCGCGGTGACTCCCCTCGCCCAGGATCACACATTCAAAAGGCCGCTGCACGTGCGCGAGTGCTTCCAACAGCACATCCACGCCCTTGCCCCGGATGATCTGGCCGGCGAAAATGATGCGTTGACCGCTTGGAGCCGGGGTCTCCTGAGGCGCCGGGCGGCCCGGCACGGGAGCGTGGATCTCAATCTGCTCCGCGGGAAAACCGTTCCGGCGAAGTTCCTCGCGCATGTAGTCGCTGGCCACGAGCAGCCGGGCAAACCGGCGATGCAGCTCCAATTCGCGTTTTTTATCAAAATAGCGGCCGAACTCGATGCCCCACCCCCCGGCCTGGTTCCGCTGGATGAACCCGCCGCAGGGAAACAGACAGGCGGTGGACAGCGCCTTGGTGCAGGCCTGCCGGCTCCACGCGGGGTAGCGGCAGCCCCGCAGGCAGAACAGGTGATGATCATGGACCATGCGCACCACCGGCACCTCGCTCTGCGCAAGGGCGGTGGTCACGGCCAGGCCGGGCGAATTGTGCAGATACACCGCCGCGGGCTGGAAAAGGCGGAGGGCGTTCGCGGCCGCCGCGGGCTGTCCGGCGGAAAACCGCACGGGAAACAGTTCACCCCACAGCTCCTCGCTGCGGCCGGTCGGAGAGCCATGCACGAGAGCCAGCTCGTGGCCGCGCTCACGCAGGGCCGTCGCCGCCTCGAACAGGTTGGCTTCCGCCCCGCCCCAGGCCCCGAAATGATCGTGGACGAAGAGCAGCTTCATCGCCGAGGAACGTTGAGTTTCATCGACGCTAACTTAGTGACAATCCTGTGTCACCCGTAGTGGGTGAGAACCCAGAAAGCCCCGTCCCGTCCGCCTACGGGTTTCTCCAACCGTCACTATGGTAGAATTCCCGTAATCCTTATACGGCTATTTTTCCGGGAACTCGCGGGGATCGCGCCCGCCCGGCGCGGCTAGGCCGGCGCCATCCAACGCGCGCCGGCGCGCACAAAGCCTTTCTCAAAAGCGTAGCTGATGAGTTCGGCGCTGGTGCGGAGCCCGAGCTTGGCCATGATCCGGCAGCGGTGGTTGCGCACGGTCAGTTCGCTGAGGCGCACGGCGGTCGCAATCTCGTCATTGCTCAGACCCTGGCCGAACCAGCACAGGAAGTTCTGCTCGCGCTCCGAGAGGATTTTGTCGAAAGCGGACGGATCGTTCCGCAGCGACGTCCAGGCGCTGATGGCCGAGGGGGAAAAATAGCGCTCGCCCGCCAGCACGCCCCGGATCGCGACCCCCAGCTGATCGGAGGTGTGCGCCGTCTTGTCGACAAAACCGTGCAACCGCGATCCGAGCACCCGGTAAACGGTGAACTCGTCCATGTAACCCGAAAGTCCGATGATGCGGCCGTGCGGCGATGCGGCGATCAGCTCGTCGACCAGGTCCAGTCCGTTCCGATCGGGTAGCGCGAGATCGAGAATGATGATGTCGGGTTTTTCCTTGCGGCAGAGTTTCAGGCCCGAGGCGGCGTCGGCCGCCCCGGCACCCACCGATCCCTTCACCGCCTCGCGGCAGACGCGCAGCAGCAGATCCCGCATCAACGCATGATCCTCGATAACGGCGAACTTCATTCTCTTCTGCATGATTCGATAAGTTGCCGGGACAGTAAAGCACCCGCAGTGGTGTTTAAACACCAAAGGCATCCTTTGACCGCTGACAGTCAACTCCTACTCTGTGGGGTGAATTCCTCCCCCCACTGTAAACTGCTTTAGGAAATGTCATGAATTTGCCTCTCCCCGGGTCAGTTTTTTCGAAGGCGGGCGGTGCGGAAAAACCCATGTGCATGGCTAAATCCGGAAACTCCCCGGGAGCAACGGCTGATGATTTTGACAACCATTGGCTGGCGGCGATCGTCGCCTCGTCCGAAGACGCCATTATCAGCAAGGACTTAGCTGGCCTCATCCGGACATGGAACGATGGCGCCACCCGGCTGTTTGGCTATGAGGCGGAGGAAATGATGGGCCGGCCGGTGACACTGCTGATCCCGGCTGAAAGGCAGATGGAGGAGGCCGAGATCATCGGGCAGGTCCAGCGGGATGAGCGCGTCCAGCACTATGAAACGGTCCGTCGGCACAAGGATGGCTCGATGGTGGATGTTTCCCTGACCGTTTCACCGATCAAGGATGCGTCGGGCCGGATCATCGGGGCGTCGAAAATCGCGCGGGACATCAGCAGCCGCAAACAAGCGGAACAGGCTGCCCGCGCGAGCGAGGAACGCTTCCGCCTGCTGGCCAGCCATGCGCCCGTCGGAATTTTCCTGTCCGACCGGACCGGGGGCTGCGTCTTCGTCAACGAACACTGGTGCCAGATGGCGGGCCTCACGCTGGCGCAGGCGCAGGGCAATGGTTGGGCGGAGGCGCTGCATCCGGCGGATCGCGCGCGCGTGCTGGCCGGGTGGAGGGCGGCGGTGGCGGCAGGCCAGCCGTCGACCTCGGAGTTCCGCTTCCGCCGGCCCGACGGCAGTATTGTCTGGATCCACGGCGACGCCTTCCAGATCAACGACGGGGGCACGCAGAGTTATCTGGGAAGCTGCCTCGACATCACCGGGCGCAAGCAGGCGGAGTTGCCGGCGGCCTTTCTCCACGACCTCAGCGACAAGCTCGGCGGTCTGGGGACTCCCCGGCGGATCATGGAGGTCACCCAAGCCGCGCTCGGGGAATACCTCGACGCGGATCGCTGCTTCTTCTTTGAGCTGACGCCAGACGGGACCGGCGGCCACGTCTCCCGCGACTGGCACCGCGCCGATCTGCCAGACCTGGCCGGTTCCCACCGGCTGGCTGACTACGGCGCGCCAGAATTTCGCGCCCTGCTCGCCCGCCACCGTCAACAGATCCCCGACCTCTCGACGCATCCCGCCACCGCGCAAGGTCACGCCGATCATGCCGCCCTCCAGGTCCGGTCGGCGGCCACGGCGGCCTACCACCAGGAAGGCCGCTGGCTGTTCACCCTCGCGGTGACCAACCGGCAACTGCGGACGTGGAGCCCGGAGGAAATGGAGGTGATCGAAAACGTGGTGGCCCGCATCGGACCGATGATCGAGCGCGCCCGCGCCACCGAGGCGCTCCGGGAGAACGAACGGACCTACCGGGCCATCGGTGAATCGATCGATTACGGCATCTGGGTATGCGACGCGGACGGCCGCAATACCTACGCCAGCGATTCGTTCCTGAAGCTCGTCGGCATCACCCAGGAACAATGCTCCAATCTCGGCTGGACGGACCTGCTCCACCCCGATGAAATTGCCGGGACCACGGCCGCATGGCAGGAATGTGCGCGCACCGGGAACTTCTGGGAACGCGAGCACCGGTTCAAGGGCGTCGATGGCCGCTGGCACCCCATCCTCGCACGGGGCGTGCCCATCCGGGACGATGCCGGCCGGATCCAGCGCTGGGTGGGCATCAATCTCGATATCTCCGGGATGAAGCGGATCGAGTGGGCGATCCGGCAGAGCGAGAGCCAGCTGCGGCTCGTGACCGACCACGCGCCGGTTTTCCTGGCCCATTGCGACCGGCAGCACCGTTTCAAGTTCGTCAACCTCCCCTATGCGCGGCGCTACAACCTGACCCGCGAGCAGGTCGTTGGCCGGCATATCTCCGAGCTGGTCGGACCGGCGGCCTATGTCACCTTCAAACAGCACATGGACACCGCGCTCGCCGGCCAGCGGACCGAGTTCGAACAGGAAATCCTCTATGCCACGCTCGGCCTCCGCTGGGTGCATGTGATCTATGAGCCGGAATGGAACGCCGATGGCGAGGTCGTTGGCCTGCTGGCAGTCGTCGTCGACATCTCCGAGCGCAAGAAGGTCGAATGGGAACTCGAGCGGGCGCGGGACGAGGCCCTCGCCGCTTCGCGGGCCAAGGACGATTTCCTGGCCGCCCTGTCGCACGAGCTGCGCACTCCCCTCAGTCCCGTCCTCCTCATGGCCAGTGATGCCGCCAGCAATCCCGCCCTGCCCCCCGATATCCGGGAGGATTTCGAGACGATCCGGGCCAACATCAGCCTGGAGGCCCGCCTCATTGATGACCTGCTGGATCTCACGCACATCGCCCGCGGCAAGATTCAGCTCGAAAAACATCCCGTCGACATCCACGCGGTGCTGCACGATGCCGTGAGCAACATCCGCACTGAATTCGCCGGCAAGCGGCTCGAACTGGAACTCGCCGCCACCGCCCACTCGCCTCAGATCCAAGGCGACGCCGTGCGGCTGCAGCAGGTGCTGTGGAACCTGTTGAGGAACGCGGCTAAATTCACCGCCGACGACGGACACATCGGGGTCAGCACGCAGCTGCCCGTCGGCCGGAATCAGCTGGTGGTTGAGATCAGCGACAACGGCATCGGTCTTACGGCCGACGAGTTGGCGCACGTCTTCGAGCCGTTTGCGCAGGGCGAACATGCCACCCAACCCGGGCCCCACCGGTTCGGGGGGTTGGGCCTGGGCCTGGCCATCGCGCGCAATCTCGTTGAGATGCACGCGGGGCGGATTTACGCCCGCAGCCCGGGCCGGGACTGCGGGGCCACTTTTGTGGTGGAGTTGCCGCTCGCACCGGTCGTCCGCGAAGCCCCCCCGAAAGCGCCGGCCGCCGACGACACCCCGGCCGGCGAGATCAGCGCCGTAGCCGTCCGCCGCCGGGTTCTTCTGGTGGAGGACCACACCGCGACCCGGGTCACGGTCCAAAAACTCCTGTCGCGGCGCGGCTTGGACGTCGAAGCGGCGGACTCCGTCGAAGCGGCCCTCACCATCGCGACGCAGCAGCCCTTTGATTTTCTCGTGTCCGACGTGGGCCTGCCGGATGGCAACGGTTACCAACTCATCGCCGATCTCCGAAAACTTCATCCCCGGTTGCAGGGTATTGCGATGAGTGGCTATGGCATGGAGGAGGATCTCCAGCGGTCGCGCACCGCCGGATTCAGCGCCCATCTCGTCAAGCCCGTCACGATCACCGCCTTGGAGCAGGCGCTCGCGCAGCTGCCCCAGCCCTCGTCGTGTCCGCCCATGGCTTCGTCGTCTCCCTAACCACCGGCCCACCGCCAGATGACCAAACAAACCAAAATTCCCCGCTCCACGCTGCGCCTCCCTGGTGCCGGCCAGACACCGCGGTCGCTGATCGCGTTTGCGAACCGGTGCCGCCTGTGCGATGAGCCTCGGGCGGGGCGTCACGAAATTGGGGTAATCGACTTCCGGAAGCACCCCGAATCGGGTCGCGTTGACCAGGTCGGCGCGCCACCCGGCATCGAACGGTTTGGTCCGCCAAAACCCCCATGAAAAAATCTCCCCGGCCGCCGCGCCGAAAATCGCGGCCACCCTCTTTTCGCGAACGTCCCGCCGCAGCCGCCGTCCTTTCCCCCGGCATCCCGGCCCGTCCGGCGAAGGCCCGTTTCCATTTCCAACTTTACATCACCGGCACCTCGCCGCGCTCGACGCAGGCCGTCGCCAACCTCCGCGCCCTCTGCGAAGAACAGCTGGGCGGACGCTATGAACTGGAAATCATCGACCTCTATCAGGAACCCGGCCGGGCAGCCGTCGGGCAGATCATCGCCTCGCCCACCCTGGTCAAGATCCTGCCCAAGCCCCTCGTCAGGATGGTGGGGAGCCTGGCTGACCGTGAACAACTGATGATCAAGCTCGATCTTTTCGATCCGGTCGCCCGGTAGCGGTGTCCATTGGTTAAACTACGTCCATGAAACGTTCCCCCGCCAAAAAAAGCCGCCGCACCCCGACGAACAAAACCAAGCGCCGGCCCGCCCCGGCCACCAGTCCGGTCCACCTGATCTCCGCCGAGGACCTGCACCGGCTCCAGGAGTCGCTCCGGGAGGCCCAGGAGACGCTCAAAGCCATCCGCAGCGGTGAAGTCGATGCCGTGATTGTGGCCGGCGACAACGGCGAGCAGGTCTACAGCCTGAGCGGGGCGGAACAACCCTATCGCGTCTATGTTGAACAGATGCAGGAAGGCGCTGTGACCGCCTCGACCGACGGCGTCATCCTTTATTGCAACCGCCGCTTCGCCGACATGCTCGGCCGGCCTCTCAAAAAGGTCATCGGGACGCTCCTCTCCGCCTGCCTGCCCGTCGAGGCCTGGCAGCGGGTCTCGGATGTTTTCGACCGCGAGGGCGAGGTGGTGAAGTGCGAGACGACGCTGCAGCGGGACACGGACTCCGGGCTGCCGGTGAATCTCACCGCGAGCCGCCTGTCGGTGGACGGACCCACGATGATGTGTCTCGTCGTCACCGACCTTACCGCCCACAAGGAAAATGCGGACCTGCGGCTGGCCAAGGAGGTCGCGGAACGCGCGAGCGCCTCCAAGGACGATTTCCTGGCCGCCCTTTCCCACGAATTGCGCACACCGCTGACGCCCGCGCTCATGGCCGCCACCGTGCTGGAGAAGGACGCCAGTCTGCCGGAGAGCGCGCGGTCCGACATCTCACTCATCCGGCGCAATGTGGAACTTGAGGCCCGGCTGATCGATGACCTGCTGGACCTCACCCTCATCACCCACGGCAAGCTCGTCCTCCAGACCGACGACATCAACCTGCACGCCAGCCTGAACCGGGCCATCGAGATCTGCCAGGATGATGCCCGGCAGAAACGGCTGAACCTGCAGATCGAACTGGGCGCGCGCCGCCCGCACATCAAGGGCGACCCCGTCCGCGTCCAGCAGGTGTGCTGGAATGTGCTGCGCAATGCCGTGAAGTTTACCGCGGAGCGCGGCACCATCGCCATCACCACCGGCAACGACCGGGACACCATCTGGATTCGCATCCAGGACACGGGCATCGGTTTCGCGCCCGATCAGGCGGCCCTGATTTTTGAAGCCTTTGAACAGGGCGGGCGCCACGTCACCCGGCAGTTCGGCGGGCTCGGCCTCGGCCTCGCGATCAGCCGCTCCATCATGCAGGCCCATGGCGGCAGCATCACGGCGCAGAGCCCGGGACTAAACCAGGGCGCCGCCTTTACCCTCACATTTCCCCTCATCGATCACGTCATTTCCAGGCCGGGCGCAGCCGCGGCCCCCGCGGCCAAAAACCCCGGCCGGCTCAACATCCTGCTCGTCGAGGATCACAAGGACACGCGGGTGTGCATCCAGCGGCTGCTGGAGGCGTCCTCTCATCGGGTCACCTCGGCCGGAACCGCTCAGGCGGCCCTCCAACTGGCGGAAACGACCCGCTTTGATCTCGTGATAAGCGACGTGGGACTGCCCGACCTGAGCGGGCACGAACTCATGCGCCGGCTGCATGCCCGCACCGGGGTGCCGGGCATCGCCCTGAGCGGCTACGGCATGGAGAACGACCTCGAGGAAAGTCGCCAAGCCGGGTTCAAATACCATCTCACCAAGCCGGTGAGTTTCGACCGCCTCAAAAGCTTCATTGCGGAGTTCTCCGCCACCGGGCACAAGGCGTAGGAAACTTTTCCGCGTGCAAACCCTCACCCTCTATCTTGTGCGCCTGCCGGAGGCACTCCGGCAGACCTGTGTGCAAGCCGCCCACGACGCCTTTCCCCACGCCCGGATCAAGCCCGTGCAAACCGTCACCGAGGCCCAGCAACAGCCGCCCGCCGGCCGGGAACTGCTGATCCTCACCGGTTCGAACGAGGCGGAAAGCGGTCTGGCTTCGCAGGCGCTGGATGCCGGTGACCAGCCGCGGTGGGCCGTGATTCATCTGGGGCGGGAGCCTTCCGATTTGTTCGAGACCGTGCCACCGGAGGATTGGCATATCCGGCCGCTGAGCCGCATCTTCCGGACCACCCTCATGCAGCACGACCTGTTGCGGGAGAACCTGCTGCTGCGCGGCGACCTCAAGACCATCGCCCGCCGCGTCACGCACGATTTCCGCACCCCTCTGGGCTGCATCTTGACGGTCTGTGAATCGCTCAAGGATCCGCGCCGGCCCTCGATGCCGTCCGCTGAAGCCGTCGCCGCGATTCGCATCTCCGGGGAGGAACTGACCCGCCTGACCGACACGGTCAGCTTTCTGCTCAAGGCTTCGCTGGACCCGCTGCCGCCCTTGATCCTGACCATGGGCTCGGTCATGGAGCCGGTCTTGCAGGAACTCCGGCCGGAGATCGAGCGCACGGGACACAAGATCCGCCAGCCCGCCTCGTGGCCGGATGTGGCGGGGGTGCCGGGCTGGCTGGAATTTATTTGGATCCATCTCATTCAAAACGCCCTCCGGCACGGGGCCCGCACGGGCACGGTGCAGCTGGGCTGGACCCGGCAGGACAAGGAGATTCGCTTTTGGGTGGCCAACCAGGGAACCGTGCCCCCGGCCATCCGCGACCGGCTGTTAAGTCCCTTCCATCTCCTGCACCAGCAGACTTCCGTGGGCCTGGGGCTGTCGCTGGTCGAACGCCTGGTCACCCTGCAAGGCGGCCGCTGCGGGTATGAAACCACGGACGACAGCCGCTCGGTTTTTTTCTTCACGCTGCCGGCGGTCGCCGCCGCCCCCGATCCCACCCCGCCGTTAGCCCAGCCTTCGTTACGGGACGCCTCGTGATTTTGGGTCGCTCAAGGTGGCGCGCGCTGACCGGCGGGCAATCGTTCTAGGGCATTTTAAAGAAAATCGTAGCCGGATTTTTAGCCACAAAGGAACGCAAGGCGCCCAAAGACAATCCATTCAGACTGCTGTTCTTTGCGATCTATGCGTTCCTTTGTGGCTACACTTCAGGTTAAACCGCTCTGGGGCGTGTCTTCAAACTACCCAACC
>JBKJRX010000232.1:0-6830 GCA_046593155.1 Lacunisphaera sp.
GGGCGTCGGAGTGCGCGCCGCCGTTCATGATGTTCATCATGGGGACGGGGAGGACTTTCGCGTTCGGGCCGCCGAGGTATTTGTAGAGCGGGACACCGGACGCGGCGGCGGCGGCCTTGGCCGTGGCGAGGGAGACGCCGAGGATGGCGTTGGCGCCGAGCTTCGACTTGGTGGCGGTGCCGTCGAGCTTGAGCATCGCGCGGTCGACGCCGAGCTGGTCGAAGGCATCGAAGCCGAGCAACGCGGGGGCGAGCTTGCCCTTGACGTTGGCGACGGCCTTGAGGGTGCCTTTGCCGAGATAGCGGTTCTTGTCGCCGTCGCGCAATTCGATGGCTTCATGCTCGCCGGTGGAGGCGCCCGAGGGCACGGCGGCGCGGCCGAAGGCGCCGCTGGCGAGTTTCACGTCGACCTCAACGGTCGGGTTGCCGCGGGAATCGATGATCTCGCGGGCGGTGATGGCGGTGATGGTGGTGTTCATGCGGTGAAGGGGAACGGAGAGCAAAGGCACGTTTTGTGCCAGGAGACAACCGCGGGGCGCGGTCTAGCCGAAAGGCGGGCGGGAGACGCCGAGCCGGTAGAGCAATTTTTCAAGGACGTTGGGCGGCTTGGGGATGAATTCCTCGGGCAACTGGCTGGCATGACCGTAGCGGATGGCAGCGCCGATGGGTGTGCCGCCGTTGTAATTCCGGATAAGGAGCGTCGCGCGGTTCATGAACTCGCGGGGGATGTCGTTGAGGTGGCCTTCCACCGCGGCGGCGTGCAGCGGGGTGTCGCCAAAATCGTTGCGGCTGATGAGCAGGTCGACGGTCAGGCGGTCGCGCGGAATCTGGCCCAGGTAGCCTGACTCGGCCGCGGCATGAATGGGCGTGTGGCCGGATTTGCTGGGCAGCACCAGGTTGTCGTGCGTCAGGACCTCGGAGGGAATCTGGTCAAGGTGCCCGGCGATCGCGGCGGCGTGCAGGCAGGTGTCGTGGTTCGAGGTCCTGGTGAGCAGGTTTTCCGCGGTGAGCAGCGCGCGGGGGACTTGGTCGAGATGTCCGTTGAAGACCGCGACATGCAGCACCGTCTCGCCACTGATGTTGGCGGTCGTGAGAGTTTCGCGGTTCAGAAAAGGCGTGGGAAAGCGGTCCAGGGTGCCGTGCTCAGCCGCCTCGTGGAGCAGCGTGTTGCCGGTATCGGTCTTGGTCAGGACCAACTCGGTGGTAAGCAAGCCCGCGGGCAGCTGGTCGAGGGCGCCGGCGGCGGCGGCCTGATGCAGCGGGGTATAGCCGCTGTTGGAACGGAGAAGAAGGTTGTCGCGGGTGACCAGGCCGGGCGGGATCTGCGCGAGATGGCCGTGCCGAGCCGCCAGATGCAGCGGGGTGTAGCCCGCGTCGTTTTTGCGGAGAAGATTTTCGCTGGTGCGGAAAACAGCGGGAATCTGGCCCAGGTGGCCGTATTTGGCGGCGATATGCAGGGGGGTGTTGCCCGAGGCATTGGCCTTGGTCAGGGCTTCGAGCGACAACGTGGCGGACGGCAGGGCGGAGAGGCGGCCGTCGCGGGCGGCGGCGTATAGGTCGGTATTGTCCATGCCAGTGCCTGCCAAAAAAATACGGCAGCAGAGTGCACGCAAACTTAAACCGGCCAGGCGCAAACACCCGGCGATTTGAGTTTGCCAAGGTGGAGTCATGGAGCACCCTTTTTGGCGTGTCGACTGCTCCTACCACTGAACCGACCGCCACCAAGCCCAAGCTGGGCGCCGTGCTGCTGATCGACGACGAAAAACCCCTGATCGAGCTCTTTGCCGAGGCACTTTCACCCCATTTTGAGTGTGTGCTGGCCACCAGCACCCGCGAGGCGGGTTACCTCCTGCACAAGAAGCGCTTTAAGGTTGTCGTGTGCGATCATCTCATGCCGGGAGGCAATGGCCTGAGTTTCTTGATCGATGCCCGGGAGGAGTATCCGGACATGCAGCGCGTGCTCGTCACCGGCTACATGAAGCCTGAAATGCTGCTGCGCAGCGTGAACGAAGCCGCGCTTTATCGCTACCTGCTCAAGCCGGTGTCCCTGCCGGAACTGGTCAAAACGGTGATGGAAGCGGCCAAGCTCCACGACCAGACGGTCGCGACGCGGCCGGCGTGATTTTGCCCGGGTGGGCGGCGAGCTTGCTCGCGGAGGTGGGGTGATGCGCCTGCAAGCAGGCGGCCTACAGAAAACAGCGCGCTCAGTCGTAGCGCCGCCGCAGATTGCTCGGGAGCAGCCCGAGTTCTTCGCGATATTTGGCCACGGTGCGGCGCGCGATCTTCAAGCCCTTGGCCTCCAGCAGGCCGACGATTTCCTGGTCGCTCAGCGGCTTGCCGGGATCCTCGCCCGCGATGATGTCGGCGAGCATCTCCTTCACGCTGGTATTGGCGACCGACTCGCCGGCGTCCGACTGATAGCCGGAGGTAAAGAAGAACTTCATCTCAAAGACGCCATGCGGGGTCTTGATGTATTTGTTCGCGAGCGCGCGGCTGACCGTCGTCTCGTGCACGCCGATGATGTCGGCGATCTGGGTCATCGTGAGCGGCTTCAGTTTCGAGACGCCTTCGGTGAAGAACTCGCCTTGGTGCTTGATGATCTCGCGGGTGATGCGCTCGATGGTGCGCTGGCGCTGCTCAATGGCGTTGATGATGAATTTGCCCGAGCGCAGCTTCTCCCGGAGGTAGTCGCTCTCCGGCTTGCTCAGCTTGCCCTTGGCGATGAGTTCCTTGTAGGTGTTGCTGAGCCGGAGGCGCGGGATGTAGTCGTGATTGAGGATGATCTTCCACTCGCGGTTGTCCGCTTCCACGGTGACGTCGGGCACGACCACGCGGTTTGCATCGTCGGCAAAGCGGCGACCGGGCGCCGGGTCGAGCGTGCCGATCTCCTCGATGGCCTCCTGGATCACGTCGGGAGCGAGCCCGGTCTTGCGTGCGAGGTCGGGGATGCGCCGGCGGACGAGCAGTTCGAAATGATCGCGGATGATGCGCGCCGCCACGGATTTCTCGCGACCCTTCTGGGCGAGTTGGATGAGCAGGCAGTCGGCAAGGCTTTCGGCCCCGATGCCGGCGGGCTCGAACGTCTTCAGGAGTTTGCCGGCCTCCTGCATCGTGGCCAGGGGGAGATTCGCCAGCAGGGCGAGGTCGGAAAGCGTCGAGGTCAGGTAGCCGCGGTCGTCGAGGCTGCCGACGAGGAAGCGCAGGGCCGCGAGCACTGGTGGCGGACAGTCGGACTGCTCGGCCTGGCCCATGAGGTGCTCCTGCAGCGAGGTTTCCGTGGTCAGGGAGTCGAAGAAATGCTGGCGGCGCTCATCCTCCTCGCTCGAGGTCTGGCGCACGCCGCCGGCGTCCGACAGGTGGTCGCGCCAGTCCTGGCCGATCTTCTCCAGCACCTGGAAGTCCTTGGAAAAATCCATCTCCTCGCGCGGGTCGTCCGTGGGGGTGGCGTTGTCGTCGCCGTTGCGGGCTTCCTTTTCGAGGCTCACATCGTCCATGGGCAGCTCTTCCAGCGTGGGATTGGACTGCAGTTCTTCCTGGACGGTCGCGCGGAGGTCGAGGGCCGCGACCTGCAGGATCTTCAGCGATTGCCGCATCTGCGGCGCGAGCACGAGCTGCTGCGTCTGCCTCTGGTGGAAGCTCTGGCTGAGTCCGGGGCCGCTCATGCGCGCAAGGGGTTACCTCTGGCTTTCGAGCGTGGACACGCGGGGTAGGGCGGAGGTCGGGACGGCGGGGGTTGAGCCGGGTTTGGCGGGGGGGAAAACTTCAGCGAGGTAAACGGCCAGCTTCTCGTTGGTCGGGCCGTAGCGGTCGCTGTAGAGATACATTTCGAGGTCGGTGAGCATCTCGAAGGCGGACTGGTAGCGCTTGTCGCGGTCGCGGCACAGCGCCTTGTGGAGGATGGCGTCGAGCTTGGGGTCGATGTCCGCGCGCAGGGTGCTGAACTGCGGGATGGGGAGGGTGAGGATGTTGCGGCGCGATTCCACGCGGGTGCCGCCGCGGAAAATGTTTTTGCCGAGGAGAATTTCGGTCAGGACGATGCCGAGGGGAAAAAGGTCGGAGCGGCCGTCGGTGACGGCGTAGCTGGCGCCCTCGGGGGAGAGATACTCGTCCTTGCCCGGGATCACCTTGCCTTCCTCGTTATACATCAGGTCCAGGGCCTTCGCGATGCCGAAGTCGGTGAGCTTCACGTCGCCCTCAATGGCCAGCATGACGTTCTTGGGGTTGACGTCGCGGTGGACGATGCCGAGGAGGCGGCCTTCGGTGTCGCGCTTGGCGTGGGCGTAGCTGAGGCCGCGGCAAACCCGCGAGGCGATGAAGACGGCCATGTCGATCGGCACCTGGCGCCCCAGCTCGGTGTGGCGGTCGATGAATTGCTCGAGGTTCACCCCGCGAACGAATTCCATCGTCATGAAATACTGTCCGCCGATCTGGCCGAGGTGGTAGGTCTGGACGATGTTAGTGTGGATCAGGTCGGCCACAAGCCGGGCCTCGCCGATGAAGTTCTTCTGGAATTCCGGGATGCTCGAATACTCCTCTCGAATGAGCTTGATGGCGACGATCTTGCGGAAGTTGCCTGTGCCTTTCTGGATGGCTTCGAAGACAAGGCCCATGCCACCTTCAGCGAGCTTGTTGGTCAGCTCGTATTGGAGTTCGTTAAAGATGTGCTTGAGGGCTTGCGAAGGCACGTCCTGACAAAAACGGCCGCTTTCATATGTGGCAAGAACTCATGCACTAAATTTGCACACTTCCTGCTTGGGTTTGCCCCTCGTGACGCCGGGCCGATTGACAGGCGGGTTATCAGGCCTAGGTTGCGCCCATGCTCACCCTTTCATCCCGCGCTGCCCGCCAGGTGCAGACCATGCGCGCCGCGCAGGCGGATGCTTCAAAGCAGTTGCGGGTCTTCGTGGAGAGCGGCGGCTGCTCGGGTTTCGAATATGGCATGTCGTTCGATGTCGCAAAAGCCGACGACAACGTCTTCGAGAGCGAGGGCGTGCAGGTGCTGGTCGATCCGACCAGTCTGGCTTACCTCAGCGGCTGCAGCATCGACTTTGACGACGGGCTCCACGGCAAGGGTTTCGAGATCAAGAACCCCAACGCCCAGAGCACCTGCGGCTGCGGGAAGTCGTTCAATTAAGCCACGGCTTCGTGCAGCGCCACGATCCCGAAAGTCATCGGGAGCGCGTTGACCGGGTTGAAGCCCGCGCGGCGGATTTCCGCCGACATGGCATCGCGACCCGGGAATTGCTCGATCGAGCCGCATAGGTATTCGTAGGCCGGCTTGTCACCGGTCACGACGCTGGCAACCACCGGCAGCACAAACTTCAGGTAGGCGTAGTAGAACGGCCGGAACCAGCGGTGCGGTTGGGAAAATTCCAGCACGAACAGCCGCCCGCCAGGCCGGAGCACCCGGCGCATTTCACCAAGCGCTTTGTGCCGGTCGGCCATGTTGCGCAAGCCGAAGGAAATCGTCACCGCATCAAACGACCGGTCGGGCAGGGGCAGGGCCATCCCGTCGCCTTGGCGAAACTCGATCTGTGTCCAGCGGGAGCTGCCGGAGCGCTTTTTTACGGCTTCAGCAAGCATCGGTTCGCAGAAGTCCATTCCGGTGATCCGGACACCAGTGGGCAGTCCATCGGCGATGGCAAAAGCCACGTCTCCACTGCCAGTGGCGAGGTCAAGAATCGCTCTCGGATGCGCATCGTGGACTGCCCGGACGAGGCGTTGCCGCCACCAGTAATCCACTCCTCCGCTCAGGAGGTGGTTGGCCAGGTCATAGCGCCCTGCAATGCGGGCAAACATGGTGTTTACGGCCTTCGGATCAGGCATGGTTAAGGCTTAGCCTTTGTGCGGCTTTGCGGTTGACGCAAGCACAGGGTAGTGAATTATTTGCGGCTGTAACCACCCAAGCTCACAAAAATTTAAACCCACGCCCCGCCATGTCGACCAACCTGACCAAACGTGAGATCGTGCTAGAAATCTACGAGAAGACCGGCTTCCCGCAGAAACAAATTCAAGACACGGTGCAAATGACGCTCGATATTGTCATGGATGCACTTGCAGCCGGCCGCAACGTCGAGCTCCGCAACTTTGGCGTCCTCGAAGTGCAGGTCCGCAAGGCCCGGGTGGGTCGCAACCCGAACAAGCCCGAAACCGAGGTCGTCATCCCGGAGCGTGCCGTGGTGAAGTTCAAGTCGGGCAAGATTCTCAAGCAGAAGATCAAGCAGCTCAGCCTCGAGAAATTGCGCAGCAACCCGCCGCCTCCGGCCACGGCCTGAGCGCGGAGTCCGTCGCCGCGGCGCATGGCTGGATTCCAGTCGCTTCCTGGCTTTCGGGATTTCTACCCGGAAGACTTCGTCCGTCGTCAGCACATTTTTGGCAACTGGCGCCAGGCTGCCACGGCCTACGGCTTTCAGGAATACGATGCGCCCGTCCTCGAGCCGCTCGAACTTTATAAGACCAAGTCGGGCGACGAGATCGAGGCGCAGCTCTTCAGCTTCACCGACAAGGGCGGGCGCGAGGTCGCCCTCCGCCCCGAGATGACCCCCAGCGTCTGCCGCCTGGTCGGCGCCCGGGCCGGGGCCCTGAAGCGGCCGATCAAGTGGTTCAGCATCGCCGAATTTTACCGCTACGAGCGCGCCCAGAAGGGCCGGCTCCGGGCCTTCCACCAGTTCAACGCCGACATCTTCGGCGAGGCCGGTCCCGAGGCCGAGATCGAGCTCATCGCCCTCCTCATCCAGTGCCTCGCCGGCTTCGGCCTGACCAAGGATGATTTTTATGTGCGGCTCAGTGACCGCGACCTTTGGTTCTTCTACCTGGAAGCGCTGGGCTTCG
>JBKJRX010000197.1:0-3122 GCA_046593155.1 Lacunisphaera sp.
CCTGGACCAGCTTGGCCTCCACGCCGTGCTGGAGGCCACCTGCAAGGAGTTTGCCGCCCGGACGGGCGTGGCCGTGAAACTCGCCGGCGCGCCCCTGAGCACCCCGTTGCCCGCCGACACCGAGCTGGCCCTCTACCGGATTCTGCAGGAAGCCTTTAAAAACGTGGAGAAACACGCCCGCGCCCGCCATGTGACGGTATCCCTCCGCCAGCCGGGAGCCTTCGTGCAGCTGCTGATCAACGACGATGGCATCGGCTTTGACGCCACGCAACATGCCGCGCGCCGAAAAGGCCAGGGGGTGCTGGGGTTGGTCGGCATGCGCGAACGGGCGGCCTACGTGGGCGGCACCCTCACGATAAAATCCGGCCCTCGCGCCGGCACGGAAATCGAGGTGCGGGTTCCCCTCCCTCCCGGCTTCACGGCGGCTGACCGCTCAGCCGCATAAAGATCCCCGGAGCAAGCCCGAGGCATTGCAGAAATGGAGGCAGGACTATCAGTCCTGCGAGGCAGGCGCCGCGCTCCTCTCAAAACGCGGGGCCGATAGCCCCGGCTCCAACTCAAGCCGGAGCACCTGTCAGCCATAGGCTCGGCGACGGCTGAAGCTCCGGAGTATTAGGGAGTGTTTGCAAAATGTGATTCTGCGCAACCAAGCCACGGTAGGCCGCCTGCTCGCAGGCGCGGATTTGGCGCGAGCAAGCTCGCTGGCCCACAAAAACGAGGTTTGAATACACGCCCTAGACCCAAAGGGAATAAAAACGCCCCGCGCCGGTTGATTTAACTTGTCGCAATCCCTGGCCCAAGGGGGTTGACTCAAAGCAGACGGAAGTTTCGTTACCCGAACGATTCCCCGCCCGTGCCAGCCCTGAGCCCAGAGAACTGCGACCGAACCGGATTCGTAAAATCCCCGGGGAAACCCCGAGGCTTTTGTTCAAACCAACGCCAACTCATTATTCCCGTGATAACGTCTCTCATTTGTAGGAGCTTGCTTGCAAGCGATTCAGCGTCTGGTTCGTCACCGGGCGCCACGAATCGCTTGCAAGCAAGCTCCTCCATTTCGACCAAGCCGAAGCACCTGTCAGCCCTAGGCCCGGCGACGGCTGAAGCTTGGGGGTATCGGACCCACCGCGAATCAATTCCAGCAAAACAAAAACAAAACCCAGCCGCGCCACCCATCTAAGGGCGCGCACCAGCCGGGGCTGCCCGATCGTGGGTATCGGTGCCTCGGCCGGCGGGCTGGAAGCGTTCACGCTGTTGCTGAAGCATCTGCCGGCCAACACCGGCTTCGGCTTCGTGCTGGTGCAACACCTCGACCCGCAGCATAAAAGCGCGCTCGTGCATCTGCTGGCGCGGGCCACGGTGATGCCGGTCCGCGAGGTGACCCATAACCTGCGGGTCAGGGCCAATCACGTTTACATCATCCCGCCGAACACGATCCTCGGGATCGTGCGGGGCGTCCTGAAACTGCAACCGCGTTTGCCACACCGCGTGGCGTCCCGGGCCATCGATAATTTTCTCGAAGCGCTCGCCAAGGATCAGTGTGAGCGCGCCATCGGGGTGATTCTTTCGGGCAGCGCGACGGACGGCACGTTGGGCCTCGAGGCCATCAAGGCGGAGGGTGGGCTGACGTTCGCGCAGGATAATTCGGCCAGCTTCGATTCCATGCCGCGCAGCGCGGCCGCCGCCGGCTGCGTGGACTTCGTGCTCTCACCCGCCAACATTGCCCGGGAACTGGCGTGGATTTCCAAACACCCCTACGTCGCGGGTCAAGCGCCCGCCGTGAGCCCGCGGGCGAACAGCCCGCGGGCGGCCTCCGACCGGGCGGCCTCCGACCGGGCGGGCGGGCCTGAATGGGACGCCTATAAACAAGTGGTGGTGTTGTTGCGCAATCATTGCGGCGTTGATTTTTCCCACTACAAGCCGGCCACCATCCTCCGGCGCATGACCCGCCGCACGGTGCTGAACCGGCAGGATTCCCTGGCCCATTACGCGGATTTCCTGAAAGGCAACGCCAAGGAACTCGAGGCCCTTTATTCCGACGCCCTGATCAACGTGACGAGTTTTTTCCGGAACGCGGAAGCCTTCGCTGTGCTCAAGCAGCAGGTTTTATCAAAGTTGCTCCACCACCGGGGCGACGAACCGGTGCGTGTCTGGGTGCTGGGTTGCTCCACCGGCCAGGAGGCGTATTCCATCGCCATCGCCTATGCCGAGGCCGCGGCGAAAATTCCGCGCGCGCGCAAACTGCAGATTTTCGCCACCGATCTCAACGAGGCGAACCTGGAAAAGGCCCGGCACGGCCACTACCCCCGGACCCTCGCCCAGGATGTCTCATCCGAGCGCCTGCGGCGCTACTTTGCCGAGGAGGAGGGTGGCTACCGGGTCGTCAAAGCCCTGCGCGAGCAGGTGGTCTTCGCCCGGCACAATATTATCACGGATCCGCCGTTCTCGCGCATGGATCTCATCTGCTGTCGCAATGTGATGATCTATCTCGAACCGAACCTGCAGCGGAAGGTCTTCCCCTCCTTCCATTACGCGCTCAACCCCGAAGGCCACCTGTTCCTGGGCGCGTCGGAATCCATCGGCACTTTCACCTCCTTGTTTGCGGCGGTGGACAAGAAACAAAAGATTTTTTCCCGGAAGGCCGCGGCCACCCTCGCGCTGCAACTGCCCGCGTGGCGGGAGCGAAACGCGCAGCCTGCGCCCGGCCCGAAAGTCGCCACCGCCCCGCGACCCGAGGTGGCGGACTCCCTCCGGGGCGAGCCCAGCGCCGAGCGCGAGGCGGATCGCGTGACCGTCAACCAGTTCGCCCCGCCCAGCGTGCTCATCGACGCCGACCTGCGCATCCTGCAGTTTCGCGGGCCCACCGGCGACTATCTGGAGCCACCCACCGGCAAGGCGAGCTTCGACCTGCTGAAGATGGCCCGGGAAGGCCTGCTGCTGCCGTTGCGCGCGACCATCAACCGGGCGAAAAAGGATCAGCGCACCGCCCGGCGCGAAAACGTCCCGTTCAAGCTGAACGGGAAAAACCACACGGTGCACCTGGAGGTCGTGCCGCTGAAAAATCTCAAGGAGCGCCGCTATCTGGTTTTGTTTGCCGACGCGGACAAGCCGGGGCGCGCCCTGCC
>JBKJRX010000256.1:0-20236 GCA_046593155.1 Lacunisphaera sp.
CCCTAGGCTCGGCGACGGGTGAAGCTCCAGGGTATTAGACCCAATGAGAATAAGGCCGGGACCAACGCCTGAATGGCCCGAGCCTGTTATCCTCAAGATATCAGGGGGCTTTCTCCCTCCGGTCTCAGGTTTCAAGTTTCAGGTTTCCGCGCGTCAGCGCTCGGCCCACCACAAACTGCAGCCCAGCGCCGGGATGAACAGATCCGGTGCGACCACCTCGCCCGGCGGGCGCCGGCCGGTGTGATAAAAACACTCGTGGTCGGCGACCAGCTCCCAATCCCAGGTGCCGATTTCCCCGATTGGCACCGTGACGTCGTCGGTGTGCGGGTTGACGGCGAACATCAGCCGCGCCCGTCCCTGGCTGCCGTCGGCGTTGTAGACCGCGACCAGCGCCGGCCCGCCCGGCCGGCTGAAGCACTGGAAAAATCCCTCGCTCGGCCGGCTGAAGTGCCGCAGGAGCTGCCCGCGCGGCGACCGGCGGAAGGCGATCCAGTCGGCGAAATAAGCGTGCGTCGCTGGATAGCGGGCGATGCGGTGATAATCGAGCGCATTGAGATCGCCGCGCAGGTAGGTGTTGTTCACGCCGTATTTCGAGCGCAGGAAATCCTGCCCCGACGCCAGCATCGGGATGCCGACCGACGCCAGCAGGATGGCCGCCATGAGGTGGGTGCGGTGCCGGTCGCGCTGCGTCGGGTGAAAGCCGTTGTGGTCGCCGTTCTCGGTGATCATGTCGAGCCACGTGCGGTCGTCGTGCGACTCGGTGTAATTGACCGTCTGCGCCGGCCAGAAGGCGAAGTGCCACGGCGAGCCCTTGAGGAAATATTCCATCCGGTCCGCCGCCCCCCGGCCGTGCACGTAGTCGCGGACAAAGTTCCGGTAGCCGTCGTTCCATGACGCATAACCGGTCGGGCGCAGCGCGGCGGCGATGTGTCCGCGGAAGCTCCACGGCTCGGCGATGAGGATGACGTCCGGCTTCACCTTTTTCAGCGCCGTCTCGATCTCGCGCAGCACGTCCACCCCGACGAGTTCAGCCAGGTCGAAACGGAAACCGTCCACGCCGTAGACCTCGATATAGTGGATGAGGCTGTCGATGATGAGCCGCGTGGCCATGGCCGAGCGGCAGCGCAAATCGTTGCCGCAGCCGCTCCAGTTCTCGAGCTCGCCGGCGTCATCGAGCTCGAAGTAATAGAGTTTATCTACGAACAGCAGGTGCGCCGGCTCGCCCACATGGTTGTAGACGACATCGAGCACGACCGCCATCCCCTGGCGGTGGAACGCCGCGACCAGTTCCTGGAACTCCTTCACCGCGGAGCCGCGGTTGCCGTCGAGCGCGAAACCGCTGGCCGGGGCGAAGTAGTTCGCCGTCATGTAGCCCCACTGGTATTCCTCGCGGGTCTTGTTGTCGAACTCGTGCACCGGCTGCAGCTCGACGCAGTTCACGCCGAGCTGCTTCAGGTAAAAGTCCGGGCGCTGCACCCATTTCGTCAAGCCGGTGAAGCCCAGCCGCTCCTCCGGGTTGAGCGGCGCGGGGGCGTGGGCCGCGAGATCGCGCACGTGCGCCTCGATCATGACGAGGTCCTGCCAGGGCGGCGTGGCAAAACTCCGGTCCGCCCGCCCCACCCAACCGGGATCGAGCACGATGCCCGGGCCTTCCCGGCTCACCGCGGCCTGCGCGTAGGGATCGAGCAACTTTTGATTGGGGCGGAAATGCCCGAACACGTCGTGCGGGCCGCTGACGGAATACCAGTAATACCAGCCGTGCAGGTTGCGGTCGAGGTGCGCTTCCCACACGCCGCGCCAGCCGCCCGCCTCCTCGCGCCGGTCCAACTCGTAGCCAAAGGCCCCGCTCATTTCCTCCAGCTTCTCGCACACGAAAAGCCGCACATGCTTGGCGCGGGGCGCAAACAACCGGAAGGTTGTCTCTCCCCGGCGGACGATTGCTCCGAGCGGCAGGTCGCTGCGCAGCTCATGAAAAAACTTCCCCAACCGCACGCGGGTCTTCGGCGCTTCCTTGCCATCGCGCACATGAATGACCGAATAGGTCTGGTTGAGCAGCACCGGCTCCGTGGTGATGAACTCAAACAGGTTGCGCCCCGTCCGGTGACGCAGGAGCGCCCGGTTGAAGTGGCCGTTGTCGTCCGGCAGGAGATTTGTCGCCTCCCGCGGCAGCTCGAGCCACCGGTGGTCACCGGTGATGAACTTGAATTGCTGCGGCGGGTCCGTGAGCAACGCCGCGGCAGGCTTGCGCAGCAACCACGCGGCCCGGCCATTCACCACGCCCGGTTCCAGGGCCCAGTCGGCCTGGCCGACCGCCTGCTCCCAGCCATTGAAGTCGCCCGCCACGTAAACGGGCATCTTGCCAAAATCCACCCAGCTGTGTTCCGCGGGATCGAGCACGAACACCACCTGGCCCGCGTCGTCCACGTAATACGCCGCCTCGTCCGCATAGAGCGAAGGCTCCGCCGGCCGGAGGTCGGCAAACGCGAAAGCCTTTTCGCCCGGCGCCAGCAACGGCAGCGACGCCCCCATCCAGTCGGCATCGAGTTCGATGATGCCCGACGAGGTCGAGCTCAGCCACGCCCGGGCGATGCGCTGGGCGGATTCGAGGTTGAAGGGAGCGCGGGTGTTCACGGACAGCCCCATTTCTCCAGCACTTGCCGCGCCACCGCAAGCGCGCGCTTCGCGCCCAAAGGCAAAACCTGAAACTTGAGACCTGAGACCTGAAATTTCTTAACCACTGATTGCACGGATGGACAAGGATAGAGAAACCACGGAACCTAATCGAATATTTTTCACCACTAATCCACACTAATGGGACACTAATCAGAGGGAGCTGAACCAAGTCCTAGGGTTCATTAGTGAGTCCTTAGTGTGGATTAGTGGTGAACCCTGCCTTGGTTTGATCCGTGCGAATCCGTGAAATCCGGGGTCAAAGACTCCTTCGAATAAAAATTGATTTCATTCCCCACGATTAGTGGTTTCTCTCAAACCATGCCCAAGGAACGCATCCTCGTCGCCATGTCCGGGGGTGTCGACAGCAGTGTCGCCGCCCTCCTGCTCAAGCAGCAAGGGCATGATATCGTCGGTGCCTACATGAAGAACTGGATCAACGAGGACAACGTCATCGGCCATTGCCCGTGGATGCAGGACATCGAGGACGCCCGTGCCGTGGCGGACAAAATCGGCATCGAATTCCGCGTCGTCAACCTGATGTCAGACTACCGCCGCCTCGTCGTGGACTATCTGCTCGACGGCTACCAGCGCGGCCTCACACCCAACCCCGACGTGATGTGCAACCGCGAGATGAAATTCGGCGTGTTCGCGAAATACGCGAGAGCCGAGGGCTTCGCCGCCGTGGCAACCGGGCATTATGCGCGCCGAGTGGAGGCGGGGTGCCCCCACCCCGCGAATTCCAGTGTTACCGCGAGTGAAACGTCCGCCGTCGCCAAGGCTATGGCGGACAAAAAGTGCGGAACTGAGCCTGCGCTTCGCGCGGAGACGCCGTGGGCACTTTTTGAAGGCCGCGACAAAAACAAAGACCAATCCTACTTCCTCGCCCTGCTCTCGCAGACGCAGCTCGCCGCCGCGCGCTTTCCTATCGGCGATCTGACCAAGCCCGAGCTCCGCGCCCTCGCCGCCGAGGCGAATCTCCCGACCGCGGCCAAGAAGGACAGCCAGGGCATCTGCTTCATCGGCGAAGTGAAAATGGCCGATTTTCTAAAAACCTATGTGCCGGACCATCCCGGCCCGATTGTCCGGGCCACCGACGGCCAGGTCATCGGCGAACACCGTGGCCTGCATTACTACACCATCGGCCAGCGCCGCGGCATCCGCATCCCTTCGAACACCGACGGCAAGGCCTATGTCGTCACCGGCAAGCGCGCCAGCGACCACGCGCTGCTCGTCGCCTTCGACGGCCCCGATGCCCCCGGCCTGTGGGCCAGGGAATGTCGCGTGCACAGCCTCAGCTTCCTCGGCGGACCAATCACGGAACCGCGCCGCCTCGAATGCAAAGTCCGCTACCGCGACCTCCGCGTCGCGATTGAGTTTTCCCCGGTAGGGGCCGTTGCCCCCAACGGCCCTTCCGAAGCCTCCATCCAATTCTCCCAACCCCAACGCTCGCTCGCCTCGGGCCAGATCTTGGCTCTCTACGACGGCGAACAACTTCTCGGCGGCGGCATATTCTCGTAAACTTGCCGGCAGGCTGGGCTTCCGCCCACAAGGCGGCTTGCCAGGTCAGCCCTCCTCCGGCTGCCTTGGGCGAAACCTCCATCCCGGATCTGCTTGTTTCAAATCCCGTCATGAATCCTCCCGGAAAAATCCCGCTCAAGTGGCAGATGTTCATCCTCTCGTTTACCGCGCTCTTCCTCGAGTTGATGGTGATCCGGTGGGTGCCATCCGTCGTGCGCCTGGTGGCCTACTATGCCAACCTGATGCTGCTGAGTTCATTTCTCGGCCTCGGCGTGGGCGCGATCGCCAGTGGCAGGAAATGGCGCCTCTTCGGCTGGTTTCCGGTCCTGCTGGCCGTCTACATCGGCGCGCTCCTGCTGTGCCGGCAGCTGGTCCTGGGCTCCAGCGGCTCCGAGATGCGGTTCGGCGCGATGGACCTTCAACTGACGAACTACGCGATCCTGTTCGGGCTCTTCATCGTGAACGCCCTGGTCTTCGTCCCCGTGGGCCAGCAGATGGGCCAGCTCTTCGGCGCCCTGCCCCGCCTGCAAGCCTACGCGTGGGACCTCGGCGGCAGTTTGTGCGGCACCTTGTGCTTCGGGCTCTTTTCCCTGCTCCATTTCTCCCCGGTGCCGGGCATGGCCGCCGTCATGCTGCTCTACCTGATCCTGGTCCCCGCGCGACGCTGGATCTGGATCGTCCCCGTGTTCGGGCTGGTGCTCTTTGGCATGTTCTCCGCCAATGACCGCGCCACTCTCTGGTCGCCTTATTACCACATCCTGGTGACCGACACGGCCACGAGACAGGCGGTGACCGAAGCACCGCCGGACCTGGCCACGATGCACGACCCGCCCCTCTATACCGTCAGCGTCAACCAGGACTTCTACCACATCGACGCCTCGCAGAATCCCGCGCGCTACACCCCGGGATCCCCCGTCGCCGAGCTGGCGGCAAGGCAGCAGGCCCAATACGACCTGCCCTACCTCCTGGGCGGCCCGCGCGCCCGGGTCCTGGTCGTGGGCGCGGGCGGCGGCGCCGACGTGCAGGGCGCCTTGCGCGCCGGCGCCAGCCACGTCGACGCCGTGGAGATCGACCCCGTCGTCGCCGCCATCTCGCGTCGCTTCAATGCCGACGCCCCCTACGCCGACCCGCGGGTCACCCTGCACGTCGACGACGCCCGCTCCTTCATCGCCAAGGCGCAGCCCGGTTACGACCTCGTCACGTTCGGTTACCTCGACTCGCAGGCCCTGTTCAGCTCCATGAGCAACCTGCGGCTCGACGGCTATGTTTACACGGTGGAAAGCATCCGCACCGCCTACGGCCTGCTGAACGACGACGGCATGCTCATCCTCTCCTTCGGCTACGGCCAGCACTTCCTGCTGCTGAAGCTCTACCGCATGGTGGCGGAGGCCACGGGACGCATCCCCGTGTTCTACGAGGCCCCGGGGCACGTGGTCTTCTGCGTGCCGAAGGGCAAACTCCCGGCGCGACCCCCGTTGCACCTCAACGGCCTCCAACTCGCCATGATGCCCGCCATGCCCAAGGTCGAGCCCCCCACCGACGACTGGCCCTTCCTTTACCTCGCGCGCAAGACCGTGCCCACCGACTACCTGATCGTGATCGGCGGTCTGCTGGCCGTCTCGCTCCTGGCCGTGGGCACGCTGCGCGGCCGCGCGTTCGGCCGCAGCGACGCCCACTTCGCCCTGCTCGGCATGGGCTTCCTCCTGCTCGAGACCAAGAGCATCACGGACTGCTCGCTTTATTTCGGGGCAACCTGGCTGGTCACGCTCCTCGTGGTGCTCGGGGTCCTGCTGATGGTGCTCGCCTCCAACGTCGTGGCCGGCCGCCTGCCCCGCTTCTCATTCTGGTTCTATGTGCCGCTGTTCGCCGCGCTGGCCTTGCTCATCGCGGTGCCGCGCGAGTCAATCCTCGCGCTCGGTTTCGCCGGCCGGCTGGCGTGGACGCTCCTCGCCGTCCCGCTCCCGGTGTTTTTCGCCGGCCTGATTTTCTCCACGGGATTCCGGGAGGCCGTGAACCCCGCGGCGCTGTTCGGCGCCAACCTGATCGGCGCCATGGTCGGCGGTTTTTCCGAATACCTCGGCATGGCCGTGGGCAGCCACCATCTCTCCTACCTCGTGCTCGCCGCCTACGCCGGCAGCCTGCTCTGCCTGATGGTCGACCGGCGAAGCCCCACGCTCCAGTCGGTGCCCGGTTGAAGGCCGCCGCCTCGCGTCTTCATTGAATTTGATCCTGCAGGGGCGTCGCTGGCCGACGCCCGCTCCTCTCCCTCAAATTCAATTACTCCCAACGCACCCTCGCTTGCGACCAGATCATGGTCTTCTGCCACGGCGAGCAACCTTCGGTGGCACTGTGTTTACCTGACGCGGCACCAATAAGCTCTGCTGGGGTTGAGTCGGAAATTATGCATTATTTCGGTCATGAAACGGCAGTTCACTTACTGGAAGGAGTCGGACGGAAAGTATCTCGGCCACCTGAACTCGCATCCCGATCATTGGACCCAGGGTGAGAGCCTGGACGACCTGAAGGATCATCTGCGCGATCTGTTTCACCTCTTTGGTTCCGAGGAAATCCCCGGCATACGAAAAGTTGAAGAGTTAGAGGTGGCATGAAGCGCCGGGATCTGCTCTCACAACTACAGCAGGCCGGTTGTGTTCTGCTCCGCACGGAGCCAAGCACGATATCCACCACAATCCTCACAACGGCCGCTCCGAACCGATTCCCCGTCACCGCGAGATCAACGAACTGCTCGCCCGAAAGATTCTGAAATCCTTGGCGACCGGCGAATCTGGCAAGACGCCCTGAACCTCAGCGCCCCCGCCTCCGGCCAGCTACGCAAAACGCGTGACGCCACGCCCGGGTTCGCGACAATGGCGGCGCCATGAACGAACTCATCGCCCGGTGGCGTGATTACGTGGAGGAAAAACGGCTGCAGCCCGACCTGAGCCGGGCGGCGCGTTGCACCGCGGGATTCATGGGCCCGATGCTCGTCGCCTATTGGTGGAACCTGCCGATTGAGGCCACTTATGCCGCGATCGCGGCACAAAATATCGGGCTGGTCGACGTCCGCGGTTCCTATCCGCTCCGCGCCGGCCTGCTGCTGGCCATGACCGCGGTGCTGGCCAGCGCGACCTGGCTGGGCAGCGTGGCGGGGGCGGGGCTGGTCCCCGCCCTCGGGGCCACCCTGCTGCTCATGCTCGCCAGCGGCCTGTGGCGCCACCTCAGCGCCGAATATGGGCCGTCGCTCTCCATCTCCTCCGGTTTGCTCTTCCTCATCGCCCTCGCCCACCCCGGCGGCCACGAGCTGGCTGACCGGCATTCCCTCGCGGCTTTGGCGGGCGGCGGCTGGGGGGTGCTCGTGCAGGTGGGGTTGTGGCCCTTCCGCGCCCAGCATCCGTTGCGCCGCGCCGTGGCCGACAGTTGGCTGGCTCTGTCCGACCTCGTGGCGGCCATGGCCCCCGAGGGCAGCCCCAGGTCGGGCGAACGCCACCGCAAGATCGCCGAGCACCAGGCCACCTTGCGCACGGCGCTCGACCAAGCCACCGCCCTCCTCACCGCCGCGACCGCCAGTCGCTCGCGTCCCTACTTGCGCCAGCTGGAGGAACTGAACATGGCTGCGGCCCGGCTCGCGACCCGCTTCATGGCCTTCAACGCCTCGCTTGAGACCTTGATGGAGCGCCCGGACTTCGCCGCCCTCGCACCGAGCTTTGCCCCGGTCCTCACTTCACTGACCAACACGACGCGCACCGTGGCGCTGACGGTCGTCTCGCGCCAGCCATCGCACCTCGCCGCGGGCGAAGTCCGCCTGCGCCGGCTGGGTAATCTGATCCAGGCACTGCAGGACCGCGTGCGGACCCAGACCAACGGCGCACCCGATGGCGCCCAGCTGACTTTCATCCTCGGACAGGTCGCCGGGCTGCTGCCGGCCGTCAACCAGACGCTCCGCGCCACCGTGGACCGGGCGGACGAGCGCGCGGCGTTCTCGCTCGAGCTGTTTGACCTGCAGACGTGGACGCTCCGGCCGCTGGCGGCTGCATTGAATTTCCACTGGCGACCCGACCCGGCGCTGCTGCGCTTTGTGGCGCGGTCCACGGTGGTGCAGCTGATCGGCGTGGGGCTGTTCATGTATTTCGATTTCGAACGCGGCTACTGGCTGCCGCTGACAACCCTCGTGGTGCTGCAGCCCGAATACGGCGCCACGCGGCTGCGCGCCGGGCAGCGGGTCATCGGCACCCTGGCCGGCAGTCTTCTGGCCAGCGCCGTGTTGTGGCTGACGCCACCCCCGCCCGTGCTGCTGGCGGCCATGGCCGTCACGATGGCCGGTTTTGGTTTCTGGCTGAAGCGCAACTACGCCATCGCGGTGTTCTTCATCACCCTCTTCGTGGTGCTCCTCACGGAAATCTCGATGCCCATCACCGTCAGCTTCACCGCCGAACGCCTGGCGGCCACCGCCGCGGGCGGCGTGCTGGCGCTGCTGGCCGCGCACCTCTTCTGGCCGGTGTGGGAACGCACCCGCTTCCCCACCCTGCTGGCGGCGGCGCTGCGAGCCAACCGCGACTTTGTCCGCGTGCTGGGTGATCGCCTCAGCACCGGCGGCGGCTATGATGACGGGGCCATCGCCCTCAAGCGCACCGCCGAGGTGGCCAACAGCACCGTCTTCGGTTCGCTCCAGCGCATGGTCGCCGATCCGAAGAATCAACAGGCCGGCTTGGAGGAAGCCGCGGCTCTCGCCAACGGCAACCAGCGGTTGACCCGGGCGCTCACGGTGGTCGCCCTGCACCTGACCACCGGCGCACCGCTGCAGCGACCGGAACTCGGCAGGTTTGTCCACGTGGCCATCGGGACGCTCGAGTCGCTGGCTGCCGCCCTGGAAACGCAGCAGCAGACGGCCGGCCGGATGGCCGCCCTGCGTGGCGCGCTGGATGAACTGGTGCTGCCGACGCCTCCCCCCGGCGCGACCCCGCTGGAGCACAGCGCCTACAGCCAGTTCGCCCGGTGCGCGACCGAACTCAGCGCGATGCTGCTGGCCGCGCAGGCCGCGCACGCGGAAAGCACGCCGCCCTTCCCGGTTGAACAGGTAGGGCGGTGACTCCGTCACCGCCGCGGCGCGGAACGGAATCCGCGCCCTACCCCAATTTCGCCAACACCAGGCTCACGGCGAAACCGATGAACACCACGCCGAGCGCGCGGTCGATCCAGTGGCCGTGGCGGAGAAAGCGGCGCCGGACGTCCTCACGCGTAAACACCACCGACACGAAGCTAAACCAAACCATTGTCGCGAGTGTCATCCATACGCCGTAGCCGAACTGAATGAGCTTCGGCGTCGTGACACTGACAGCCAGCGGGAACAGCGAGATGAAGAAGAGCGCGGCCTTCGGATTGAGGACGTTGACCAGGAAGCCGGTCGTCCACGCGGCCTGATTCGTCGGGAATGTCGGTCGGGCTTTATGCCCGACAGGCTCCGTCGGTGTCGGGGGCAAACCCCGACCTACATCAATGTCAGACTGACGGGCCTTAGTCCGCAAGGCCTGCACGCCAAGGTAAGCCAGGTAGCCCGCGCCGAGGTATTTGACGGTCGTGAGGGCGGTGTCGGAGTTTTTCAGGAAATAGCCGAGCCCGAGGATGCAGTAGGCAATGTGAACCGACAAGCCGCAGCCGATGCCGATGCTGCTCCAGATAGCGGTGCGCCGGCCGTGGGCCAGGCTCTGGCGGAGGACGAGGGCAAAATCAGGCCCGGGGCTGGCCACGGCGAGGGCGTGCGCCACGACAATCGTGAGGAATTCCGGCCAGTAAGAATCCATAATCAATTAACCACAAAGACGCAGAGACACAGAGCAGAGAAATCGAGACCTGCCTTTCTCCGTGCCTTTGTGCCTCTGTGGTTCAACTCCGGGCTCTAACCCTCACCGCTTCCCGGCGCCTTCGCGCAGTTCCATGTCCTGCGGGACGGTGCTGATCGACTCGGCGAGCGTGCTGAGGCCTTCCTTCACCTTGACCATGCTGTCCTGGTGGAGGGTTTTCATGCCACCCTTCATCGCGATGCGCTTGAGCTCGGCCGTCTCGGCCTCCTTGTTGATCGCCTCGATGAGTTCCTCGTTGGTGACGAGCAACTCGTGGATGCCGACGCGGCCCTTGTAGCCGGTGCTGTTGCACTTGGTGCAGCCCTTGGGGTTGGCCTTGTAAATCTGGCCGCTCCAGCCGATGGCGCGCATGAGCATGTCCTTCTCACGCCCATCCGGCTCGTAGGCGACGCGGCAGACCTTGCAGACGCGGCGCATGAGGCGCTGGGCGCACACGCAGACCAGCGACGACGAGATCATGAACGGTTCGATGCCCATGTCGGTCAGACGGGCGACGGTGCTCGGGGCGTCGTTGGTGTGGAGCGTGGAAATGAGCATGTGGCCGGTGAGGGCGGCCTCGACGGCGATGTTCGCCGTCTCCTTGTCGCGGATTTCGCCCACGAGAATGATGTCGGGGTCCTGCCGGAGGAAGGCGCGCAGCGCGGCGGCAAAGGTCAGGCCGATCTGGCGGTGCATCTGCATCTGGTTGATGCCGGGCAGCGTGTATTCGATCGGGTCCTCGGCGGTGCGGATGACCACGTCGGGCGTGTTCACCTCGTTGAGCGCCGAATAAAGGGTCATGGACTTGCCGGAGCCGGTCGGGCCGCAGTGCAGGATCATGCCATAGGGTTGACGGATGCACTCGCGATATTTGGCGAGATTGGCCTCGGTGAAACCGAGCGCGGGCAGCGGCAGCGTGGACTTCTGCTTGTCGAGGATACGCATGACCACGCCCTCGCCGTGATTGAGCGGCGCGGTGGAGACGCGGAGATCGATGTCGATGTTCTTCTTGTTATACTGCTTGAAGACAATGCGGCCGTCCTGCGGCAGGCGGCGCTCGGCAATGTCGAGGTTGCACATGATCTTCAGGCGGGCGACGAGCGCGCCGGCGACCTTGGCGGGGAGCCGCAGCTTTTCCTGGGTCAGACCGTCGATGCGGTAGCGGACGACGATCTCCTTTTCCCACGGCTCGATGTGAATGTCGGACGTGCCGGCAAAATAGGCGTCCTCAATGATGCGGTTGGCCAGCTGGATGATGGGGGCCGAATCCTCGTTCTCCAGATCCTCGTCCTTGATTTCCGTTTCGTCCTCGTCGAACTGGGCGCCGAGCTGGTCGACCACATCGGAGAACTGCACCTCGTCGTGGATCTGGTCCTTTTTCAGCTTTTCGCGGATGTCGGCCTCGCGGCCCAGCAGGCGGACGACCCGCTGGCCGGTCTTGTCCTGGATCTTGGTGGCGACCGTCGTGTCGAAGGGGTTCGCGAAGGCCACGAGCAGGAAGTCGCCCACCTGCCCGACCGGCAAAATCATGTTCTTCTGGCAGAACTCGAGGTCGATCTTCTCAAAGGTATTGGTGTGGACCTTGTAGCGGGCGACGTTGAACGGCGCGAGGCCCAAGGCCCGGCACTTGGCCAGCAGCAGCTGGAACATCGTGATGTGATGGTCCGCCTGGAGAATCTGGTCGAGCTGGTCGCCCGTCGGCTCGTCGGGGCGCGCGAGCAGCACGCCCTTGGCCTCGGCGGAGAGTTTTCCCATCTCCTCGAGCTTGTCGATGATCTGCGTCTGGGTGCGGCCGAGGGGCATGGCTCAGTTGGTTGACGGGGGCTTGGTGCCACCGGGCAGGGGGAACGGGGCGACGCTGCCGCCCATCGGCGGGCGGGAGCCACCGGGGCCGGGCACCGGGGAACCGCTGCCGCCGGGACCGGTGGCGGGAAACGGCGCGCGGGTGCCCCCGGTTCTCTTGCCGCCCTCGCCGCGCTCCGCATGCACGCGGTCGAGAAAATCAGCGATGATGTCCATCGTGGTGGCCTGCCAGATGATCTGGCCGCCGAGTTTCTTCTCCCAGTAGGAGCGGACGGCCGGGCTCAGGTAATAGGCGGTCGCGACAAAATGAAAATCCTCCTCGCGATCGAACGGCACGCTCCAGGTCGCCCAGCAGGCGTCGAGATCGAGATCCTTGCGCACATCATCCGGCACATCGTAGCCGCGCAGGTCCACCACGCCGACGCCGTGATCGTCCACCACGTGGTGCAGCACGTCCTCCTCGCGCAGGACCTTCTTTTCATAGACGAGAATGCTGAGCACGGAACTCTGGCGCACCTGGCCGGTCGCCGCCACCTCCAGCAGACGCTCGTTGGCCGCCTCCAGGTCCTCGAATTTCACGAGGTTGTGCTCGATGAGGGCCGAACCGAGCAAACGGTTGGCGCGCATGAGCAGGGGGCGGTATTCCGTCATCATGTCCGGGGGAATCTACTCAACGTGAGCGGCTTGGCGATTTCTTTTCTTTGGGCCGCAGCTTGCGCACCCGTTTCAACAACTCCTTCCGGAGTTTCGGGATGCCCACTTCTGAGAGGCAGGAAATCGGGATCAGTTCCACCTTGGGATAGCGTTTCTTGAATTTCTTGAGATTCTCCACCGCCGCGTCCTCGTCCAACTTGTTGGCGGCGACCACCCGCGGCTTGTCGAGCAACGCCTCGTCGTAAAGTTCCAGCTCCTTGAGCAACTGCTTGTAGTCATCGCGCGGATCGCGGTTGTCCGTGCCCGCCATGTCGACGATGAGCAGGAGCAGTTTGCAGCGCTCGATATGTTTGAGAAAGCGGTGACCCAGACCCTTGTTCTCGCTGGCGCCGGCGATGAGGCCGGGCACGTCGGCCAGCACGATGCGCTCGTATTCGTCGGGATACTCGATGACGCCGATCTGCGGCTGGAGCGTGGTGAACGGATACGCGGCGACCTTCGGGCGCGCCTTGGTGATGAGGTTGGTCAGCGACGACTTGCCGGCATTGGGAAAGCCGACCAGGCCGACATCGGCGATGCTCTTCAATTCGAGCCGGAACTCGCCGATCTCGCCGGGTTCGCCCGGACCGGTCTTGCGCGGGGAGCGGGTGACGGATGACTTGAAGCGGGTGTTGCCGAAGCCGCCCTTGCCGCCCTTGAGCAGCACGAATTCCTCGTGGTCCGTCAGAATCTCGACGACCTTTTCGCCGGTGTCGCGGCGGTAGACCACGGTGCCGAGCGGCACGCGGAGAATGGCGGGCCGGCCCTCGCGGCCGTTGCAATCGGCGCCCTGGCCGTGCTCGCCCCGTTCGCCGTTCCAGTGCGGTTTGAACTTGAAGTCGATCAGGTTGTTCTGGTCATCGTCGCCGCGGAGGACCACGTCCCCCCCTTTGCCGCCGTCGCCGCCATTGGGCCCGCCCCACGGTTCGTATTTTTCGCGCCGGAAGCTGGAGCAGCCCCGGCCGCCGTCGCCCGCGCGCGCCTTGATGGAGGTTTCGTCGATAAACATGATCAGGGGAACAATGCGCGTCAGTCCCTCGCCGTCCAAGTAATTCTTCCGCAACAGCGACGCGCAAACAGTCCTTGCCGTGACCAGGCAATCCTGATGAACACCGGCGATGCAGCAACCGCCCCGGCCGCCCGACGCCCCGCCTTGGGTGCAGCTGGCGCCGGTCGCCGCCGTCCTGCTGGCCTTCGGCCGCACGCTGGCGGGCGGCTTTCTGGCCGATGATTTCGTCTACATTGTCCGCTTCCGGGAGCTGCCATGGGCGGACCTGGCCGGATTGTTCACCCAGGAATGGTCGGGCGGGGTGTGGGGCTCGAAGATGCGCGAACTGCGTCCGGTGTCGGCGCTGTCCTTCATGATCGACGCCAAGCTCTGGGGCGGGAACCCCACCGGCTACCGCGTCACCAACCTGCTGCTCCACGCGCTCGCCACCTGGCTGGTGCTGCGGGTGACGTGGCGCGTCAGCCGCGGCCATGCCGGTGCGGCCCTGGCGGCGGGGCTGATCTTTGCCCTCCACCCCACCCACGCCGAGCCGGTGTTGTGGATCACGGGACGGACGGACCTGCTGGCCACCGCGGCGGCGCTGGGCTTCTGGCTGCTGGCCGGACGCTACACGGAAGAAGGCGGACGCGGGCGGCTGGTCGCCGCGCTGCTGGTGCTGACTACTGGGATTTTCAGCAAGGAGCTCTGCCTCGTCGCCCCCCTGCTGCTCCTGCTGCACTGGATGGCGGTGGAACCGCGGGCCGGCGCGGCCACTTGGTGGCGCCGCGGCGCCTTGCTGGCGGGGACGGCGGCGATCTTCACGTTTTATTGGTGGTGCCGGCAGCTCGCCCTCGGCCCCCAGGGCACGGGCCACAACCTGTGGACCGACCTGCCCTCGTGGGAGCGCCAGGCCGGCTACCTTGGCTGGTTGGTGCCGGTGCTGCCCTTCCACTCCACCTGGCAATGGGCGGGCACGCCCACCTTGGCGACGATGCACGTGGTCTTTCTTGCTGGCAGCGCGGCCAGCGTGGTGGCGGCGATCTGGCTGGCCTGGCGCAACCACCGGACCGGTGCCTCGATCCTGTTTTTCGGCGCCCTCTGGTATCTCGTCACGGTGCCCCCACTGCTGGCGGTGGTCTATTTCTCGCCCCGGCACCTCTATTTTCCTTCGGTGGGCCTGGCCATCGCCCTCGGGCTGGCGCTGGCCGCGCTGGCGCGAACCCGGGTTTTCTTTGCCTTGGGCGCCGGTCTCATCGTCCTTTGGACCGCTGCGGCGCTCCGGCCGGCGATGCGGCCCTGGATCGACGCGGCCAGCGTTTCGCGCCAGGCCCTGCACGCGGTGGAGGCGGCAGCGGCCGGCCTGGCCCCGGAAGCGGTGGTGTTCACGACCGTGCCGGAGGTCTCGGGCCCGGTCCTGTTGTGGGCCTGGTCCAGCCCGCACGCCCTCGGCGCCCCCTTCCTGTCGCGGCCGTTTGCTCCGGAGCGCGTCCTGATGCGGGCAGGAAATTATTACCGCTCCGACTATCCGCCGATCCTGCGCGGACACCTCGCCCAGCTCGTGCATGCGCCGGAGGCGGTTGCGCTCCATGTATCGCCCGAGGGCAAGGTTTCCTGCCGGCGCCTGTCGGCCGGGGAACTGGCCGGGCCGCTTCGCGAGCTGTCGGCGAACGTCGCCGACGGCATCACCGCCGAGGAATGGGCCAACTGGGTGAAAGCACTGGCCGGACCATGAGCCTCCCGCCGGATATCACCGTGGTGGTGCCCTTCTTCAACGAGGCCCCCAACATCGCCCCGCTGCTCCTCGAACTGCGCGCCACGCTGGACGACCTGGGCGTCCCACCCGAGGTCATCCTCGTGGACGACGGCAGCACCGACGGCACCGGGGCGGAACTGCAGAAGGTCGCCGCGGCGTGGCCGGCGGTGCGGCTGCTGCGCTTCCCGCAAAACCGGGGCCAGGCCGCCGCGCTCTGGGCCGCCTTCCAGGCCGCCTCCGGCCGCTGGATCGCGACCCTGGACGGCGACGGCCAGAATCCGCCCGGTGAACTCGCCCGGCTTTGGGCGGAGCGGGAAACCGCCGATCTTCTCAACGGCTGCCGGGCGGATCGAAAGGATTCAGCCCTCCGCCGGCTGATGTCCCGGACCGCCAACCTGGTCCGGCGCCGACTCCTCCAGGACGGCGTCACCGACACCGGCTGCGCGCTGAAGCTTTTTAGGCGCGAGGTGGTCGCCGACTTCCTGCCGATCCGCACGCTCTATTCCTTCCTGCCGGCCTTCGCGGCCACCGCCGGCTGGCGGGTGCGTGAAATTTCCGTCGTCCACCGCCACCGCCGCGCGGGTGAGTCGAAATATGGACTCCGGGCGATGGCCGTGCTGCCGCTAATGGACACCCTGGCGCTATGGTGGCTCCTGCGCCGGCGGCTGCGTTCCCGCCCGGCCAGTCCGGAAACGGCGCCTAAACCGACACTTTGATGCCCTTGCGGAGGCAGGTCGCCACGGCCGGCTCCTTCACGAAACCGTTCTCCATCACCTTTGCCAAAGGGTAGTCGTAAATGACATTCTTGAAAGCCACCGGACCCTTCGCGCTCTCGACAAAGGGGGTGCAGGTAGCTGATGAAAGCGCCCATCAACCGCGTCTTGTCCACACCCGTGGCCAACGCGAAGCAGAGCGAGGGAAAGTCACGCTCGAAATCCGTGACCGTCGGATTTTCGCCGCGAATGATATCGAGCGCCGCCGCGATTTCTGCCGCCTTCCGAGGCGGGACAATCTCCGTGATGCGATCGAGTATCTCCAGCGAATCGCGCTGCGGTTTCCGCAGGCTTAGCCGCCCCGCATGGCGTTGACGGGGCGGTTCATCAGCTCCCGATTTTTTTTGAGCTGCTTCGCTTTGGACTCGAGCTGGTTGATACTGGCCGCCACCGGCAGGTGCTCTGGCATGGTGCCGCCCAGTTCCTTGATCGTCTGGCGGACCTTGGCCCCGACTTCCTGATGCGCTTGGTTGGCCCTGGCTTTCCCGATTATCTTCTCCCGGCGGAGCTTTTCCTCCGCCTGCGTGGCGCGAAAGAGATTAGCCGCCAGCTCCGTGCTGCCCATGTGGTCGAGGATGTGCTGGTTCTTTTCAAACCTTTGCGGGCGTGGATGGCCTGCGCGCCGAGTCCGCCGTAGAGGCCGATGTAGCCGTGGTTTTGGAAGATGGCGTAGTCGCGGGGTTCGATCACCCCGGCATCCTTGGCAGCGTCGGCCAGCTGGCTGTTGTGCATCCGCAGTTCCGAGCGGATGGTGAGGCGGCGTTGCTCCTCAACCTCCTGGTCGCTCAGTTCCTGCCGGCGGGTCTGGACTGCGAAATAGGTCTGGCCGACCGCGACGATTTCCTTGGCGGGATCAGCGTTCTGGATGACGAGGTAGCAGGCGTAGCGCGACATCATCACAGTCTTCACCGGGCGCTGTCCGCCCTTACCAATCCCGATCATATCGGTGATATCAACGAAATGATCCTCCAAGCGCTGGCCGCTGTTGAAACAGGCGGTCTTGGCTTTGACGATGACGGCTTCAAAGTTCCGGTAATCGTTGTAGCCAAGCACGCGGGCAAAGTCGCGGCTGGACCAGAATTCGTTGCCCGCGGCATTTGTCCGGCGGATTTTTTCGAACGGGGTGATTTCGTTGCTCATGGCGTCGCGGCGTTAGATCAGGTCCATCTGGCCCGACGGATCGGTCTTGGCCGAGAGACGTCGGCGTGCGTTGGCCCGGGTTGGTTGTCCCCTACTCTGCCGGGCTGGGCAACCCGATTTTGCCGAAGGCCTCGCGGCATAAAGCCGCTCCTACTTGGTTCCACCGATACGGACTCATGCAGTGAGAGCAGGTGAAACCGGGCCTCCGGACCGGTTTTCTACAACGTGCCAACCCGTCCGGAGGCCGGGTTCCACCTTTCAGTTCGCCACTCTTCCGAGGGATTCCCAGTTCAACTACATGAGTCCGTATCAGACCGACACCTTGATTCCCTTGCGCAGGTAGGTCGGCACGTCGAGGTCCTGACCCTCGAAGAGGTTGCGGTCGGACTTATCAAAAGTGCCGCGGTTCTCCGCCGGTGCTCCTTGGAAACCGAATTCCCCCTGCGCGGGTTTGTTGGTGTGCACGGCGGTCGCGGCAGACCGCGGGGCGGCGGGGCTGACCGAGGTCTTGACGTTCTGATTGCTCTCCGGGGCCGACGAGGTCGCCGTCGGGCCGGCGGTGCGGTCGGAAGGTTTCCGGACCGACACCGGGGCCGGCCGGCGGACAAAGTTGCGGGTGCCAAGATCAGTCGTCCCAATGACGCAGATCTCCACGCGGCCCTGCAGGGCCTCGTCGATCGCGGCACCCATGACGACGTGCGCCTCCCGGCCGAACTCCTCGGTGAGGGCAGACATCAGCTCGTTGACCTTGGTCAGGCTGAGGTCGGCGCCGCCGGTGATGTTCACCAGCAGGCGGTCAGCCTTGCGGGCGTATTCCGGGGTGTGGAGCAGCGGGCACTGCTTGAGGTCGTCCAGCGCGGCCTGGGCGGGATTCTCGCCGGAGCCGACGCCGAGGCCGAAGAGAGTCTTGCCGCCGCGGTGCTGGAACACCTGGCGCAGCGCGGTGAAGTCGACGTTGATGAGACCGGTGCGCGAAAGCATGCCCCAGATGGATTTCACGCCGCGGCCGATCCACTCGTCGGCGCGGGCGAAGGAGTCGAGCACGCTGGTCTGCTCGCTGCCCTCCTGCAGGAGGACATCGTTGGCCAGCGGAATGACGGCGTCGCACACGCGACGCAGCTCGGCCAGCGCTTCCTCGGCCTGCTTGCGACGGCGGCCGCCCTCGAAGCTGAACGGGAGCGTGACAAACGCGACGACCATGGCGCCCGCCTCGGCCGCGATCTCCGCCACCACGGGCGAAGCGCCGGAACCGGTGCCGCCGCCCAGCCCGGCGACGAGGAAGATGAGGTCGGTGCCCTTGACGATCTCCGCGATCTTGTCGGCGTCGGCCTCCGCGGCCTTGCGGCCCAACTCGGGATCGCCGCCGGCGCTGAGGCCGCGGGTGAGCGAGGTGCCGATGAGAATCTTGTCCTGCACGGGCGAGGTGCTGAGGGCCTTGAAGTCGGTGTTGATGACCGCGAGCTGGAGGCGGTCGAGGTTCTCCATCTTGAGGCGGTCGACGGCGTTGGAGCCGCCGCCGCCCACGCCGATGAGCTTGATGCCGACGTTGCGGTCGGTCAGGGCCTCGAGGGGCAGTTCGTTCGGGGGGAGGCTCATGCTAGTGGGTTCCTGTCATTCTGAACGCAGTGAAGAATCCATCACCGTGACCCCGGCGAGTATCCTGATGGATCCTTCGCACGGCTCAGGATGACGGGGGGAGGGAATTGCACCCGGGAAGCAAAACTTGGGAGCAAAGGTGAGGGCGGTCTCGGTTTGGACAGGAAGCGACATGGTCAGGAGGCGGCGAAGATTTTGGTGAGGTTGCTCAGCAGGCCGGTCTTGCGGCGCGGAGGCACGGCGTGCTCGTGGGCGGTGCGCAGGCCGAACTGGAAGACGCCCAGCACGGTGTTGAACATCGGGTCGTGCAGCTCCTCCTTCACCCAGCCCGGCGGTTCGCCGCGGCGGGACGGCAGACCGAAGACGCGGGTGGCGGCCTCCTCGATGCCCGGCAACTTGGCGGTGCCGCCGGCGAGAATGACGCCCGCGCCGCAGTGCTCGGCCACGAATGCCGGGCCGAGCTTGGCGCGCACCACCTCCAGCAACTCGAGGGTGCGGGCCGCCGCGATGGTCTCGATCGCCATCCTGGGCAGCTGGCGGTCGCCAAAGGAGGCGTCGCCGTTGAGCCAGACCTTGTCGGCCTTGTCGCGGGTAAGGGTGGTGGCGCGCGCATGGCGCAGCTTGAGCATCTCCGCCTGGGCGGTGGTGACGCGCAGGCCGATGCTGAGATCGTTGGTCAGGTGGTCGCCGGCCACCGGCAGCGTGCCGGTGACGAGGACGTGCCCGTCGCGGTAAAGCACGTAGTCGGTGACCCCCTTGCCGATATCGATTACCAGCACGCCCTGCGCGCGCTCCTCGGCGCTGGTCAGCAACGAGCCGGTGGCCAGGCTGGCGAGGACCAGTTCGCGCACTTCCAGGTGGTAGCCGCCCACGACATGGATGTTGTCGCTGATCTTGCTCTCGGGCCCGTGGACGATCCAGTAGCCGACCTCGAGCCGGCGGCCGGACAGGTGTTCGGGGTCCGGCACGGCGCGGCCATCGAGACGGAACGGCCGGCGGATCTCGTGGATGCGCGAGCGGCCGGCGGGCAGTTCCTTCTCCTTGGCGAGGTCGCAAACGGAGGCGATGTCGAGCGCGGTGACGGTGTTGTCGGCGGACTTCACGTTGACCGACGCCTCGTTGTAGAAGGCGTCAAGATGGGCGCCGGTCTGGGCGAGCCAGACCTCCTCGATGCGGACCCCGGCCCGCTTCTCAGCCATCTCGAGGGCGTGGTGGGTCGCCTCGCAGGCGGCCTTGTAGTCCACGACCTCGCCCTTCATCACGCCGCGGGATGGCGAGACGCCGACCCCGATGATGTTGAGGCTGCGTCCGCGGGAGACTTCCCCCACGAGCACGGCGATTTTGCCGGTGCCGATTTCGACGGCGGCGATGATTCTGCTAGAGCTCACGTTTCGTTTTCCGTTGTGAAGGTTGGATTGAGAAAGAAGGCGCGGGCACGGCGGCCAGTTCGTCGGGTGTGCCC
>JBKJRX010000308.1:0-19800 GCA_046593155.1 Lacunisphaera sp.
CGGGGAGGATGTGGAAAACATCGTCCTGCGGCTCCTGCAGAATTCCGACTACGATGTGAAACGGGCCCAGCGCGGCATCGTTTACATTGACGAGATCGACAAGGTCGCGCGCCGCACCGAGAACGTATCCATCACCCGTGATGTGTCTGGCGAAGGCGTGCAGCAGGCGTTGCTCAAGATTCTCGAGGGCACCACCTGCAACGTGCCCCCGCAGGGTGGCCGCAAGCACCCGAACCAGGAATACATCCAGGTCAACACCTCGAACATCCTCTTCATCTGTGGCGGTGCCTTTGTCGGCCTCGACGAGGTCATCAAGAAGCGCCTCGGCCAGCGCTCGCTCGGCTTCCACATCAACGACAAGGACCACGAACTGACGCCCGACGAGATGATGCGCGGCGTCGCCCCGGAGGATCTGATCCGCTTCGGCATGATCCCCGAGTTCATCGGCCGCCTGCCGGTCATCTCCGTGCTCGACCAGCTGAAGGTGGCCGACCTCGAGAAGGTCCTGCTCCGCACCAAGAACGCGATGGTGAAGCAGTATTCGAAGCTTTTTGCGATGGACGGCGTGCAGCTCAGGTTCACGCGCGATGCCATCGTGGCCATTGCCAAACGCGCCATCGAGCTGAAGACCGGTGCCCGCGCCCTTCGCGCCATCCTCGAAAAAATCATGCTGGAGGTCATGTATGACCTGCCGCAGCGCGACGACATCTCCGAGGTCATCATCGACCAGGCCGTCGTCGAGGGCCGCCGGAAACCGCAGCTGAAAAAGCCCGGCCGCGGCGCCACCTCCGACAAGAACGCGGCCTGAGCCGGTTCCGCCATGAGACCGCGGTTGGCAATTGCCTCGCTCTTCTTGGTCCTCGGTTTCCATCTGCCGGCCCGGGCCATCGTTTTACTGGGCGGCACCGGCACCGAACAATTTACCAATCCCGGATCGGGCCTGCCTTGGGCCAATGTGGGTAACGTCGGTGGCGCCAGCGGGGTCTATTTGGGTGATTTCGGTGGTAACTATTGGGTGCTTACGGCCTCCCATGTGGTTGGCAGCGGCAGCAGTCTGGCCAATCTGGTGCTGGATTCCGGAACTCATATCTTTGTGCCGGGCTCGGGGGTGGTGGTGCGCAACGGCGACAACAGCGTCACTGATCTCACCCTGTTTCGTATTTCCACCAATCCAGGCCTGACGAACCTCACCATTTCCAGCACCGCCCCCGTCACCAGTGCCACCGTTATGATGGTCGGCCGGGGAGGCATCGAGGGCGGCGCTAACTACTGGTCAGTCTCGGTTCAACCCGGAGCTAGTGATGACATCTGGACCGATTTAGGCGGCAATCCCACCGGCTCAAACGCCAGCGGTTATCTCCTGGCCGGCAGTGCCGGCAAGCGCTGGGGCCAGAACGCCATCACGAACACCTCGAACTATAATGTCGGCACGGGCAACACCGCCGCGTTCTACACGACCTTTCAAAACGTGGGCGGCTCGGCGCAGGCGGCGGCCGGTGACTCTGGTGGCGCCACCTTCTATAATAACGGTTCCTCCTGGGAACTGGCGGGCATCCTGGGAGCGGTGGGAGGATTTGTGAACCAGCCTGGTTCAACGGCGTTGCTTGGTAACGTCTCCTTTTCCGCCAGCATCGCCAGCTACAATAGCTTCATCACCTCGGCCATTCCCGAGCCCTCCACCTATGCTGCGCTCGCCGGATTGTTGGCGCTTGGGGCGGTGGTGATTGCCCGCCGTCGGAAGGGGTCAAGCGCGGCGAATACCGCGCTTTAGGATCGGGCGGTAGGGGCCTGTTGCCCTCAACGGCCCGGGCGCTTGAGGGCCAGCGCCCTACCAATTAAAGCTTTCGCCCTTGCTGATGGACTTGGCGAACGCGGCGAAGAGTTTCACGCAGTTCTCCACGTCCTCCAGATCCACGACCTCGCTCGGTGTGTGCATGTAGCGGAGGGGAATGGAGACCAAGCCGCAGGCGACGCCGCCGCGGGCCATCTGGATGGCGCGGGCGTCGGTGCCGGTCGGACGCGGGTCGGCTTCGAGCTGATGGGGGAGTTTCGCCTTCTTCGCGCAGGCGACGAGCCGCTCGTAGACCTTCGGATTGATGTTCGGACCGCGGCAAATGATGGGGCCCCCGCCCAGCTTGGTCTCGCCGAATTTGCGGGGATCGCAGTCGGGGTGGTCGGTCGCATGGCCCACGTCGACGATGAGCGCAACGTGCGGATCGACCGAAAACGCCGAGGTCTGGGCGCCGCGGGTGCCGATCTCCTCCTGGGTGGTGGCCACGGAAACAATCTTGGCGTTGAGTTTGCCCTTCTCCTTCGCGAGGCGGATGAGCGTCTCCCCGACGATGTAGGCGCCGACCTTGTTGTCGAAGGCCCGGGCGGTGCCGATGCTGCCGGTGATGAGTTCAAATTCGTGGTCGTAGGTCGCCACGTCGCCGATGGCGATGCGGGTGAGGGCCTCGGCCTTCGTCTTGGCCCCGATATCGATCCAGATCTCATGGATTTCGGGCACCTTCTTGCGATCGCCCTCGTCCATCAGGTGGATGGCGCGCTTGCCGGTCACGCCTTTGATCGGGCCGGCGGCGGTCTGGATGATAACGCGGCGGCCGGAGATGATGCTGCGGTCGTGGCCACCAATGGTATCGAAGTAAAGAAAACCGTCCTTGTTGACGTAAGTGATGATGAGACCGAGTTCGTCCATATGACCGGCCATCATCAGCGTCGGGCCTCCCTTGGGATTGAGCGTGGCAAGCCGGTTGCCGAGGGCATCATTGGCATAGGTCGCGGCGTGCGGCTTGACGAAGCGGTCATACACGGCCTGCGCCTGCGCCTCGGCGCCGGAGGGCGACTTGGCCTTGAGCAACTCGGTGAGGAACAGCGGGGCTTGGTAAGCGGACATGGGTTTACTTTCAGTTCAAATACCGTCGCCTCGCAATGGGGAAATGACCCCGTGATTAATTCGCCACCGGCTTGAAATTCCACTTGAAGCGCGGCGGGTCCTCCGCGCATCTTGCTGGCGATGAGTTACGCCGCCTATCTGCCGTTTCTGGTCCAAGTCGTCCTTGCTGCCGGGATTACGGGCGGCGTCATCTTCGCGAGCCAGATGCTGGGTCAGCGCGCGTTGCACACGAAGATCAAGGATGCGGCCTATGAGTGCGGCATCCTGTCGGACGGCAGCACGCACACGCGTTTCCCGGTGAAATTCTACGTTACCGCGATGCTGTTCATCCTCTTCGACATCGAGGTGGTGTTTCTCATTCCGTGGACGTTCGTCTACCGCGATTTCCTCGCCAACAACATCGCGATCCTGTCGCCCATGCTTTTCTTCCTTTTCGTGCTCGTGCTCGGCCTCTTCTATGAAGTGAAGAAGGGCGCGCTGGAATGGGAGAAGTGACGTGAAGGCTTAACCACAGAGGCCACGAACAACCACAAATGAGGGTAGGGGCGCTTGCCCGCAAGCGCCCGGGCCGTTGAGGGCAACGGCCCCTACCGACCGAACCTCCCGCGATGCGCCTCGACAAATACATCTCCCGCAACCGCGTCGTCGACCTCGGCAGCGCCGACCTGGAAGGGGCCCTGGTGGAATTGCTCAACCTGACGGTGGAAAGCTTCCCCGACCTGAACAAGGAGACGCTGCTCAAGGGCCTGCTGCGCCGCGAGAACACGATGACGACCTACCTCGGTCTCGGGGTGGCGATGCCGCACGTGCGTGTGAAGATGGGCCGGCGCTACATCCTGGCCGTGGGCCGCAGTCACTATGGCATCCGTTACGACGGGGCGATGGAGAACGAACCGGTGCGGCTGGTGCTGATGCTCATCGCGGATGAGAAGACCCGCGACTATCTCCAACTCCTGGCCGCGCTTGCCCGGCTGATGAAGGAGCAGGATTTCGTGGACAGTCTCCTGCAGGCGCCGGACCTCGACACGCTTTACGACCGGCTTTTCGCCGGCTTCGGCGGCACGGCGGCCAAAGCGATCGCCGCACCCCAGACCCGCGTCAACCGCGTCGTGTTGCGCGAGTCCGAGAAGATCGCCGTGGGCAGCGGCTGCACCGGACTGATGGTGTTTGGCGATACCTTTGCCGGCAGCTTCAAGGCGCCGAAGTGGGCGAGTCCGCTCAAGACCATCCTGGTGACCCGCAACCTGTCGGAGACCGACGACCGCCCGGGGCGGTTTGATGACAGCATCCAGGTGCGCTCTTTTTCCAACCAGCGCATGGCGCAACTGCGCAGCGCGGTGCTCGTCGGCATCACACGCGGGCTGATCACCGTCAACGACCGCATCTGTTGCGTGGGCGGCCTGGCGGGCAGCAACCAGTTTGACACGATTGTGATCTTGGACGTGGAGAAGGAATTCTCGACGCTGCTCACCGGCCATGCCGACCTGCTGCCGCCGGATGTGAAGCCCGAGGTGCTCGAGCGGGTGATCGCCGTGGCCACGGAGCTCGCGGTGGAAGGCCGCGAGGGACGCCCGGTCGGCTGCCTTTTTGTGGTGGGCGACAGCGAGAAGCTCGCCACGCTGACCAAGCCACTCGTGCTCAATCCGTTTTATGGCTACAAGGAGGAGGACCGGAACATCCTCAATCCTTTCATGGACGAGACCATCAAGGAGTTCTCATCCATCGACGGGGCGTTCGTCATCCGCGGCGACGGAGTGGTGGTGGCGGCCGGTTCGCTCATTCAAGCCTCAGACTACAATCATGCCCTGCCGAGCGGCTTGGGTTCGCGGCATGCGGCGGCGGCGGCGGTTTCGGTGGCTGCCGATTGTATCGCGCTGGTGGTATCATCGAGCACCGGACAAGTGACGCTTTTCCGCCGTGGCGTCATGATGCCACTGACAGAAAAGAAGGTATCGGCGTAGCCGAGGAAAAAGTGAGAGTGAAAGTGAAAGGGATCGAGGCGGCACTAAATGATTAAATCACTTGTAGGTCGGGCTTTATGCCCGACATGGGCGGGTGGCTGTCGGGCATAAAGCCCGACCTACAAGCAGGTGCTCGTTGGGCAGTGGTCCGGGGAGAAGATTTAGGTTGCACGCATGTGCGCCGGAGCCTTTCTTTCGCCCTTCCAACCCATTTAAGCCATGCAAGAAACCGTTACACTGGAGTGCACTGAAGCCCGCAAAGAGGGCAAACCCGCTTCGCGCTATCTCACCAAGCGCAACAAGAAGACCGTAACCGAGCGCATCGAGAAGAAGAAATATAATCCCTTCCTCAAGCGCCATACCCTCCACAAGGAGATCAAGTAAGGTCTGGTGTGGGTCGGGGTTTATCCCCGACACTCGGGCGTAAAGCCCGACCTAGAAAAACTTTGAAGGCCGGTTCCTCGCGGACCGGCCTTTTTGCTTTGCTTCTCCGAGGTGGAACCCGGCCTCGGGACGGGTTGGTTTGCGGAAGGGAGAAGAAACGCGTCCAGCGGCCGCGTTCCACCTTGTTACGATTTCTTGGTCACGGCCGGGGTGGCCGGGAGCGTGGCACCCGAGGCGATTTGAGCCCGGCGCGCGGCGCGCCAGCTGTCGCGGTGCTTGCGGATCCAGTCGAGCAGGGCGCGTTCGAAGCCAATGTCGAAGCCAAGGCGCTCCGACTCGATCCACTTGTGCTTCAGGATCTCCTCCCGCTCGGCCAGGAATTCCTGGTATAGGCTCGACTGCTTGACGAAGTCGCGGCTGCCGGTGGTTTCTAGGGGGGGAGGCGTCATGGCAGGCACAGGGGGAGTCAGCGGCAAATTAAATTACGACCGATTTTCATTATCGGCAGATGTTGGCGGCCCGGCTGCTGTGTCATGCGAGAACACCCTAGATGTTTCGCGAGGTCCGTGTCAACCCGCGTGCTGGGCCGACGTGTCTTAATGCAATTAAGGTAGGGCGGTGAGTCCCTTCACCGCCAAGCCCGCGCGGAGCGCGGGCTCCACCTCAAACCTTCAACCGCGTAAGCAGCCCGGCGGCGATCTCGCGGAAAACCTGCGCGGGCTTGCTCTCGGGAGCATTGACGGTGACCGGATGACCCGAATCGCCGCCGGCGCGGATCTCGGGATAAAGCGGCACCTGGCCGAGCAGGATTGTGCCGAGCAATTCAGCCGTGATGGCCCCGCCGCCCTCGCCGAAAAGTGACTGCCGGTTGCCGTTGGCGTCCTCGAACCAGCTCATGTTTTCGGCCACGCCGAAGAGGGGAACATTGACCTTCTGGAACATCAGGCCGCCTTTCCGGGCAATGTTGGTCGCGGCCGTCTGGGGCGTCGTCACCAGGATGGCACCATCGAGCGGCAGCGTCTGCACCAGCGAAAGCTGAGCGTCGCCCGTGCCCGGGGGCAGATCGACCAAAAGGATGTCCAACTCGCCCCATTTCACGTTTTGGACGAATTGCTGGATGGTTTTCATGATCATCGGGCCGCGCCAGACGACCGGGGTGTTGTCGTCCACCAGAAAGCCCATGGACATCACCTTCACGCCATAGCGCTCCAGCGGGACGAGCGACTCACCGTCGATGGCCGGGCGTCCCTGCAGACCCATCATGAGAGGCACCGAGGGACCGTAGATGTCGCAATCCATCAGGCCGACGCGCCCTGGTCGCCCACGGGCTTCAAGGAGCTGGGCGAGCGCGCAGGCGAGGTTGACTGCGAAAGTGGACTTGCCGACACCGCCCTTGCCCGAGGCGATGGCGACGGAGTGTTTGAGGCCGGTGGGAGCGGTGCCTTTCGCTCCGCCCGTGGCACTGGCTGGCGGGGCCTTGGCGGCGGAGACGGCCAGTTCGATGATCACATCCTTCACGCCGGGCAGGGCGCGCAGACATTTCTCGATTTCAGCCTTGAGCATTGTCGGCACCTTCGGGTCCGAGGTTGTGATGGCCACCGCGACCTTGGCCGTGCCGTCGGCAAAGGCTGCCGAGCGCACGAGCCCGAAAGAGACGATATCCCGGCTGAATCCGGGATACTTTACCTGCTTGAGGGCTTCCTTGATGATGTCGGCGGTCACAATGTGGCGTGAAAATGGCTTGGAAAACGAGTGGCTTTGACCTTGTGAGTAGGCTGCCCGGAGTAAAACAAAAACCGGTCCTGAACTTTCGTCATTAATTCCAGACTAACCCCCATGCAGAACGCCTTTCGCTTCCTCCTCGGGCTTGCGCTCGCCGCGCCCCTCTTCGCCCAGCGCGACATCGGCACCGTCAACGTCGACGCCGACACCCAGACCACCACAATCTCTCTTTCCTCGTCGTCGCCCGAGTTGCAAAACCTGGCGCTGAAGGCCTTCGCGGCCCATGGCCGCTACCGCACCGTCGCCAGCGGCGGCGCCTTCAACATCACTTTCGCTCCGGCGGGCGCGACGCAGGTCACGGTTAGCATAACCAAGGGCAGCGCCGGCACACCTGTGCACAGCGAGACCGCTTCCGGCACGAGTCTGCGCAACGCCCTGCTTCGCGCCGCCGACGTGGCCGTCACCAAGACCAGCGGCCTCAGGGGTTTCTTTGCCGGCAAACTGGCGTTTGTTGGTGAATCGACCGGCAAGACCGAGATCTACACCTCCGACTTGTTCTTCGGGGAGGTCCTGCGCTGGACTGCCGATGGCAAGCAGATCATGAGCCCGCGCTGGGTGCCGGGCGGCTCGAAGATCGTCTTCACGAGCTACCGCACCAGCTTCCCCGACATCTACGTGCTCGAGCTGAACAACCGCCGCATCTCCCTGCTGGCAAGTTTTAAGGGCACCAACAGCGGCGGTCGTTTCAGTCCTGACGGCTCACGCGTCGCGATGGTGCTCTCCGGCGAGGGCAACCCTGAGGTTTATGTTGGCAACGCGCAAGGCCGGCAGATCCGCCGGTTGACGAACACGCCAGCGGTCGAGGCCTCGCCCACCTGGTCGCCGGATGGTTCACGTATTCTCTACGTGTCTGACAGCGCCGGCGGTCCGCAGCTCTATATGATGCCCGCCGCCGGCGGCGCCCCGACGCGCGTCGCGACCAACATTTCCGGCTATTGCGCCGAGCCCGACTGGAGCACCGGCAATCCCAACAAGATCGCTTTCACGGCCAAGATGGGCAGCGGCTATCAGGTCGGCGTCTTCGACATTGCGGCCCGTGCCAGCAAGATTGCCACCAAGGCACCGACCGACGCCATTGAGCCCGTCTGGATGGCCGACGGCCGGCACGTCATTTGCACGTTCCGCGCCGCCAACACCCGCAGCCTCTACCTGATCGACACCGAGTCCGGCAAGGCCACGCGCCTCAGCCCGACATCGCTCGGCAACGCTTCCGGCGCCGCCTACCTCGCGCCGTGAACTTTATCCGAAATGTAGGGCCGGTCGGCAGGGGCGCTTGCCCCCAAGCGTCCTCAGTGCGGTTAAGGGTAACCGCCCCTACCTGAATCGGCATGAAACTCCTTTTCATTGGCGACATCGTCGGCAAGCCGGGGCGCGAGATCGTCTGTGCGTTGGTGCCGAAGATTCGCACGGAGCGGGGCATCGATTTTGTCATCGCCAACGGCGAGAACGCCGCGGCCGGCGCCGGCATCACGGGGACCCTGTGCAAGTCAATCCTCGAGGCGGGCGTAGACGTCATCACCCTCGGCGACCACGTGTGGGACCAAAAGGGCTTCGAAAACGAGATCACCGCGCTCGATCGCGTCTGCCGCCCGGCGAACCTGCCGGTGGGCAATCCGGGCCGCGCTCATGTCATCGTCGAAAAGAGCGGTTTCCGGCTGCTCGTGTTCACGGTGCTGGGCCGCAGCTTCATGGGACTGAAGGCCGAGTGTCCCTTCCTGGGAGCCGATGCGGTGCTTAAAAAACTGGCCGGTCAGTTTGACGGTGCTTTGGTTGAGATTCACGCCGAAGCCACCTCGGAGAAGCAAGCCATCGGCTGGTATCTCGATGGTCGCGTGACCGCGGTGCTGGGCACGCATACGCATGTCGCCACAGCGGACACTTCGTTGCTGCGCAAGCAGACGGCTTTCATGTGCGATGTCGGCATGGCCGGCCCGCACGAGTCGGTGCTGGGCCGCGAGATCGAGCCCGTCGTCGGCCGTTTCCTCGACGGCATGCCGCGTCGTTTTGAGGTGGCGACGGGCGACAACCGGCTGTCCGCGGCGCTGGTGGAATTTGCGAAAACAGGTCGCGCTGAGCGGATCGAGTGGCTTAGCCTGAAAATGCCCTGATGAAATTCTCCTCGCCCGCTGCCGACGTCTATGTGCCAGATGGCCGTCCCCTCGCTGCCGCGCTCCGGCGCACGACGCACCTCTGCCTGGCCGCGCACCAGGATGACATCGAGATTCTGGCCTATCATGGCATCAGCGCGGGCTACGCGCGGCGCACCTTCACGGGCGTGGTCATCACGGATGGAGCGGGCAGCCCGCGTTCCGGGCGATTCGCCCGCCACACAGACGAGCAGATGAAGCAGGTCCGCCGCGCCGAGCAACGTCGCGCGGCCCGCCTCGGGCACTACGCCGCGCAGCTCCAGCTCGCGCACCCCAGCGCCGTCGTGAAGGATCCGCGCCGCCCCGAGGTCGTGGCGGATCTCGCCGCGATTCTCCGCGCCACGGCGCCCGATGTGGTCTATCTGCACAATCCCGCCGACAAGCACGACACCCACGTGGCCTGTTTCCTGCGCTGTCTCGAAGCGCTGCGCTCGCTCCCGGCACGGCTGCGCCCGCAGGCGGTCTACGGCTGCGAAGTCTGGCGCAACCTCGACTGGCTCGTCGACGCCGACAAGGTCATGCTCGATGACTCAGCCAGGCCGAAGCTCGCCGCCAAACTCATCGGGATGTTTGAGTCGCAGATCGCCGGCGGGAAGCGCTACGATCTTGCCATCGCCGGCCGGCGCCTTGCCAACGCCACCTTCCATACCTCGCACGCCACCGATCGCGCCACCGCACTCACCTGGGCGATGGACCTGACGCCGCTCATCCGGAACGACAAGCTGTCGGTCGAAAAATTCACGCTAGCCTACCTTGACCGGCTCCGCGCCGATGTGACCGCGCGGTTAAAGAGATTCAGCTGATTGATGGAGGCGGGGCTATCAGCCCAGCAGGTGTGAATTGTTGTAGGTGGCGTGCTTGCACGCCACGTTGCCCGCAAGCGGGCAACCTACAGTGGCCATAGCCATACCCGCGGGACTGATAGTCCCGCCTCCACTGGCTGATTTTTTGTGTCTTTTTGTGACTCTTTGTGGCCAACTCCCTTTCATGGTCAAAAGCACCGGCACTTATCAGGGCGAACTCAACTGTCAGCTCACGCACGGTCCGTCGGACCAGAAGATCGAGACCGACGCACCGAAGGACAATCACGGCCGCGGCCTGGCGTTCTCGCCGACGGACCTGACCACGGCGTCGTTCGCCTCGTGCCTAGTGACGACCATGGCCATCGCGGCGCGCACCAAGCTCGGGTTCGACATTCCCGGTGTGAAGTGGGAGGTGACGAAGGAGATGTCCACGGATGCCCCGCGGCGCATCGTGCGCATCGCGACGCAAGTGTGGCTGCCGTTTCCGAAATCAAAGGACCCGGCCGGCGTGCTGGAAAGGGCGGCGCTCAACTGCCCGGTGCACCACAGCCTGCATCCGGCGATCGAGCGCCCGGTTATTTTTCACTGGGCGGATTGATCTCCGAAATGTAGGGCCGCCGCTGGTCGGCGGGCCATTTCAGCGCCACAATCCGGCCCGTCGACTAGGGAGTGTCTTCAAGCCCGATTTTCGTGGGCCAGCGAGCTTGCTCGCGCCATAGCCGCGCCTGCAAGCAGGCGGCCTACCGTGGCTTGATTGCCCAGAATCACATTTTGAAGACACACCCTAGCGGCGGCCCTACACAATACGCGTGGTTACTTGGCGGGCTGGCCGGCGGCCAGTTGGTAGGTGCCGTTGAAGATCAGCTCAATGCCGTCGGCCATGATGCGGACCTTGATCTTGCCGCCGTTGCCGGTTCCGGGTTGGGCGCGGCCGGTGACAGTGCGCGGTTTGCCTTTGTGGTTTGAGGCTGTGCCGGTGAATTCGACGGTCTGGCCCAGTGCCAGCCGCGTGAGGTCGGTGACCGGCAGCTTGATGGTGATCTTGCCGGTCTCGCCCCAAAAAAACCACGGCCGGACCCTGGCGTCGTAGGTGGCCATGAAACTCTCGTCCTGCTGCAGAAAATCCGTGGTCGTGAGCGTCACGCTACCCACGTAGATGGAGGTTTTCATCGGCGCGACCATCACGCGCGGCGAGGGCAGGTCGGCGCGCAGGGACGCCATGGCGCCCAGCGCCAGCAGCAAGCACAGTCTCAGTCGGGACATCCGCATACCCTGCAAGGTGTGCCACGCCCCCGGAGCTGCGCAAATGGTATTTGTAGGAGCCTGCTGGCAGGCGATCATCTTTCATCGCCGGCAAGCAGGCTCCTACAGGGCAGACCCATTTCCGCGTTGCCAAGACCGGCGGCGGGCCGTTGCTTGGCCCCCTATGGCAAAGAAGGCGCAAGCCACCTGGGGTGGACGTTTCTCGGCGGGTCCCGCCGAGCTGATGCTGCGGTTCAGCGAATCGGTCTCCTTTGACCACCGCCTCGCCCCGTTTGACATCGCCGGGAGCAAGGCCCACTCGACCATGCTGGCGAAGGTCGGTCTCATCACGAAGAAGGAGCGCGACGCCATTCACCGTGGACTTGATGCCGTGGGCCGCGACATCGCCGCCGGCAAGTTCAAGTGGCAGACGAAGCTCGAGGATGTGCATATGAACATCGAGCACGCGCTGACCCAGCGCGTGCCGTCCGCCGCCAAGCTGCACACCGCCCGCAGCCGCAACGACCAGGTCGCCACCGACATGCGGCTCTATTTCAAGGCAGCCTGCGCGGAGATCATGGGGAAGATCGCTGCTGCCCAGCGCGCCATCCTGAAGGTGGCGGAGAAAAACCGCGACGTGCTCATCCCTGGCTACACGCACCTCCAACGCGCGCAGCCGGTTTTCCTCGCGCACCACCTTTTCACCTACCTCGAGATGCTGCAGCGCGACGCGCAGCGCTTCGCCGTCGTCGCCGACCACGCCAACTGGTGCCCGCTCGGCTCCGGTGCCATCGCCGGCACGACGCTGCCGATCGACCGCGAGTTCACGGCGAAGGTGCTCGGATTTGTCGACGCCGCGGGTCGCCCGAGAGTCACACAGAACAGCATGGATGCGGTCAGCGACCGCGACGTGTTCATCGAGTTCGCCTCGGCCTGCGCGCTGACCGGGGTGCACTTCTCGCGCATGGCGGAGGACCTCATTCTCTGGGCCAGCCAGGAATTCAAGTTCGTCGAGCTGCCGGATGCCTTTTGCACCGGCTCCAGCCTGATGCCCCAGAAAAAAAACCCCGACTCGGCCGAACTGTTGCGCGGCAAGTCGGCGCGGCTGCAAGGCAACCTGCACACGCTGCTCGTGCTCGTGAAAGGTCTGCCGCTGACCTACAATCGCGATCTCCAGGAGGACAAGCCGCCGGTGTTCGACAGTCACGACCAGACGGCGCGGTGCCTCGAGGTGCTCGCCGGCACGTTCGCCGGCCTGATCGTGGAGAAAAAGAAATGCGCCACCGCGGTGGCCGATCCGGCGCTGCTGGCGACCGACCTCGCGGATTATCTTGTGCGGAAGGGCGTGGCGTTCCGCGCCGCGCACCACGCCGTGGGCGCCGTCGTGAAGTTGGCCGAGCACCAGGGCGTGGCCCTCGATCGTTTGAGTCATGCCGACGTGAAGACGGTCCATCCCGCCTTTGGTCGGGACTGGGTGACGTCGTTTCATTTGACGAAGGCCATGGCCCGCCGCACCGGCACGGGCATGCCCGGCCCGGCGCAGGTCGCGCGGCAGTTCAAACGCTGGGAGAAGCTGCTGGGATAGGAACGCAAACGCGGAGAGGCAAAAGAGCGAAGGCGAAAATGAAACTAATCCATGCATCGAAAGAACGATGCATCCAGGGAAGGGATGGGTGGGCGGCGAGCTTGCTCGCGCATCGTTCGAACCTGCGTGAGCAAGCTCACGGCCCACGGGAGCATCTGAACGCAGAGAAACCCCCACCAGGGCTTCCGCCACCTATCCTTGGATGCGAACCTCCACTGGGATTCTTCGCTGCGCTCAAAATGACTGGTTGGGGCGCGGAAAGGGTTTCCGTGCCTTCGCCCTTCAGCGATGCCGTGATTTCCTGACCGGCGATGTCTTTCTTCTCACGCGACCCCGGGCTGCATCCCTACCGGCAAGGACTCTACTTCGCGTTTTTCAACGCGCTGAACTGGCAGATCGCCACGGCCACGCCGACGGTGCTGTTCATGGCCTACCTCGGCGCGGACTCCTTTCAGACCGGACTGGTCTACAGCTGGCCGCTGCTGCTCACACCGGTGCAGGTGTTCGCGACGGTGTTGCTGCCGCGGCTGGGCTTTAAGCGACTGACGATAGCGGGGTGGGGCGCGCGCAGCTGGTTCCTGCTGGTGCCGCTGGGGCTCACGTTGCTGGCCCGGGAGGGCACGTCGCCGTGATGATCTTCGCGATGGTGGCAGCGATGTTCTGCTACTCAATGAGCCGCTCGATCGGCGCAGCGGCCATCACGACCTGGTTGCAGGGATTGGTGCCGGAGCCGGTCCGAGGCCGTTATTGGTCCACGGACCAAATCATGGGCGGGGCGGCGTCAGTGGGCACGCTGATGTTGTGCGCCGCGTGCTTTGCCTGGCTGCCGCAATCATGGGCGTTCACCGTGCTTTATGCCTTCAGCATCACGGGGGCGTGGCTGGCGCTGCGCTGTCTGAAGGCGCTGCCCGATATTGAGCGTCCGACGGTGATGAGCCTCACCATCATCCGCACGGACACGCCGCGTCACGTGTTCGGGCCCGGTCCGTTCCGCCCCTACCTCTGGCTGGCGGTGCTTTATTTCGTCGTCTCCACGCCGCTCGTGCCGTTTGGCGCCTACTACCTCACCGCCGTGGCGGGAATCGCTCCCGCGAGCATCATGGGCTACACCATCCTGCAATATGGCGGCGTCATCGGCGGGAACTGGTTCATGCGCTCGCGGATCGACCAGACGGGGGCCAAGCCGTTTTTCCGGCTCACCTTCGGACTCTTCGCCTTCATTGCCGCCGGCTGGCTGGTTTGCCTGCGCTGGACCCCGGTCACGCCCTGGTTGATGCCGGTGCTGTATGTGATGCTCGGGGCCGCGACGGGTATGTTCACGGCGGCCAATGTCAGCTACCTGGCGAAAATCCTGCCGGTGGCCGAGCGGGCGCTGCCGGTGTCGCTGCACGGGGCGATCGGTTATTTCGCCGGCGGGCTGGCCCCGGTTGCCTGGGGCCTCGTGCTCAAAGGCGGCGGGGTCGTGCCCTCCATGAATCTCCCGGCGTTCCAGTGGTTCCTGGTCTTCACTCTGGTTGGAGCCATGGTGCTGGTTGTGCTGGTCAACCGGCTGCAGGAAAAGGCCGGCCACGTCGATCCGATCCTCGAGGGCGGCTGGCTTTTCCGGCCGTTCCGGACGGTGAGCCATCTCATCAAACTGGCCGAGACGGATGAATCGCGGAAACAGGGGGATGCGGAGACACGAAGGGGAGACTGATGCGACAATTTCGTGCTTCCGCTCCTTCGCGCTTCCGCGATTGTTTTTCCACCGCTCCATGCCGACCATCCGCATCCTCTCCGACCGGGTTGCCAACCAGATCGCCGCTGGCGAGGTCATCGAACGCCCGGCCGCGGTGGTGAAGGAATTGGTCGAGAACAGCCTGGACGCCGGCGCCACGCGCATCGAGGTCGAGTTCCGTCATGGCGGCCGCAGCTACATCCGCGTGGAGGACAATGGCAGCGGCATGAGCAAGGACGACGCGCTGCTCTCCCTCGAGCGGCACGCGACCAGCAAGCTCGTGGAGACGGCCGATCTTGACCGGCTGGGCACGTTTGGCTTCCGGGGTGAAGCGGTGCCGTCCATCGCCAGCGTGTCGCATTTCGAACTGCAGACGCGGCCCGCGACCGGTCCGGGCACCGAGATCGTCATCAACGGGGGCAAGCTGGTGCACGTGCGCGAGTGCGGGCTCGCACCCGGCACGCGCACGACCGTCACCCACCTTTTCAACTCGGTGCCCGCGCGCCGCAAATTCCTCAAGAGCGACGCCACCGAGTCCGCGCACATCATCCAGACGGTCCGGCTCTACGCGCTGGCTTGTCCGCAGACGGCCTTCACGCTGATCGAGGATGGGCGCGTGCTTTTTCAGTCGCCGGTCTGCACCACGCTGACCGAGCGGGTGGCGGAAATCTTCGGCCGGCAGCTGGCCGCCGACCTGCTGCCGGTTGAGACCACCGAAACGGGAATGAAGTTCAGCGGGCTGATTGGTAAACCGGGCATCAGCCGCGCGACGCGCCATGAGATGTTGATGTTCGTCAACCGCCGTCCGGTGGACAGCCGCACGTTGAATTATGCGCTCATCGAGTCGTATGCGACCTCGCTGGCCAAGGGACGTTACCCCGTGGCGGTGCTGTTCCTCGACCTCGATCCCGCGGCGGTGGACGTGAATGTGCATCCGGCGAAACGCGAGGTGCGTTTTCGCAGCGAAGGCGCGGTGCGGGGTTTCGTGATCCGGGCCGTCTTGCAAACGCTGCGGGAGTTCAGCGCGCCCTCCGAGGACATGCCGGGCGATCCGGTGGGTGCGGAGGGTAGGGCGGGCACTCCGTTGCCCGCCGCGGCGCGGACGGAGTCCGCGCCCTACCAGTCTGTTCCCAGTGTGATGGCGCAGCCTTTCCGGCCGTTCACGTTATTGCCGGTTGCGCGGCCGACAGCCCGCGGGACTGATAGTCCCGCCTCCATTCAGCCGGCCGCAGCAATCGAAAATCGAGAATCCAAAATCCAAAATCCAGCGAAGCTCATGGGCTGGCGTTTTCTTGGCACGGTCCACGGGGATTTCGCACTGTTTGAGGCACCCGGTGGCTTGGTGGTGCTCGACCGGCGCGCGGCGCATGAACGGGTGTGGTTCGAGCGGTTGCAGCTCCAGTTCGCCCAGGGCGAGGTCGCCAGCCAGCGGTTGCTGTTCGCGTTACCGGTCGAACTGGATGCGATTGCGAGCGCGTTGTTGACCGACCGGTTGAAGTTCCTGCACGCCCACGGGCTCGACGTGGTCGAATTCGGCCGGAATTTCTTCCGCATTGAGGCCGTGCCGGTCTGGTTGGAGCCGGCCGACGCGGAGATTTTCCTGCGCGATGTCATCGGCCTGATGCGCGAGGGCCGGCTGGATGAAAAAAAGACCGGTCTGGCCAACGAGGAACTGGCCCGGCTGGCGGCGCAAAAGGCCGTGCGGCTGCCGGCTGCCATCAGTGAAAATGAGGCCCTGACCCTGGTGGCACAGCTTTTCGCCTGCAACCAGCCCCATACCAGCCCCGCGGGCCGGCCGACCCATTTTGAGCTGAGCAAGGGGGAGCTGGGCCGGCGGTTCCAGCGGTAGGTTATTCACCAAGGTTCCGGTCAGGTGAACTAGGTTTTATCCGGTGAATCCCGCCTTGCCTGTCGCGTTGGCACGACTTGTGATTCAACTCCTCCCATGCCTTCGAAAGCCACCGCCGCCAAGGCGACCCAAAGCCCGGGCCGGCCGCAGCCCGACACCTCTGAAGAGATTTTCCGGTCGCTGATCCAGCGTCACCTCGTTTCGACGCTGGCCCGCCACCCCGATTCGGCCACGCCGCGCGACTGGTGGGTGGCCACCGCCCTCGCGGTGCGCGATACCATCCACGAGCGGATGATCGCCACCCAGGCGGTGCATAACGCCAACAACGTCCGCCGCATTTACTATTTCTCACTCGAGTATCTCATGGGCCGTTTGTTCGGCAACAACCTGCTCGCCACGGGCCTTTATGATACGGCCAAGGCCGCGCTCGCTTCGCTCGGCCAGGATTTTGAGAAGATCCGTGAGGCCGAGGTGGACATGGGCCTGGGCAATGGCGGTCTCGGGCGTCTGGCGGCCTGCTTCCTGGATTCGCTGGCGACGCTCGACTATCCGGCGCTCGGTTATGGCATTTATTACGAGTTCGGCCTGTTCCGGCAGGCCTTCGACAAGGGGCATCAGGTGGAGCATCCCGACAACTGGATCCTCTTTGGCGATCCCTGGGAGGTCGCCCGGCCGGAATACACCCAGGAGGTGCGGTTCTACGGGCGGATCGAGAATGTCTTTGATGACCACGGGAACTACCGGCCGCGCTGGGTGGACACCAAGACCATCCTCGGCGTGCCGCACGACATCCCGACCGCCGGCTATGGCACGGGCACGGTGAACCTGCTCCGCCTCTGGGCCTCCAAGTCCTCGGAGGACTTCGACCTCGCGGCCTTCAATCGCGGCGGCTACGTGGAGGCCGTCCGGGAAAAGGCCATCGGCGAGACCGTTTCCAAGGTGCTTTATCCGAACGACAAGACCGAGACCGGCAAGGAACTGCGCCTGATGCAGCAGTATTTCTTCGTCGCCTGTTCGCTGCGCGACATCCTCCGCCGGCATTTCCGCGCCCCGACCAACACATGGGCGAATTTTGCCGACAAGGTCGCCGTGCAGCTCAATGACACGCACCCGGCCATCGCGGTGGTGGAACTCACTCGCATCCTCGTGGACGAGCACTTCATGACGCTCGCCGCCGCGTGGGAGATTGTCGGCGCGACCTTCGCCTACACCAATCACACCCTGCTGCCTGAAGCGTTGGAGAAATGGGGCGTCGGCCTCTTCGAGCGCGTGCTGCCGCGCCATCTGCAACTCATCTACGACATCAACACCCAGCTGCTCAAGGCCGTGGAGGCGAAGTGGCCCGGCGACAATGAGAAGAAGCGCATCTGCTCGCTGATCGAGGAAAACGGCCACAAGCAGGTGCGCATGGCCAACCTAGCTGTGGCCGGTTCGCACGCCGTCAACGGCGTGGCCGCACTGCATACCGACCTGCTGAAAAAGAACCTCTTTCCGGAGTTTGATGCCCTCTACCCGGGCAAATTCCAGAACAAGACCAACGGCATCACGCCCCGCCGGTGGCTCCATAAAAGCAATCCCCGCCTCTCCGCGCTCATCACCAAGAAACTTGGTTCCACTGCCTGGGTGCGCGACCTCGACCTGCTGCGCGGCCTGGAAAAAGCCGCCGGGGACCGCGCGTTCCAAAAAGAATTCATGGCGATCAAGCGCGCCAACAAGGTGGACTTGGCGGCCCTCATCAAAGCCGAGTGCGGGATCGAAGTCTCACCCGACGCGCTCTTCGACGTGCAGATCAAGCGCCTCCACGAATACAAACGGCAGCATCTTAACCTGCTGCACATTCTCGCACTCTACCGCCGGTTGCTGCAGAATCCGCAACTGGACATGGTGCCGCGGGTCTTCGTCTTCGGGGCGAAGGCCGCGCCCGGCTACGACCTCGCGAAGAACATCATCCGCGCCATCAACACCGTCGGCGCGCACATCAATGCCGATGCGCGCATCGGCGGAAAACTGAAGGTCGCCTTCCTGCCGAACTACCGTGTGTCGCTCGCCGAGAAGATCATCCCCGCGGCCGATCTCTCCGAGCAGATCTCGACCGCCGGCAAGGAGGCTTCTGGCACCGGCAACATGAAGCTCTCGCTTAATGGCGCTTTGACCATCGGCACGCTCGACGGCGCCAACGTCGAGATCAAGGAGGAGGTGGGCGATGAGAACATCTTCATCTTCGGCCTCAATGTGGATGAGGTCGCGGCCCTGTGGGCGAAGGGTTACCAGCCGTGGGACTATTACCGCGCCGACGAGGAGTTGCGCGCGGTGCTTGACTGGCTGGGCAGCGATTTCTTTACGCCCGGCGAGCACGGCGCGTTTTCGCTCGTGCACGGCAGCCTGCTGCCGGGAGGGGACCCTTACCTGGTGCTGGCGGATTTCCGCGACTACTGTAACTGCCAGGCGAAGGTCGACGCGGCTTACCGCGATCCGGCGAAGTGGGCGAAGATGGCCATCCTCAACACGGCGCGCCTCGGCAAGTTCTCCAGTGATCGCACCATCCGCGAATACGCGAAGGAGATCTGGAACCTCAAGCCGGTGAAGGTGTGACCGTGCCCGGCGGGCGGGCGGCAAGCAGCCGTTCGATCCGGTGGCCGAAGCGCACCCCGTTCCAGGCCATCGTAAAGCCGAGGGAGCCGTAGATCATGCCCGGCACTCACGGATGCACGGGCAGGCAGGAAAGCAGCACGGAAACCAGGCAGGTGCCGAGGTTGATCCGGATGCTGGCCAGGCCCACACCGTAGACGCGGTAGACCAGGAACAACTCCGAGAAGCTCCGCATCCCGCCGCCCCCGCCGCCCAGCCAGGAGCTGAAGAGGAATTTCAGCGGATAGACGGAAAAGATGACCATGAGCAGGATGCCGTGAACTACGGCATCCTGCTAGTTCGCGACCCGGGTGAAACCGTCCTCCAATCCGTAGCGTCGGAAGAAGCGGTAATGCACGTTCCAGAAGACGATCAGCAGCGCGAAGCTGGCGGCGAAAGCAGGGAAGCCGCGGATGACTTTCATCAAACTCTCGAAATCAATCGGCACCTGCTGCGCGACGACCAGGAGCGTAAGCGAAAAGTCAAAGGCGGCATCGGCCAGATTTTCCAGACGGGAAACCTCCCCGCGTGCCAGCGGAAGTGGGCTTCGTGCCGACGCCCGGGCAAACGATCGCGCCAGGAGGAGCGGGGTGGGCCATGGTGTGCGGCTGGGATGAAAGTAAAACCCGCCCCGGGCGGCTAGCGTTTATTCCCTTTGGGTCTAATACCCTGGAGCTTCAGCCGTCGCCGAGCCTATGGCTGACAGGTGCTCCGGCTTGGATCAATTTGGAGCCGGGGCGCCCTCGCCCCGGTGGATAAGAAGACCGGCCCGAGGGCGGGCCGGCTCCAGCAGGACGGGCGCCCAC
>JBKJRX010000037.1:0-5874 GCA_046593155.1 Lacunisphaera sp.
TCCGAAGCCTTGGCGAAGGAGGACATCAGTTTCGACAGCATCGAGGACGCGCGCCTGCACCTGCTCGCCAATGCGCGGGACAAGGTCGTGCGCGCGGTCGACAGCGTCCGCTTCCACGGCAAGCTCATTGAAAAGCTGCCGCCGGGCGAAATCCGCCGCGCCCTCGAGGGTCATGTGGAGCGCCAGCGCCGGTTCCCGCTCGACACCGCCAATGCGCTTCGCGGCCGCCTGCGTCGCGAGGGCTTTACCATCTTCAAGAAGGGCTCGCGCGGCGTTTCCTACGTCTGCGCCGTCAAGCGCCGCTTCCGTGTCCCGGGCCAGGTGTTCTCCGAGACCATCACCGCGCTCATCGACTTCATCGAGAAAAACCCGATGGTGCACGTGAAGGACCTGCCGAAAAATTTCCTTGGCGTGGAGATTCCGGTCGCCGCGGCCGCGCCGGTGCCAGACTCCGCCGAGGGCGCGACGCCCGCGGCCGCGCCGGCGCCGTCCACCGCACTTTCGCCCGAACAGTCGGAGAAACTTCGCAAGATGAGCAACGACCTGCGCTGGCTCGTCATGGAGGGCTACGTGACCGAGTTCTCCGACGGCAAGCTCTTCGCCCCGCCGCCGATGGCGCCGCAAGCCGCCAAGAAGGCGGAGGCCGGCGAGGACGAACACGACCCGGTGGACTTCCCCGATGCGCCCGCCGCCGAAGCGAAGCCGGTCGAGGCCAAACCCGCCGAGCCGGCACCTGTGCCGGAATCCGTCGCCCAGGAGGTCACTCCCGGACCCGCGGAAACCGACCAGGCAACTCCCGCCGAGGAGCCGAAGCCCGAGGCCCAAGCCTGATAATCTCCAAGCCCGCTCGCAGGAGCGGGCTTTTTTCTTTGGGTAGGATCGGCGCTTCGGCCGCCGCCAAGCCGATGGCCGACAAGTGTCGCCGGGTCGTTGGGGGCAACGACCCCTACATTAAAACCATCCGGTGCCGATCCCCGTCCACGATCGACAGCGTCAGGTGCCACGCGTCCTTCGGCAGCCAGGTGCCCGTTTTATCCGGCCATTCGACGGCGAGCACATAGGGGCTGACCAAAAATTCGTCCAGCAGCAGTGATTCAATCTGCGCCTTTTTCTCCAACCGGTAGGCGTCGAGGTGGATGAGTTTGCAGCCTGTGCCCTGGTAAATCGAGTAGATGGCAAAAGTCGGGCTCGTGATGTGTTCCCGCACGCCGAGCCCATGGGCCAGGCCCTGCACGAACGTCGTCTTGCCCACGCCCATGTCGCCATGCAGCGCGAGCGTGGTATCGGGTGGCAACGCCGCCGCGAGTTCGGCCGCGAGGACGCGGGTCTGCTCGGCCGAGTCTGTCGTGCTGCCAGCTTTAAGTTTTTCGAGAATTGTCATGCGACTGCTCCAAAACGAACCCATACCGGGATAAACCACTAATCCACACTAATTGCTCACTAGGGCGTGTATTCTAACCCGGTCTGTCATTCTGAACGCAGTGAAGAATCCATCAGGACTTAGGCCGCCTCCCCTCGGAAGCGAGTATCCAACTGGATTCTTCGCTACGCTCAGAATGACAGGTGTCGAATATTTAAGGGGTTTGAAGACACTCCCTAATCTTCCAATCCCAATTAGGGCGAGCTTAGTGTCCATTGGTAGTTAAAGATGTCTTTCACCGCAGGTGTTCATAGCCGTGGTAATCCGCCAGGCGCAGGGCGCCGGCGGGCAGTTGGTTTTGGCGGACGAAGCGACCGAGGCGGGAGAGCTTCAGTCGCGGGAAGCGTTTGCGCCAGTCGCGTTCAAATTTGGCCGCATCCGCACGGATGACGATCAACAGTTCGTAATCCTCGCCGTCGCCGAGCGCATGGAAGAGTGGACTTTGCTTCGTGGTTTTGGCGCGGCGGTGCGCGGCGGCGCTGATCGGGATGGCGACTGCGTCCAGTGCCGGCACCAGTCCGGCCGGAGTGAGTGAGTCGAGATCCTTCGCGAGGCCGTCGCTCACATCCATCATGGCGCGCACCTCGGAGCGGCCCGCCAGCCACGCGCCCTCGGCGAGGCGGGGTGTGAAAGTGCAATGATGTCCGAGGAGACTGCCGCCCAGACTGCCGGTGACATAGATTGAATCGCCAGCCCGGGCGCCGCTGCGGGTGACCACGCGGGGCCCGTGGGATTCGCCATGCAAGGTGAGAAACGCACCGAAAAAATCCGCCGGGCCCTGCGTGATGTCACCGCCAACGATTTTGACGCGGTGCTGAAGGGCGCAGGTGGCGAGGCCGCGGTAGAATTCGCGCAACCAGGGAAGGCTCGTGTTGGGCGCGAGCGCCAGGGAAACGACCGCCGCCACCGGGCGGCCACCCATGGCGGCGATATCGCTCAGGTTGCGCTTCAGGAGTTTTGCGCCCGCGGCGCGGGGGGACACGGACGCATCAAAGTGCTGGCCGTAGATGATCGGATCGGTGGTGACCAGCTGATGATGGCGTGTGGGAGGAATCACCGCGCAGTCATCGCCAATCCCGAAGGGTGATGCCGGCGAGGCCCGGCCCAGCCATTGGCGGATGCCGGCGATCAGTCGCCGCTCACCCTGAGCGGCGACGGATTGGGTGCGGATGGACGTGAAGGGCGTCATGACACGGTCTGCGGCAGGCCGGACAGCAGGATGAGCACGGTGTTCAGGTTGAACAAGCCGTGGGCGATGATCGGGACGCGGATGGAGCCGGTGGCTTCATAAATTACCGCGAGGCCCATGCCCAGGACAGCCAGCGGGAGGAAGCCCGCCCAGTTGCCATGCAGAGCACCGAAACAAAGGCCACTGATGACGAGCGCGGCGGCCCGACCGAGCTTTTGACGGCAGAAGCGATAAAGCCCCGCGCGGAACAGCAGTTCCTCGTAGATGGGGGCCAGCACGCAGGCCACGAGCAGCATCGCGGCGATGACGAGAGGCGAACGGGTGTTGGTGAAAATGGCGATGACGTCCTGCGGGGCGACCGGCAGGTCCAGTTGTTCGACGAGAAAGGTCCAGCCCAGGCTGACCACGCTTAGCACGGGAAGGGCGACGAGCAGCGTGCCGGCGGCAGTCCGTAAGGTCTGCGACCAGGGCAGCGGGGCGGCAGGCGGCGGGGGTGACGCGGCCGGTTCGAGGCCCCAGCTTCGCCGCAATGACGGAAACATTACCTTCCACGCGAGCAGCGCGCCGCTGTAGTTGGCCACGCTGTAGACAAAGAGTGCCAGGCCCTGCTGGTCGGTGGCATTGGCCATGAGCGGGCCGAGCCAGAGTTGGGCGGCGGCCAGGAAGGCGAATCCCGTCAGGAAGATCAGCACCCCGCTCAGCAAGAAATCGGAAAGGGCAGCGTGAGTGAGGGGCAGCGCGTTGGTGTCCAGCCAGCGCTTGCGGGTAGCGGGATTAAAAACGACCCAGAGAGCCAGCACGGCGCCGGATAGCAGCAGGCAGATTTCGAAGAGGGCTAGGGCTAGCTGGGCGGGCTCGGTCGGCATGGAATCCGCGCCATCCTTGGCCGGTGAGCCGGCAAAACCAACCCGAAACACCGCGTGGAAAACACAAAGCAGCGAAGCAGCAAAAAGACCTGACATCCAGCCACCGCCCGCGTTGCGCGCTCGGGGCTAACGCTCGTTTTTTCGAATCCAATTCCGCAATTGGAGGGGACCGACACCTCCAGTGCTGACTTTGGAGTCCATTCTCACGAGGCCTCGATCTCTATTAATCGTCCAGAGGGAGACTCGTTCCATTCCGTCGTAAAACCAGAGCATGTTAGGGGCCTCAAAACAGAATGCCCAGCCATTGCGCTTGATGGGCACCGGCACAGCCGATGCCTCTGCGCGGCCGATGGCGCGGGCGGTCCCATCGTCTGGGATTTTTCCGAGATAATCGACCTGGTAACGAATCTGATCAGGACCGGCGGTCGTAATCGCCACGGAAACAGCCATCGCTTCGTCCGCGTATTTGCCAGGCTGAATGATCAGGTGATCGTCCGCAGCCAATTTCGCTGCCCCTAGGGCGAGGGTTCCCAGAATGATTAATTTTCGAATCATGTCGCAGGAGATTAAGGCCGCTCTGGGTATAGACAAGTATGCGACCGACCTGAAATCAGGCTGAAAGCGCGCAGGGTGTCTTTCGCTGGATGCGGACCATAGAAGCTGGATTCTTGACCAGCTTGGCCGCCGGGCGGATCGGGCGACGGACGAGATTGCCGCCGCAATTCGGGCAGACGTGATTGAGGGTGTTCTTGGTGCAGTCCGGACAGAACGTGCATTGAACGCTGCCCAACCGGCACAAAGTCACGAGTGCCGGCCGGGCAGCGTCCTGATTTCATTGGTAAAGGTCAGCAGCAAGCTGCTGGAAATTCACTAGTATCGGAAGGTGCAGATGTAGGCCTCCGCGGCCGGCGGCAGGTCGCGGTCGCAGCATTCGCAGTTGGGCCGGAGTTCGAGGGGCATGGTCAGAAGATGCAGGGTCTTGCCGCGCTCTCGTCAGGTCCGCAAAATCTTTTCCATGGCCTTCCCCTTGGCCAATTCATCGATCAGTTTGTCCAGATAGCGTATTTCCCGCATCAGAGGCTCTTAAATGTCCTCCACGCGAACGCCGCAGATCACCCCGGTGATCTGGGCTCGCGCGGGATTCATCTGGGGGGCTTCCTGAAAGAAGGTTTCGAAATCCTTCTGCTTCTTCAATTGCGCCTCCAAGGCCCGCGGTTGGTAACCTGTCAGCCAGCAGATAATGGCATCCACTTCCGATTTCTTGCGCCCCTTCTTTTCCGCCTTGGCGACATAGTAAGGGTAAACGCTCGCGAAGCTCGTCGTGAAAATCCGATGCTTTGTTGGCATGGGGGTGAATCGGCAAAGGACTTCTGCGCTCAGACTGGAGGATCTCACGCCAACATGCTGCCATCTTGGAAGACAACGCGCCCATCGACGATCGTCGCCTTCGCGCGGCCGGTCAGTTTCTGGCCGGACCAGGGGGAGTTGAGGGACTTGCTGAAGCCCTTCTTCGCGTCGTAGAGCCAAGTTTCATTGGGATCGAAAACACAGACGTCGGCCGGGGCGCCGGCGGCGAGGGTGCCGGCGGGGAGCTTGAGCAGGTTGGCGGCCTTGCGGGTCATCAGGTCGATGACGAAGGGGAGCTTGAACTTGTTCTGCTTCACCAAGACGTCGAGGCACACGGGCAGGGCGGTTTCGAGGCCGGTGATGCCGTTGGGGGCGTAGTCGAATTCCTTGTCCTTCTCGTCGGGGGCGTGCGGGGCGTGGTCGGTGCCGATGCAGTCGAGCGTGCCGTCGCGCAGGCCGGCGATGATCGCCTTGCGGTCCTTTTCGGTGCGCAGGGGCGGGTTCATCTTGAAGTTCGTGTCGTAGGTGCCGAGTGACTCCTCGGTGAGGGCGATGTGGTGCGGCGTGGCCTCGGCGGTGACGTTGATGCCGTCCTTTTTCGCCCGGCGCACGAGTTCGACCGACATGGCCGAGCTGATGTGCTGCATGTGGATGTGGGCGCCGGAGTAGGCGGAGAGAATGATGTTGCGCGCGACAATGATGTCCTCGGCGGCGTGCGGCCAGCCCTTGAGGCCGAGGCGGGTCGAGACGGTGCCCTCGTTCATGACGGCGCCCTTGGTCAGCGACTCGTCCTGGCAGTGGTCGAGCACGGTCAGGTCGAACATCTTCGCGTATTCGACGGCGTTGCGCATGAGCTGGTTGCTCTCGACGCACAGGCCGTCGTCGGTGATGGCCACGACGCCGGCCTTCTTGAGCGAGCCGTGCGGCGCGAGTTGCTGACCCTTCATGCCGACGGTGATGCAGCCGGTCGGGTAGACGTGGACGGCAGCCTTGCGGGCGGCGTTGTTGATCAGCTCGATGGTGCCGGCGTTGTCGGCGACCGGCGAGGTGTT
>JBKJRX010000096.1:0-9333 GCA_046593155.1 Lacunisphaera sp.
GGGCACAACGCCGTGGCGTTCTTCCTCACCACGCCGATTTTGGGCATCATGTATTACTTCCTGCCGAAAGCGGCGGAGCGGCCCGTCTATTCCTACCGGCTGTCGGTGATCCATTTCTGGTCGCTCGTGTTCCTCTACATCTGGGCCGGCCCGCATCACCTGCTCAACACGACGCTGCCCAACTGGCTCCAGCTGCTCGGCATGACCTTCTCGCTGATGCTCTGGGCGCCGTCGTGGGGCGGCATGCTGAATGGCCTGCTCACGCTGCGCGGCGCGTGGGGAAAACTCCGCACCGACCCGGTCATCAAGTTTTTCGCCGCCGCCATTACGTTTTACGGCATGGCGACGTTTGAGGGACCGCTGCTGTCCATCAAGTCGGTCAACGCCCTCGCGCACTACACGGACTGGATCATCGGCCATGTGCACGCGGGCGCGCTCGGCTGGAACGGCTTCATGGCAGCCGGCATGTTCTACTGGCTGCTCCCGCGGCTCTGGAACCGCCCGCTGCATTCCATCCCGCTCGCCAATCTCCATTTCTGGCTGGGTCTGGTCGGCATCCTCCTCTACGTGGCGGCGATGTGGGCGTCGGGTATCTCGCAGGGCCTGATGCTGAACGCCACCGCCGAGGGCGGCACCATCCTCAAGTATCCGAATTTCATCGAGACGCTGAACGCCATCCGGCCCCTCATGTTGCTGCGCGTTGTAGGCGGCGGGCTTTATCTCGCCGGCTTCATCATCATGGGCTGGAATGTCTGGCGCACCGTCCGCGGGGCCGCCGCCGTCAATGGCACGATGGAGGTTTTCGTGGAAGCACCGGTCGCAGGCGAAGCGCTCGGGGTGCGCGGCACCTTCCTCAACGGCCCCGTCGTCTACGCATTGCTTGGTGTCGGCACCGCGTGCCTGTGGATGTTCACGCGCGGCTGGCTCAACCTGATTGGCATGGTGGCGGCCATGTTCTGCCTCGTGCTGGCGATCGCCCATTTCGAGAGTCGCGGCAAGGCTTGGGCTGCGTGGTATGACCGCCTGCTGGTCAACGCGCTGCCGTTCACCGTGCTCACCTTCCTGGCCGTCGTCGTGGGCGGCCTGATCCAAATCATCCCGATGATCACCATCGACCGCCGGCTGCAGACCGAGGATCGTGTAGCCAGCCTCTATACGCCGCTCGAACTCGCCGGCCGGGACCTGTATGTGCGCGAAGGCTGCTACAACTGCCATTCACAGATGATCCGCACGCTGGTGCCGGATGTCATGCGCTACGGCGACTACTCCCGCCTCGGCGAGTCGATCTGGGACCATCCCTACCAGTGGGGTTCCAAGCGCACCGGCCCGGACCTCGCGCGCATCGGTGGAAAATACAACCACGCCTGGCACTACGACCACTTCGAAAACCCGCGCAACATCTCCACCGGCTCCAACATGCCGGCCTATCCTTGGCTGCTCACGCAGCGCACCGATTACGCCGCGCTCCCGGCGAAGATCCGCGTCCAGCGCCAGGTCGGTGTGCCGTTCCCCAACTGGTCTCCGGCCGACATCGACCGCCTCGCCCGGGGCCAGGCGAAGGACATCGCGAAGGAGCTCAAGGCCGGGGGCCGCTATGTGGATGCCGACCAGGAGGTCGTCGCCCTGATCGCTTACCTGCAGTGCCTGGGCCGGAACGCCCCGCCCGTGGCCACCGGCACCCCCTCATTCCATTCACTTTAATCCCCCCCCCCGCATGCTCCGCCGCATCATCTACGAAGACTGGCAGCTTATTTTTCCCGTGATCGCCCTCGCCGTGGCGTCCTGCATCTATCTGGCCGCAGCTTGGCGCGCCTCGCGCATGAAGCCGGCGCAAGCCAGGCGCCTGGCGAACCTGCCGTTCGAGAATCAATAGCCCATGACCTCGTCGCCGCCCCCGCCGGAAGATCCCGGGATCAAGCTCCGCGAGCACACCTACGACGGCATCCAGGAATACGACCAGCGCCTGCCGAACTGGTGGCTCTACACCCTCTACGGTGCCATCGTGTTCTGGGTCGTCTATTGGTTCGCGCAGATGATTGCGGGCATCGCCACGGCGGATGGGGCGCAGGTGGATGCGGCCATGACGCGCATTGCCGCGGCCAAGATGGCATCCTCGATCGACGTCACCAACGACGACAAGTTTTGGGAAATGGCGGCCAATCCCGTGTTCAGTGACGCCGGCAAACAGACTTTCGCGTCCCTCTGCGCGGCCTGCCACCTGGCGAGCATGCGCGGCAAAACGGAGAATCCCACCGCCGTCGGTCCCGATCTGGCGGACACGACGTGGACCCACGGCGGCACCCCGAAGGAAATCTTCGCCACGGTTTCGAAGGGCGTGATCGCAAAAGGCATGCCTGCTTGGGAGCCCATGCTGGGCCAGCGGAAGACCGCTGAGGTCGTGGCCTACCTGCTCACGCACCACCAAAAGGGGGAGGCGGTCATCGTCGATACGCCGTAGTGATTTTCAATCAGCATCCTCCGCTCAAACCACGCATGAGCGCCGCACCCAAATCCTCCGCTTCTCGTCGCCCGACCCGGCATGTGCCGGTCCGCGATTCCGTCACGACCATCAATCGCGACGGCTCCCGCTACTTTCTCCATCCAGCCGACGCCCGGGGCGTTTATATCCAATGGAGGAGAATCAGCGCCTACCTGCTGGTGGCGGTCTACCTGCTGCTGCCATGGATCCCCATCAATGGTGCTCCGGCCGTATTCCTTGACGTGGCGGAACGGCGTTTTCATTTTTTTGGCTATACCCTCGCGGCCCAGGACACCTGGCTGCTCTTCTTCGGCCTCAGCGGGCTGGGCTTCACGCTGTTCTTCCTCACCGCGTTGTTGGGCCGCGTGTGGTGCGGCTGGGCCTGTCCCCACACCGTCTTTCTCGACCACGTTTATCGCCGCATCGAGCGCTGGCTGGAGGGCGACGCGGCTGCCCGGCGCGCCCTGGCCTCTGCGCCCATGACCGGGGACAAGTTCCTCCGCCTGGCCGCGAAGCATGTGCTCTACATCCTGGTCTCGCTCGCCATTACTCACCTGTTTCTGGCCTATTTTATCAGCCTGCCCGAACTCTGGTCGTTCATGCAGGCGGCGCCGGGCGAGCATGGGGCGGCCTTCCTGTTCGTCTTCACCGCGGCTGGTGCCCTCTACTTCAACTTCGCCTGGTTTCGCGAGCAGCTGTGCATCGTGATCTGTCCCTATGGCCGGTTGCAATCAGCCCTGACTGATGACCACACGCTGGTCATCGGCTATGATGCGCAGCGCGGCGAACCTAGGGGCAAAACCTGGTCAGGTGGCGAAGTGGGCGGCGAGCTTGCTCGCGCAGATTCGGCTGAGGCGCGAGCAAACTCCCTGGCCCATGGGAAGACCGGCGATTGCATCGACTGCAACCGCTGCGTGCAGGTCTGCCCGACGGGCATCGACATCCGCCACGGGCTGCAGCTCGAGTGCATTGGCTGCGCGGCGTGCATTGACGCGTGCGACGAGGTGATGGCCAAGGTGAAGCGCCCCGCGGGCCTCATCCGCTACGATTCGTTCGCGGGGTTCGCCGGCGGTATCACCCGCTGGATCCGCCCGCGCACCATCCTTTATGGCGTGCTGCTTGCGGTCGGCGCGACGGTCGCCGCCTTCGCCTTCTCGACGGTGAAACCGGCCAACTTCCTCGTCTACCGCACGGGTGGCGCGGCGTATTTCGTCGGGCCGGACGAGGTGCGGAACCAGTTCATGGTTCGCCTCGTCAACAAGCGCACCGTGCCGGCGACCTTCATCGTGAGCACCGAGGGGTTGCGGGCCGGGCTGCGGCAAAGCGGCTTCGACGCACCGGTCACCCTGGCGCCGATGGCGGAGTCGGTCAGTCCGCTCGTGCTCCTGGCCGGCCGTCGCGACTATCGCGGCCCCTTCAAGTTCACTGTCCGCGTGCGCGACGCCGCGCAGACGTTCACGCTCGCCCGCGAGGTCGAGTTCATGGGCCCCGACGCCCGCCTGCTGGAGGAGGAAGACCATGACAAAGGTATCAAACGCTGAGCTTCTGTCGCCGGTCCCCCCGATCGCATGTCAACCAGTAGTTGATAAACACCACGGGCCCGGTGGCTACACGCTCTGGCTGTGGGTGGCGGGCGGCTTCCTTTTCCTCGGGCTGCTCTGGACCGGCATGTTCATGGCCACTCGTCAGGCCGATACGCGCACCGTGCCGCTGGCGACGCAGGGAGGCCGGCCATGACGGGCGAACTCGCCGGCATCACCGGGCCGGGCACGGCGTTCCTCGCCGGGCTGGTCACGAGCATTCACTGCGCCGGCATGTGCGGGCCGCTGGCCTGCGCGCTGATGCCCGCCGCGCGGGATGACAGCGCCCCGCAGGTCGTGGCCAGCACCTATCACCTGACGCGCCTCGCCGGCTACACGGCGCTCGGGGCGCTGGCGGGCGGGGTGGGGCGGTGGCCACTGATGCTGCTCGGCGAGAGCGTGCTGCGCTGGCTGCCGTGGCTGCTGGTGGTTTTCTTTGTCGCCGTCGCGTTCCGGCTGGACCAGCGCCTGCCGCGCTGGCCGCTGCTCGGGCGCGCCTACTCGGCGCTGCTCGCGCGGATCCGCGGGGGCTCGCGAATCCGGGCCGCCGCTTCGCTGGGTCTGGCGACACCGCTGCTGCCCTGCGGCCCGCTGTATTTCCTGCTGTCGCTGGCGCTGCTGTCCGGCTCGGCGCTGCGGGGGGCCGAGACGCTGCTCGCCTTCGGTCTCGGCACGGTGCCGCTGCTCTGGCTGGTGCAGGCCAATTTCCACTGGGTGCGTGGGCGCCTCGGTCCGCGGACGCTCGCGCGCGTGCAGGGCGTGTTCGCCCTGGCCGTCGCCGCGCTGCTGGTCTGGCGGTTGCGCGGCACCCTCGGCCTCGGCGGGCCCGGCGCGGGCGACTTCCTCTGCTTCTAATCATGAAATTTCCGGCAAACGATTTGGTGAACGGGGGTGTGAGCCCGACGGTGCGAGTGCGTGGACTGCGTGCCGCGCAAGCCGCCCCCGTTCACCTTTGCCGGCACTGCGGGGTGCCACTGGCGGGAGAGGCGGCGCAAGCCGCGGGCTTTTGCTGCGCGGGATGCAGCTATGTCTTCCGGCTGGTTTCCGAGCACAGGCTCGACGGCTATTACAAGATCCGTGACGCGTTCATCGCCCCGGTGGGCGAGGCGGTGTTCCAGCCGCGTGACTACGCATGGCTGGCGAAACTGCAGGTCGGGGCCGAGGCGCTACCCGGCACGCCGACGCTGATGCTTGAGGTGCAGGGCATCTCGTGCGCCGGCTGCGTGTGGCTGATCGAGAGGGTCTTTCACCAGCAGCCGGGCTCGCTGCACGTCGGGACCGATGCGCAGCTCGGTCGGATGCGGTTGAGGTGGACGCGGGGCGCGTTTGATGCCCCGGCATTTGCGCGGCGGCTGCAATCCTTCAATTACCTCGCCGGTCCGCCGGGCGAGGAGCCGGCCGTGCCCGAGAGCCGGCGACTGGTGCGGCGCGTGGGGCTGGCCGCGGCGTTCTCGATGAACGTGATGCTGTTCACCCTGCCGTTCTATTTCGGCATGGAGGCGACGTTCCCCTACGCCCGGCTGTTCGGCACGCTGTCGCTGGTCTTCGCCACACTCAGCCTGCTGACGGGCGGCATGTATTTCGTGGGCCGCGCCGTGGCGGCGCTGCGGGCGGGGATCATGCACATCGACCTGCCCATTGCGCTCGGCATCGCGGGCGCCTACCTTGGTTCGCTCTACGGCTGGCTGGCGCACCGGGAGGAGTTCGTCTACTTCGACTTCGTGGCGGCGTTCATTCTGCTGATGCTGGTGGGCCGCTGGGCGCAGGTAACCGTCGTCGAGCGCAACCGCCGCCAGTTGCTCACGTCGCGGGACCGGCCCCAGCCGGTGCGCGTGGAGACGTTCGCCGGTCTCGTGGAGCGCGCCGTCGGTGAGCTGCGGGTGGGGGACATCTTCACCGTGCGCTCCGGCCAGGTGGTGCCGGTCGAGGCGCGGCTCGAGACGCCCGCCGCCACGGTCGGCACGGCGTGTATCTCCGGCGAGGCTGACCCGCGCGAATGCCGCGCCGGGGCGCGCGTGCCGGCGGGGGCCGTCAACCTCGGTCTCGGCGACATCCGGCTGCGGACCGCGCGCGTTTGGGCGGGCTCGCTGCTCGCGCAGCTGTTGCAACCCTTGACGCGTGACGCCTACCGCCACCGGTTTCTTGAGCAGGTCGTCGGCGGCTACCTGATCGGCATCCTGTTGGTCGCCACTGCGGCGGGACTCGGCTGGTGGCTGGGCACGCATGACGCGGTCCGCACCTGGTCGGTGGTCACCGCCGTGCTGGTGGTGTCCTGTCCCTGTGCCATCGGACTGGCGTTCCCGCTGGCGGATGAGATGGCCACGACGGCGCTGCGCCGCGCCGGGGTGTTTGTGCGCGAGGCCGACCTGTGGCCGCGGCTGGCGCGCATCCGGAAGATTATCTTCGACAAGACTGGCACGCTGACGTTGGAGACGCCTGTGCTGGCCGACCCGTCGGTGCTGGCGGGCTTGGCGCCGCCGGCGCGCGCCGCCCTGGCAGCCTTGGTATGCGATAACGCGCATCCGGTCAGCCGCAGCTTGCACGAGAACCTGCTGGCGCTGGACCTGCCGGCCGGCCCGGAGCCGACTGGTGAGCTCCATGAGGAACCAGGTATCGGGGTGAGCCTGCGCAACCGTGACGGCTGCTGGACCCTGGGGCGGCCGGGTTGGCGTGGCTGTAGGGCGGGATCGCCTGATCCCGCCTCGGGAAACAGCGCACGCTCGCAATCAGGCGGGATCAGCGATCCCGCCCTGCAGGATGTGACCCACGACACCGAGTTCGCGCGCGGCGGTGTGGTGCTGGCCCGGTTTCGGTTCACCGATGCGGTGCGGGCGGACGCGGCGGCGGAGATTGCGGCGCTGCGGGCGCGCGGGCTCGACGCCTTCATTCTCAGCGGGGACCGCCGCGCCAAGGTGGACCTGATGACGCAGTCGTTGGGCCTGTCTTCCTCTCACGGCCTCGCTGAGGTGACGCCGCAGGGGAAGGCGGACTGGATCAGCCGGACCGATGCGCGCGACACGCTCATGCTGGGGGACGGGGCCAACGACAGCCTAGCCTTCGATGCAGCCTTCGCGCGCGGCACGCCGGTCATCCACCGGGGCGTGCTGGAGGGGAAGGCCGATTTCTATTACCTGGGCCGAGGCCTGGCCGGCATCCGGCGCCTGTTCGAGGTCAACGACGCGCGCCGCCGCACGCAGATCTGGTTGTTGGTGTTTTCCGTCGCCTACAACCTGGTGGCCGTCGGGCTCGCGGTCATGGGCCGGATGAGCCCGCTGCTCGCGGCGGTGCTGATGCCCGTGAGCTCGCTGCTGACGCTGGCGATCGTGGCCGGGGGCATGCGTCGATGGCTGGCGCGGTAGGGCGCGGACTCCGCTTCACGCCCAGCGGCGAGCGGAGTCGCCGCCCTACCGTTTCAAAGTAGGTGGCTTTGTGGGCAGCCCGCTTGCTGGCGCCGATTGGCGCGAGCTCGCTCGCTGGCCTACAATACTGTCACCGCGGCTCGAACATCGGCAGGAGTTGCATGCCAGGCACCGTGACCAGGCCCTTGTCCGTAATGCGGACCTCAGGGATGACGGAGAGCGGGATGAGGTTGAAGCCCATGTAGGGCAGGGTGCAGCCGGCGGCGGTCCACGCGGCCTTGAGCGCGGTGGACTCCTTGGCGACCACCGTGGCGCGCTTGTCGGAGAGGAGGCCCGCCACGGGCAACGCGACCTTGGCGACGACCTTGCCGCCGCGGATGACGCACACGCCGCCGCGCATGGCCTTGATGGTCTTCAGCGCGAGCTGCAGGTCGGCCTCGTTGGTGCCGGCGAGGATGATGTTGTGAGCGTCGTGACCGACGGAGCTGCCGACGGCGCCTTCGACGAGGTTGAAGTCCTTGAGCAGACCATGGGCCACCTTGCCCGATTTGCCGTGGCGTTCGACGATGGAAACGAAACACAGGCCGTGCTGGGCGAACAGATCCGGCCAGGTGCCGCCGGGGGCGGGATCGAGGACGACCTTGTCGTGGAAAAGGATGATGCCTGGCAGGGCGGTGCGGATGACGTTGGCCGTGACCGGGCCGGCTGGCAGGGCGGGCGTGAGCGTTAGCTTCGGCGCGATCTTCACCGTCTGGTAGGCAGCGCGCGGGTAGCGGTAGCGCTTCGAGAGCGCCTTGTCCAGGAGGGGCGTGATCTTCCGGTTTTCGACGACGAGTTCGCCGCCATACCAAGTGCTTTGCGGGACGAGATCATCGTTGAGGAGCACGATGTCCGCGCGGCGGGCGGGAGCGAGCCCGCCGATGTTGCCGTCCATCGCGTAGCGCGTGGCGGGGTGCAGGGAACCCATGCTCCAGGCGGTGGTGGTGCTCATGCCGTGCTTCACGGCCTCGCGGACGCAATAGTCCATGCCGAAGAGGAAGAGATCGTCGGCATCGCGGTCGTCGGTGCAGACGCACACGCGCTTCGGGTTGGCCCCGAGTTCGGTGATGGTCTTGATCGCGAAGGGAAGCGAGTGCCACGGCGAGCCGGGTGGGCCGCCGCGGAGGAAGATCCACAGGCCGTTCTCGAGGAAGTCGTCGGCGATGTCGCGATCGATGGACTCGTGGGTGTCGCTGATGCCGCTGGCGGCGCCGGCGGCGACGAATTCGCGGCCGTAGATGTGGCCGCAGACGGGCCGCCCGCGCTTGATGGCCTCGGCCAGGACGGCATGGCTGCGTTTGTCGCCCATCGCGACCTGCACAAAGTCCATCTTTTCGCCGAGGGCGACGGCTTCGGGCCATTGGTCGAAGAGTTTGCCGATTTTCGCCGGCGTCAGGTCGCCCCCGGCGGTTTCAAAATGGGGGGAAGTGGCCGGCACGGTGCTGGGCACGGTGAGGAAGATGTTGAGCGGAGCCTGGCGGGCATCACGCAGCATCCACTCGATGCCGGCCGCGTCGCAGACGTTGCCGATCTCGTGGCTGTCGCAGAAGATGGTGGTCGTGCCGTTGAGCAGGGCGCCCTCGGCGTAGGCACAGGCGGTCATCATCGAGCTCTCGATGTGGATGTGCGGATCGACGAGGCCGGGGGCGAGGATACCGCCGCGGGTATCGTAGATTTTCGTTTTGGAACCCTGGGCGGGCTGAAACGTGCCGGCGGGCTTCACGACGGCGATGCGGCCGGACTTGATCCAGATCTCGCGACCCGGGTGGATGCGCTCGGTGTAGGTGGAGAGCAGGCGGGCGCCGGTGAGGACGAGATCGGGCGCCTCCCGGCCCATGGCCGCTGCACACCGTCACCCGTTCGCTCGCCGCCGTGG
>JBKJRX010000045.1:0-5104 GCA_046593155.1 Lacunisphaera sp.
TTCTCCTTCACCATATCGATGGAGAACTTGAGCGCGGCGGCGGCGGTGCGCTTGCCGTTGCGCGTCTGGAGCATGAACAGCTTGCCTTCCTGGATCGTGAATTCGATGTCCTGCACGTCCTTGAAGTGCTTCTCGAGGGTCGCGCGGACCTTCAGGAGCTCGGCATAGGACTTGGGCATCTGGTCCTTCAGCTTGAGCACGGGCTCGGGCGTGCGGACGCCGGCGACAACGTCCTCACCCTGGGCGTTGATCAGGAACTCGCCGTAGAATTCGTTGGTGCCGTTGGCGGGATTGCGGGTGAACGCGACGCCGGAGCCAGAGGTGTCGCCGGTGTTGCCGTAGACCATGGCCTGGACGTTGACGGCGGTGCCCCACTCGGAGGGGATGCCGTATTTGGCGCGGTAGACCTTGGCGCGATCATTCATCCAGGAGCCGAAGACGGCACCGGCGGCGCCGCGGAGCTGATCCCAGGGATTGTTCGGGAAGGATTTGCCGGTGCGGTCCTTGACCATGGCCTTGAAGCGCTTGACGAGCTCCTGCTGGTCGGCGGCGGTGAGCTTGGAATCCTCGATGTCGCCGTGATATTTCTCATGCTTGAAGCCGTGGATGACAGACTCGAACGGATCATGGTCCTCGCCTTCGCGCTTCTGGACACCGATGACGACGTCGCAATACATCTGGATGAAGCGGCGGTAGCAGTCCCAGGCAAAGCGCTCGTTCTTGGTGGCGCGGGCGAGGGAGAGGACGGTGTCGTCGTTGAGGCCGAGGTTGAGGATGGTGTCCATCATGCCCGGCATCGAGTCGCGGGCGCCCGAGCGGACGGCGACGAGGAGGGGGAAGCCGGTGGCGTCACCGAACTTATAGCCCATGATCTTCTCCATGTTGGCCACGCCGGCTTCCATCTGGGCCTGGAGGGAGGCGGGATAGGTGCGCTTGTTGGCGTAGTAATAGGTGCAGACCTCGGTCGTGATGGTGAAGCCGGGGGGCACGGGCAGGCCGATGCGGGTCATTTCGGCGAGGTTGGCGCCCTTGCCACCGAGGAGGTTCTTCATCGAACCGTTGCCGTCGGCTTTGGCGGCGCCCCACGTGTAGACGTATTTGAGGGCCTTGGCGGCGGGTTTCTTGGCGGTGGACGCCTTTTTGGCAGGCTGCTTAGCGGAGGATTTTTTGGCCATGGTTGTATGAGAAATGGGGAGCGGAATCGGAGCGGGCGGCGGCGGGGGTGTCAACCCCTTCGGCTGGCTTAAAAAAATGGAGCCGGCATTCCGGGCGGGCTTAAACGCACGCGGAGCGCGGCTTCCACCAAATACCAGCCTTGCGGGGTCCGCGGAAACTTGTTTCTAGGTCAGGGCTTGAGCGAGCAACCCCCAGTGGATGAATATGATGAGGCCGGGCCGGACACGGCGCCGACACTGCCCGCCGCGGGCAAGCCCATGGGTTTCCTCGACCACTTGGAAGACCTGCGCTGGACGCTGATCAAGAGCGCCATCGTCTTCGCGCTCTTCGTGGGGCTCATCGCTTTCTATCTGAAGGAATTCTATACGGTGCTCATCTGGCCGTTGGAGAACGTGCGGGCTGATTTCCCGCAATTCACAACCCATCTCGTCACGAACAGTCCGATGGGTATCTTCAGCATGTTGATCAGCATCGCCTTGGTCGGCGGTGTGGGGCTGGCGCTGCCGTTCTGGTTCTTCTTCCTGGCGCAGTTCATCGCCCCCGCGCTGACGAAAAAGGAAATGAAGGTCCTCGTGCCATCCTGTTTGGCGGCTTTCCTGCTGTTCCTGATCGGGGCCGCGTTCGGCTATTTCCTGCTCGTGCCGAGCACGGTGCGGGTTGCCTACGAATTCAGCGCCTACATGGGCGTGGACCCGATGTGGACGGCGGACAAATATTTCGGCCTGCTCACCTGGCTGGTGTTGGGGGTGGGTGTCACGTTCGAGTTTCCGCTGTTGATCGTGCTCGCCAGCTACATGGGCCTGGTGGAGGTCGCCACGCTCCGCAAATATCGCCGGCACGCCGTTGTCGTGTGCTTCATCATCTCGGCGATCGTGACGCCGACCCCGGACATGGTCACGCAGACGCTGTTCGCCGCCCCGCTCTGCCTGCTCTACGAGTTGTCGATCTGGGTCTCGGCCTTCATCGGCCGGCGGAAGCGCGCGGCGGAAACGGACGTGTGAGCCGGAATAGCGCCGCGGCTGACCCCGGAGCGCGCGCCTAGATGCCCTCGCCGCCGGTGAGCGACAGTTCGACGTCGAGCGGGCGGCGCGTATTCTCCTCGGCAAACGCCTCCATGTAACCGGCCCAGATGCCGTGGTCGGCGAAACTGGCCTGGACGGGCCGGCCGGTGGCGACCTTCACCGAACGCGGCAGGACCGTGTTGATGATATAGCCGAGATTATCCGGGTTATAATCCAGGGGCTGCGCCGAGCCGCCGGTGGTGTGGGCGCGGGCCCTGAGCGTATAGTCGCCGGGCGTCGTCACGGTCCAGAGGCATTCCCACTGGCACCAGCTGTAGGGCTGCTGCAGGCCCTTGAGGTGCGCGGCCTGCCAGGTGCGGCCGCCGTCGGTGCTGACATCCACACGGCTGATGCGGTCCTCCCCGGCCCACGCCACGCCGGCGATGCGGTTGGTGCCCGGGGCGAGGGTTTCGCCGGGCCGCGGGAAAAGCATCTCGCTCTTCACGGTGCCGGCCCCGATGGGGACGCGCTTTTTGCCGGCGGCGGTCGCCCGGTCGACAGAATATTTCACCGTCTGGAAATAACCCTGGTAGGCGTGGTCGATCACCTGCATGTGACGCAGCCACTTCACCGAGGCCACACCATACCAGCCCGGCACAAAGAGCCGGAGCGGGGCGCCGTGGTTCGGCTCCAGCCACTCGCCGTTCATGCGGAGCGCGATGAGCGTGTCGGGATGGAGCGCCTTGGCGAGGGGGAGGCTGCGCGAGAAATTCATGGTCTCGCCGTCCTCGGTGCCGCGGTCGGCACCCTCGAAGACGACCTCCAGGGCGCCGGCGGCGAGGCCGGCGGGCGCGAGCAGGTCGCGCAGCCGCACGCCGGTCCACTCGGCATGCCCGATGGCACCCGCGCCCCATTGGACGCCGGCCGCTTTCTCGGTGAGGAACGAGCGGCCGTTGCCGGCGCACTCCACCGTGGCGAAGACCGTGTGCTGCGGCAGCGCGGCGAGTTGCGCGAACGTCCACCGCGCGGGCCGGGCGACGAGGCCGTCGAGCACGAGCTCCCACGCCTGCGGCTCGGCGGCCACCGGCGGCGTGAAATGATTGCGAACGAAAAAGAGGCGGTTGGGTGTCACCCAGCCGGCCACGCTGTCGAGCGGCGTCTCGCTGTTCTCGGGCGAGGAGGTGACGATCTTGCGTTTGGATTCCATGGGGTCAGATGCCCTCGCCGTGGGCGAACTCCACGACCGGCGGCCGCCAGTCCTCGGTCTCCGCGTTGGTGATGGAAAATTTCTTCATCTTGCGGAGCGGCGGTGAGTAGATGTGCAGCGTGACGAGGTCCTCACCCGAGGCCTGCAGATTGGAGACCTGATGGGTGTCGTCGTCTTCGGAGGCGCAGACATCGCCCGCGTGTTTCTCGCTCGTGGACAGGGCGACGACCTGGCCGCAGGGCGAATGGGCGAAGAGCGTCTCGCTGCAGGTGCCGCTGAGCACCTTGAGGCCGCAGGTGGACGACGCGTGGTTGTGGATGGGGCTGCGCTGGCCGCTCCGCCAGCAGATGACGAGCACCTCATACCACGGGCCGATCGCGACGAGGTTGCGCTGGTATTGGCCCGGTTCGAAGCGGACGAAACCGCGGACGTCTTCGATCGTGGCGTTGGAGGCGGCGAGCAATTCCTGCAGGCGCTCGATGGAGGCGCGTGCGGTCAGCGTATCCAGATAGGCGACGAGCGGCCGGAGCTTCGGGGGGACGGAGAGCGAGCTCATGGCGGGTGGGGTTGTCCTAAAAAATACCCCGCCATGGGGCGGGGCCAAACTAATTCGCCTTTCTGTAGGGCGGGATCGCTGATCCCGCCCTGCAGTTTCGAAGCACACGCGAACCGCAACCGCTCACTTCCGCGAGTCGCGTTGGAAAATGAAGACGACCTTCAGCATCTGCCAGGCGAGCCAGAACACGCCGGCCATGCAGGCGGCGGCGGAGCCACCGAAGAACATGATCATCTTCGGGTCGTTGGACGGCACGTGGGAATTCACGAGCCAGTAAAAGATGCCGAACGCGATGCCGGTGAGAACCAGATCGATGATCAGGGTGACGACGGAAAAGGGCTTTTTCTCGGGCGAGGCCATGCCGGAACAGAAGGAGCGGCGCGGGATGTTGTCGAACAGAAATTGGCCGCTTTGATCCCGATTCCCTCTATGAAGAGGGGTGGCGCCCTACACCCCCGCCCGTTGGGCACCCCTCTTCCTAGAGGGGATCGGGGAACAGGCGCCATCAGTTGGTCAGGATCACCTTCAAGGCCTTCTCATGGGCGGCATTAGCGAACACGTCATAGGCCCGCATGATGTCGCCCAACGGGAAGCGGTGGGTGATCATCCGCTGGGGCTGCAATTTGCCGGCCGTCACGGTCTTGAGCAGCTGCGGGATTGTCACGGTGTCGACCAACCGGGTGCGGATGGTGATGTTGCGGGCCCAGAGTTTCTCCAAATGCAGCACGACGCTCCGGCCGTGCACGCCGGCGTTGGCGATGCGTCCGCCCGGCGCGATGATGGCCTCGCACAACTCGAAGGATTCCGGCACGCCGACAGCCTCGATGGCGGCGTCGACACCCCGGCCGCCGGTCAGCTGCATGATTTCCTTCGCGGCGCCAGCGGGGGCAAACGTGTGGGTGGCCCCGAAGGTGCGCGCGACCTCCAGCCGGTTCGCATCGGAATCGACCATGATGATCTGCGCGGGGGAGTAGAATTGGGCGGTCAGCAGCGCGGAGAGCCCGATGGGGCCGGCGCCGATAATGGCGACGACGTCGCCCGGCTGCACCTCACCGTTGAGCACGCCGCATTCGTAGCCGGTCGGCAGGATGTCGCTCAGCATCACGAGCGGTTCCTCGTCGTCGCATCCTGGGGGGATCAGGTGCAGGCTGCCGTCGGCGTGCG
>JBKJRX010000272.1:0-10057 GCA_046593155.1 Lacunisphaera sp.
CCATGGCAAAACTCAACCCCGATTAGTAAAAAGACAGGGTGACTGAAAATTCCTCCAAAACCGGCTAGCTGGTGGGGCGACTGGGATTCGAACCCAGAACCAATTGCTTAAAAGGCAACTGCTCTACCATTGAGCTATCGCCCCCAGCTAGACCAAAGGCGCAGATAGTTTTTCGCTTGGGCGGCAAGGCAAGGATTATTTGTGCCTGCCGGACACTAGAGCCGGGCCAAGCGAGCATTGACCGGCGGCCGGGGGAGGGTGCAAACTGCAGGTCATTTAGCCACTCCGTGGGAACAATTCTCAAATTTCCGGATCAAAACGAGCCTGAGCACATGACCGCCAAGGCACAGGAAGTCGCATTAGATCGCATGTTGGTTGACCGCTTTAAGGGCGGGGACCCGGCTGCGTTCGACCAACTCGTAACCCGGTATTGGGACCGCATCTATGCGATGACCAACCAGCTGCTGCGCAACCAGCAGGACGCCGAGGAGGTCACGCAGGATGCCTTCATCCGCGCCCACCGCGGTTTAGGGAATTTCCGGGGGGACTCGGCCTTCTCGACCTGGCTCTACCAGATCGCCACGAACCTGGCCCGCAACCGCTATTGGTATTGGTGGCGCCGCAAGCGCGACAAATCCATCTCGTTCGAGGCTCCCGTCAGCGGGGAAAATGACACCACGCTCGCCGAATTAATCCCGGCCGAGCAGGAAACGCCGGAGGACGCGACCGTCACGCAAGAGTTCGTCAACCGCGTCGCCGAGTGCATGGAGGAGTTGAATGAGAAACACCGCGAGATCCTGATCCTGCGCAACGTCCAGAATCTCGCTTATGAGGAAATCGCCGAGATTCTCGGCATCAGTGTCGGCACGGTTAAAAGTCGCATTGCCCGCGCACGCGAAAGCCTGCGGGAAAAACTCGGGGAGGAATTTCAGCCATGAAAGACCATCGTTTCATTGAATTGGTAAACCTCTACATCGACCGGCAAATCACCGCCGAGGAGACCGCCGAGCTGGAGGCCGAGATGCAGGGCAACCCGCGCCGCCGCGCAATCTACCGCCAGTATTGCCAGCTGCACAGCGCCACCAAGCAGGTCTATCAGAGCTTCCGGGCCAACGCTACCGAGCCCCAGGCAGGCGCACCGACGGGCCGGGTGATCACCGGCAAATTTGCCCGCCGCGCGCACCCGCACTGGATCCACTATGCCGGCGGCCTGACTGCCGCGGCGTGCCTGGCGGTGGCGTTCGTTCGCTATAATGCCAGTTCACAGCCGGCGACCGTCATTCTCGCCACAGCGGAGCCGGCGCCGGCCATTCAGGTTGCGGCGACCGGGCCGTCGCCCGCACCCCGGGTCGAGGCACCCGCTACGGTGGCCCCCGCCCCGGCGCTGGTCAGACTGAGCAACAATCCCGCGGCCGAGCCCGATTACACGGTATTACTGGCCACGATGCGTCAGGAGGAACAACAGGCATTCGACAGCGGCCAAATCCTGACCAGCCGGACACCGTCGCTTTTCGATGATGGCGTGTTCGATGCCCGGCAGGTCCGGCCGGCTTTCAGCCAGCGCGTCTTTCGCGGAAAACAAACCCCGGGGCAGCAGACGGAGCTTACCGTCTTTCAGTTTCAGCGTTAACGGCTGGGCTTTTTGTCTGAGGTGGAGCGCGGTCTGAGGTGGAGCGCGGCCTCTGGAAGCGCTTTTATCATCTTAGCAACCCGGCCGGAGGCCGGGTTCCACCTCTACCCCAGCGCTTTCTTGATCAGGGCCTCGGTGGAGACGGCCCCGCCGAGGGCGACCCACGCCTGGCGCACCGCTTTGTCCGCGTCGGCGGCCTTGTAGCCCAGGGCGGTCAGCGCCAGCACGGCGTCGCGAATCTTGTTTTCACCTGCATGAGCACCTGCCGACGAGGCCCCGGTGGCCGGCATCACGTGGCCGAATTCCGCCGGATTGAGCTTGTCGCGCAGTTCCATGACCAGGCGTTCGGCCGTTTTCCTGCCTATGCCCGGACACTTGGCCAGGAGACCGACATCGCCAGCGGCAATCGCACCCTTGAGGGAGGAGAGGGAAAGTTTGCTTAGCACGCTCAGCGCCATCTTGGGACCGACGCCCGTGACTTTCTCGACGAGCAGGCGGAAGAAATCGCGTTCCTCCTCGGTCGCGAAGCCATAAAGCGTCGCCGAATCCTCGCGATAGACCGCCAGCGTGTGCAGCTTGGCCGGCTGGCCGGTCAACGGGAGGCGTTCGGCCGTGGTGACCGGGATGTGGATCTCGTAGCCGAGGCCGCCGGTTTCGATGACCGCGGTCAGCGGGGTAGCCGAGACGAGTGTGCCGGAGACGCTGGTGATCATTTGAGGCCGAGCACGTCCTGCATGTCGTAGACGCCGGGCTTCTGTTTGATGACCCAATGGGCGGCTCGGACGGCCCCGCGGGCAAAGATAGCGCGGTCGGAAGCCTTGTGGGTCAGTTCCACGCGCTCGCCCAGCGCGGCAAACAGCACAGTGTGGTCACCGACCACGTCGCCGCCTCGCAGGGCATGCACACCGACCTCCGTGGGGGGGCGCCCGGCCGTGATGCCCGAACGGCCGTGCCGCAGAGCCTCGGCAGTCAGCTTGCGCTCTGCCAGGATGATTTCGAGGAGGCGGGCGGCCGTGCCGCTGGGAGCGTCCTGCTTGAAGCGGTGGTGCATCTCCACGACCTCGGCATCGTAATCGGAGCCCAACACCGAGGCGGCGCGCCGGGTGAGAGCGAAGAGGAGGTTCACGCCCACTGAGAAGTTGCCGGCCCAGACACAGGGCACCTGTGCGGCGAGGGCGAGGAGGAGCTTCTTTTCGTCGGCGCCGTGGCCGGTGGTGCCGATCACGACAGGCTTATTCTTCGCCACCGCCAACTCCAACAGTTTGCCGGTGGCCGCGTGGGTGCTGAAATCAATCACCACATCGCAACCCGGCAGGTGGGCGGACGGATCGTCGCCGGCATCGGTGGCGGCGCGAATGACCGCGTCCATTTCACCCGCCACGCCGGCGATGGTCTGCCCCATGCGACCCCGGGCGCCATTGAGAAGGATCTGGAGCGGCATGGCGTCAGCTCTTCCGGAACGCAGCGAGCGAGGCGAGGAGAGTCTTGCGGCTGGCCGCGCTGAGCGGGCAGAGGGGCAGGCGGACTTCCTCGGAGCCGATGAGGCCCGCTTCGACCATCGCCAGTTTCACCGGTGAAGGATTGGACTCGATGAAGAGCGTCTTGAACACCGGGTAGAGGCGGCGGTGCAGCGCGCGGGCCTTCGGGTAGTCGTGGGCAAGCGCGAGGGTAACGAGTTTGCTGACTTCACGCGGGTAGAGATTGCTCGCGACGCTGACCACGCCTTGGGCACCCACCGCCAAGAAGGGCAGGGTGAGGCTGTCGTCGCCGCTGAGCACGGTGATGTCCTTGCCAAGGGCGGAAATGATCTGATCAACGCGGTCGACGCTGCCGCCGGCCTCCTTGATGTGAGCCACGTGGGGATACTTGGCGCGCAGGCGTTCGATGACCGGCACACCGATCTCAACGCCACAGCGGCCGGGAATCGAATAGAGGATGAGGGGCTTGTCGGTGACCTCGGCGATTTGGGAGAAATGCTGGAACAGGCCCTCCTGGGTCGGGCGGTTGTAATAGGGCGCGACGAGCAGCATGCCGTCGGCCCCGGCCGCGTCGGCCGCCTGAGTCATATCGATGGCCTCGTGGGTGGAGTTGGAACCCGTGCCGGCAATGACCGGCACCCGACCCTTGGCCGCCTCGATCGTGCACCGGATGATGTCAAGGTGCTCCTCGTGGGTCACCGTGGGTGACTCACCGGTAGTGCCAACCGGCACCAGGCCGCTGATGCCGGCCTTGATCTGGACGGCCACCAGTTTCTTCAACTCGTCATAGGCAACGACACCACGCTGGAACGGCGTGACCAGGGCGGTGTAGGTGCCGGTGAAGGTGCGGGGGCGATTCATAGGAAAGTTACCTTGAACGATGCAAGGAGACGCTGTATCGAAAGCACAGCTTTAATGCCGGTTCACGCATAAAATTCCATGAGCACGACACTTCACACCGAAATTGTTAACGATCTGCTTAAGCTGGCCGTCGAAAGCGGGGCCAGCGACATCGTGATCAAATCCGAAAAACCCGGCTACCTGCGCATGGGCGGCCGGCTGCGGCCGGTGGAGATGGACCCCATCACCTGTGACACGGCCCAAGCCTGGGTCGACGAACACGTGCCCCGCGTCTTCAAGGACCGCTGGGAAAAAGACGCCCAGGTAGACTTTGCCTACGCGGCGGACGATATCGGCCGTTTCCGCGTCAACGCCTTCCACCAACGCGGCCTCGTGAGCATCGTCATGCGTCACATCAAGAGCCGCCCGCCCACCTTCGAGGATCTGAAGATCGAGTCCGAGACGCTCATCAAGATGGCGCAGGCCAAGGACGGCATCCTGCTCGTCTGCGGCGCCACCGGCTCCGGCAAGAGCTCGACGATGGCCGCCATGCTCAACTGGATCAACCAGAACATGGACAAGCATATCGTGTCCATCGAGGACCCGATCGAATACACCTTCAGCGACGACAAGTCGCTCTTCCAGCAGCGCGAGATCGGCCTCGATGTGCCCAGTTTCGAACTGGCGATCAAGTCCGTGCTGCGCCAAAATCCCGACATCATCCTGATCGGCGAAATGCGCGACAAGGAGACCTTCGAAACCGCCATCTCGGCGGCCGAGACCGGCCATTTGGTGTTCTCCACGATGCACGCCGCCACGGTGGCCCAGTCGTTGACGCGTCTCTTCGAGTTTTTTCCGCCCGAGCAGATTGCCCAGGCTCGCCGGCAGATTGCCGGTTCGCTCCGCGGTTTTGTCTGCCAGAAGCTGATTCCCGCACTCGAAGGCGGCGGTCGTTTCGCGGCGCATGAGATCCTGATCGCAGACGCCACGGTGCGAAACCTCATTCTCGATGGTCACAACGACAAGATCCAGCAGCTGCTGGAGGCCAGCAGTGAGCAGGGTTCGAAGTCCTTCAACAAGGATATCTACCGCCTCATCAAGGAGGGCAAGATCAGCAAGGCCGACGGCCTGCGCTTCTCGCCGAATCCGCCGGCGCTGGAGATGAATCTGAAGGGTATCTTCTTCAAGACCTGACGGGGCGGCCGGGCGCCGGCCCGCGGGAAAAGTTCCCGACTTCGGGCAATTCCGACGCTTGAAACCTCTTCCCGCCGCCGCGGGAATTTTAGGGCTTGGTTTTTGGTCGGCGGACCGGTTTAACCGCTCCTTTCATCTATGTCACTCGCGCTGATTTTCTCCGGTCAAGGTGCCCAAAAAGTGGGCATGGGGAAGTCCTTGTATGAAGGTTCGCCTGCCGCCCGGGCGCTCTACGACGAAGCCAACACCGTGCTGGGCTGGGACTTGAAGAAAATCTGTTTTGAGGGCCCGGAGACCGAGCTGACCCAGACCAAGGTCTGCCAACCGGCCCTTTTCATCCACGGTTTGGCCGTGACGGCGGCCTTGCGCGAGACCGGCAAGCTGCCGGCGGTGAAATTCGCCATGGGCCTGAGCCTCGGCGAGGTCACGGCGCTGACTGCGGCGGGAGTTTTTGATTTTGCGACCGGCCTGAGGGTCGTCGCCGAGCGCGGCCAGCTGATGCAGCTGGCGTGTGAGCAGAGCGTCGGCGGCATGGCCGCCATCATCGGCGAGGAACGCGCCCGCGTCGCCGGGCTTTGCGCCGAGTTCGGCATCGAGGCCGCCAATTTCAATGCTCCCGGCCAGATCATCGTCTCCGGTGAGAAATCCAGGGTGGACGCGCTGGTCGCGGCCGCGAAGGACAAGGGCCTGAAGCGCGTCATGGCGCTCAACGTGGCCGGCGCCTACCACAGCCGCCTGATGGAGCCGGCCCGCGCGGAATTCGCGGCCTACCTGACGCAGATTAATTTCAACCGTCCGCAGTTCACCGTTTTCAGCAACACAACCGGTCAGGTTGTGAGCGAGCCCGCCCAGATCCGCGAGGCGCTGGTGAAACAGGTCGTCTCGTCGGTCCTGTGGGAAGATTGCATGCGCGCCTGTGCCGCGGCCGGTGCCACGGAATTCTGGGAGTGCGGTCCGGGCGGCGTGCTCGCCGGATTGGCGCGGCGCACCGAAAAAATGTGGGTTGTGAAATCATTCGCGGAGTTCGCCGACACCACCGCCTGAGATGCCCGCCAAACTCACACGCAATTTTTGCATCATCGCGCACGTCGACCACGGCAAGACGACGCTGTCCGACCGCCTGCTCGAATACACGAGCACGATCACGAAGCGGAACATGACGGACCAGCACCTCGACTCGATGGATCTCGAGAAGGAACGCGGCATCACCATCAAGATGCACCCGGTGGTCATGCATTACCCGGCCAAGGACGGAAAGACCTATAAGCTGCACCTGACCGACACGCCCGGCCACGTTGACTTCGCCTATGAGGTCTCGCGCTCGCTCGCGGCGTGCGAGGGCGCGTTGCTGCTCATCGACGCGGCCCAAGGCGTCGAGGCCCAGACCGTGGCCAACGCCCATCTGGCCGAGCAACAGGGCCTCAAGATCATCCCGATCATCAACAAGATCGACCTGCCCAGCGCCAACCTGGAGCTCTGTATGCGGCAACTGGAGGACATCCTCACGATTCCCGCCGAGGAGGCCATTCTGGCCAGCGGCAAGTCGGGCATCGGTATCCAGGACATCCTGGAAGCCGTGGTGGCCCGCATCCCGCCGCCGCGCTGGACGGATTACCCGACGCTGCGCGCGCTGGTGTTCGATTCAAAATACGATGCCTACCGTGGCGTGATTTCCTACGCCCGCGTGTTCTCGGGCACAATCAAGGCCGGGGAAATGATGTCCTTGATGAGCACCGGACAGCGCTCCGAGGTGAAGGAAGTGGGCGTGTTCCGGCCCGGCATGGAGAAGGTCGATAAACTCGGCCCGGGGGACGTCGGCTACGTCATCAGCAGCATCAAGAGCACCGACGACATCAAGATCGGCGACACCATCACCCACGCCAACAAGCCCGCCGCCGACATGCTGCCCGGCTACAAGGAAGTGCGTCCGATGGTGTATTGCGGCCTGTATCCGCTCGAATCCGACGATTACGAGAAACTGAAAGTTGCCCTGGGCAAGCTGCGGTTGAACGACTCCGCCCTGATTTATTCCTCGGAGAGTTCTGTCGCCCTCGGCTTCGGCTTCCGCTGCGGCTTCCTTGGCCTGCTGCACATGGAGGTCGTCCAGGAGCGCATCCGCCGCGAATACGACGTCGAGATCATCTCCACCTATCCGAGCGTGGTCTACAAGGTGAAGAGCCATGCCGGCGACGTCACCGAGGTCGACAACCCCATCAATCTGCCGGACCCGGGCACAATCCTCGAAATCTCCGAACCGACCATCAAGGCCGCCATCCACATTCCCAACGAGTTTCTCGGCGACATGATGAACCTCATCATGGAAAAGCGCGGCAGCGTGGATCAGACCGACACGCTGGACGGGGCACGCGTCATGATGACCTGCACGCTGCCACTGAACGAAATTCTGGTCGATTTCAACGACCGGCTGAAGAGCATCACCCGCGGCTACGGCTCCATGGACTATGAACTCGGCGAATACCGCGTCTCGGACCTCGTGCGGATGGACATCCTTGTGAATCAGGACCCCGTGGACGCCTTCGCCAGCATTGTGCATCGCAGCAAGGCCGAGGGGCAGGGCAGGGCGCTCTGCGAGAAGCTGGCCGACATCATCCCGCCGCAGATGTTCAAGATCGCCGTCCAGGCCGCCATCGGCGGCAAGATCATCGCCCGCGACAATGTCCGCGAAATGCGCAAGGACGTCACTTCCAAGTGCTATGGCGGCGACATCTCCCGCAAACGCAAATTGCTCGATAAGCAGAAAGAGGGCAAAAAGAAGATGAAACTTATCGGCAAGGTTTCGATCCCACCAGATGCCTTCATCCAGGTTTTAAAGACCAACAGCTAACCCCGCCTTCGTCCCGTGTTCAGCTTCCTTTACTCCCAGGAAAAGAAAATGCGGCAGAACGCCGCCAACTGGCTCGAAGTGGCGGACCGGGTCTACAAATTCCGGCGGGATCAACTCACGGATGTGCAGAACCAAAAACTGCTCGGGGCGGCCACCGCCGTAAAGCAGCGGCTCAAGGAGAAGGCCGATGCCAGCAGGCTGAAGCTGGCGGTGGAATCGCTGGAGGGCGTCTTGCGCGACACGGGCGGGCGGGTTTATCCGCAGTCGTCGCTGGTGGAGAACGTCGAATTTTTTGTGGTCGCGGCCATCGTGATTCTCGGCCTGCGGGCGTATTTCATCCAGCCATTCAAGATCCCGACGAATTCGATGTGGCCGAGTTATTATGGGATGACGGCCGAGGTCTTCAAGCCGGGCGAGGAGCCCGGCAAGCTCCGCAAATTCGTCCGGTTGCTGACTCTGGGGGCGAGCAATTACACGGTGACAGCACCGGCGGACGGCGAGGTGATGATCCCGGTGTTCCGGAACGGGCAGCCGGCCTTTACCGAAAGAGCTGGCCGCAGCCTGGGCGTTTTCCCGACCGTGATGCGCGACTACACCTTCATGGTGGGTGGTCAGCAGGCCAAGGTGAGCGTGCCGGCCGATTTCCAAGGAGAGTTTGATCAGGTCTTGGACGAGTCGTTCAAGGGCAAAGCCCCAAGTTTTTCCAGTGTGCTCCAGGAAGCGGCCGGGCGGAATCCGCAACCGGAACGCTCGACTTTTGTCGTCCGCGCCGGAGCCCAGCCGGTGGAGCGGACCGTTTACTGGCTGCCGATCGGCAAAACCGTGCGCAAGGGGGAGACTCTGCTGTCGTTCGATATCCTGACCGGCGATCTGTTGTTCGTGGACCGGCTCAGTTATAATTTCTTCCAGCCCCAGGTCGGAGCGGGATTTGTTTTCAAGACCGGCAATATCAAGAGTCCGGAGATGCGGGATGCGTCTGGCGCGCAAATCAGCCAATACTACGTCAAGCGTCTGGTCGGCACACCGGGCGACAAACTGGAAATCAAGGCGCCCGTGCTTTATCGCAACGGCCAGCCGATCGAAGGCTCGGACGCGTTCGGCAAGAATGCCCGGCGCGAGGACAAATATCCCGGCTATACCAACAACACGGGCGGTGCGCTCCTGGGCGATGACATGCAATCCAGCGATGGCACGCTTCCTCCGGGTGCGACGGTCACCGTGCCGGCCAATTCCTTCTTTGCGCTCGGGGACAATTCACCGCGCAGCAAGGACAGCCGCTTTTGGGGCTTCGTGCCGGAGAAGGACGTGGTCGGGCGTCCATTATTCATCTATTTCCCGCTGACCCGTCGTTGGGGCCCGGCCAGATAGGCTATACTCGGACTTAGGTTTTTGCCTTATTTAGGCACAATATATAATATGTCTATAATACTTATTGTTGTTTATCTTGGCTTTAGCCACGGTATTTCGGGCAACTAGCGCACTGCTGCCAAATTGGGAACCGACACGGGACTTCCCCTCTTTGTTGTTGATCGCTCTGCACCAAACCAGCGCTCTTTAAGCCCGAGGAAGAAACGTTCGTAGGTCAGATAGCTGATCGTCGCCAGCCCGAGCGCCGCAATCGAACCCGCCGCGAAATCGTAATAAGGCGATTCGATCCCGAAACCGGCCCCCGCCCTGCGCACCAGGTTCACCGCAATCATGTGCAACAGATACATGCCATAGCTGACGGTGCCGATCCAGGCCATCGCGCGCCAGCGAAGCAACCAAGCCAGGTCATTGTCCTCGCGCACGACACACGTTGCCACCAACAGCGCAAAAGCACCGGAAATCAGCAGATCCCCCGCATCGCCCAACCCCGGCGCATAAGCCAGGGCCGCCAGGGAAAGCAAGCCGGCCGTCAACGCGCTGCCTCGCCGGCCGGCAATCAACCAGACCTGGCGATATGTTTCCGGACGATGCAGCAAATGAGCCAGGATCACGCCGAGCAAGATCGCGGCCGGGACACTGGCTCATTTGCTGCATCGTCCGGAAACATATCGCCAGGTCTGGTTGATTGCCGGCCGGCGAGGC
>JBKJRX010000061.1:0-4065 GCA_046593155.1 Lacunisphaera sp.
ATTTACCCCGAAATCCTCACGGCGCATGTCGGCACACTCGCGGCGCTCCCCCTCAGTCCGCTCCGAACCCGCCGCGACGCGGCCTGGCACGCTGCCCGGCGCTGTGTGACCTTGGGCAAGGATATGGCGGCGACCCTGGCATCCCGCCAGGTGCCGGCCGAAAAAATCGCCATCGTGGCCAACTGGGCGCCACGCGAACTGCACACCCCGGCTCCGGCCGAAGCCCTGGCCGCCCGCCGCGCGGCCTGGGATGTGACCGGCAAGTTTGTCGTCGCGTATTCCGGCAACCTCGGCCGCGTGCATGAATTCGCCGCCGTCCTCGATGCCGCCGAACGCCTGAAGGCCAACCGTGACATCGTCTTTCTTTTCTTTGGAACGGGCGCGCGCTTCGCCGAGGTCCGCGCGGCCGCACAGTCCCGGAAACTGGACAATCTCCGGCTGCTGCCGCCCGAGCCGCGCGCGAATCTCGCCGCGGCCCTCGCCGCCGCCGATGTCCAGTTGGTGACACTCAAACCCGCCTTCGCGCGATTGGTTTATCCCAGCAAACTGGCCGGCGTCCTTGCCGCCGGGCGACCGGTGTTGTTTGTCGGACCAACCGATGGGGAAATCGCGCGGCTGCTCAGTCATGAAGAATGCGGCGTGGCCATCGGCCCGGAGGAAGGCGCGAAACTGGCCGCTACCGTCACCGGATGGCACGCCGACGCGAACCGCCGCCAACAACTCGGCCGGAACGCGCGAACCGCCTACGAGCGCGAATTCACCTTCGCGACCGCGCTGGCGCGCTGGGAGAAAATCCTGCGCGAGTCGGCCATATAGGTCAGGGTTATCCCTGACCCCAGGAGCCCACGTGCCGGGCGTAAAGCCCGACCCGCCTTATCCCCTTCCGATGAAGGCGGCATCATCTGGAGCCGGGGCGCCCTCGCCCCCGGAATCCACCCGACCGGGGCGAGGGCGCCCCGGCTCCAACAAGGCGTTGCGCGCTGGTTTTATCGTTTAGCAGGGCACACCGCGAAGTTCAGTTTGCTTTGGGTAGAAACCCCCACGTAATGCACCAGCCATGACCCAGCGAAGAACCATCACCTTCATCCTCGTGCTGCTCGATGCAGTCGCGGTGGTGGTGGCGTTCAACTTTGTCGCCTGGGCTTGGGGGGTGCTGCAATGGGAGGGAGTCGTTCTGGCGCCCCTCACGCTGCCGGTGCTGATGCACTTCCTCGCGGTCTACCTGATCGACGGCTACAACCCGCGCACCGACATGATGTCGGTCACCTACACCAGTCTGCACTCCATCGCGCTGGTCTTTGTGCTGCTGGGCACCCTGCTGCTCACCTACGCCTTCATTCCCGCGGGTTTTGCCCTGCAGGTCAGCCGCCTGGTCATCACTCTCACCTGCCTGCTGTTGATTCCCGTCACCATCAGTTACCGCCGGGTTTTCTACCAACGCCAGCAGGCCCACAAACAGCAGCGCTATTTCATGTTCCTCGGCAGCCCGGAAAGCTGCGTCGCGTTCAAGGAGGAATGCCGCAAGACCGGGATGGAGCAGGCCGTGCTCTATGCCACGCACGCCACGTTCGCCCGCGGCCTGGCCTCGCCGGCGAGCCCGGCCTCGGCCCTGGCATTCGACGATGTCGTGCACTACCTCAAGGAATACGAGGACAACCTCGACGCCATCATCCTGCGCGAAACCAGCCACGAACTTCCGCCCGCCGTGGCCCAGAAACTGATGGAACTGCATTTCTCCGGGGTGCCCACCTACACGCTCGAACTCTTCCACGAGGTTTACTGGCGGAAAATTCCGCTCTACCGGTTGAACCAGACGTGGCTGTTCCAGGAAGGCTTCCAGATCGCCCGCGAGCCGGTGTTCGAGCGACTCAAGCGCATCAGCGATATCGGGCTGGCGGCCTGCGGCCTGTTGCTGGCGCTCCCGTTCCTTCCGCTGGTCGCCGCGGCCATCTGGCTCGACGATCGCGGTCCGGTGTTCTTCCGCCAGTCGCGGGTCGGCCGCAACCGCCTGCTCTTCGACATCATCAAACTTCGCACCATGCGGGTGAATGACGGTGACACCTATACCCAAAAGGGTGACGACCGCATCACCCGCCTCGGTCGCTTTCTGCGCGCCAGCCGGATCGACGAGGTGCCCCAGCTCTGGAATGTCCTCATTGGCGACATGAGCCTGATCGGCCCGCGGGCCGAGTGGGTGCGGCTGGTGGAGGATTACGAGAAGAAAATCCCCTGCTATCATTTCCGCCATCTGGTCAAGCCGGGCATCACGGGCTGGGCCCAGGTGAACTATCCCTATGGCGCCAACCTTGAGGACACGCTCCGAAAGCTGGAATACGACCTCTACTACATCCGCTACTTCTCCTTCGTGCTCGATGCCTCCATCGTGTTAAAAACCATCCATGTCATGCTGTTTGGCAAAGGCCGCTGACCGAGGGCCATCGCGATGAGTGGGTATCCCCCGAGCGTATCTTCGAATTTCGTGGGCCAGCGAGCTTGCTCGCGCCACAACCGCGCCCGCAAGCGGGCTGCCTACCGCAGCTTGATTTGATTAATCCATCCCCGCACATCAGTGTCACCCGTGGCCAAACCTAAAACCTACGACTTCATTTGCATTGGTGGAGGCAGTGCCGGCTTCAATGCCGCCCGCGTGGCCGCCGGCCTCGGCCAAAAGGTCGCCGTCATCGACGGGGCGAAGCAACTCGGCGGCCTGTGCATCCTGCGCGGTTGCATGCCCTCCAAGACGTTGATCTACGCGGCCGAGGTCCTGCACCACGCCCGGCACGCCGACCGCTTCGGCCTGAAGATCACCGGCGCGCGCGCCGACATGAAGGCGGTCCATGCCCGCAAGCAGCGCATCATCGCCGACTTCGCCCGCTACCGCGTGGACGCGCTCAAGGGCGGCAAGTTCGACCTTTTCCGCGCGCAGGCCCGCTTCCTTGACGCGCACACCGTGGAGCTTGCTGACGGACGCAAGCTACGCGGCCGGCACTTCCTGATTGGCACCGGCTCGAAGGTCAGCATCCCGCCCGTGCCCGGGCTGAAGGAGGCGAAGGCCTGGACCAGCGACGACGTGCTCGACCTCGACTTCGTGCCTAAGAGCGTGCTCGTGCTCGGTGGCGGCATCGTCGCCTGCGAACTCGCCCAATACCTCAACCGTATCGGCAGCCAGGTGACGTTGATCCAGCGCAGTCCGAACATCCTCCGCGATCACTCCGACGACGCCTCGGGCGTCGTGCAGCAGGCTTTCACCGACGAAGGCATCGCCCTCTTCACCGGCACGAAGCTCCGGACCGTCACCCGGGGCAGGCACGGCGTCACGGTGAAGTTCCACCGCAACGGCAAACTCGTCACCCGCCGCGCCGCCCACCTCTTCAACGCCCTCGGCCGCGAACCCAACACCGCGGGCCTCAACCTCTTCGCCGCCGGCGTGAAGACCCGCCTCAACGGCCAGATCATCTTCAACCGCTGGCAACAGACCAGCGCGGCGCACATCTACGCCGCCGGCGATTGCTCTGGGCCACATGAGATCGTCCACCTCGCCATTGAGCAGGGGGTCCTGGCCGCGCGCCACGCCGCCAAGGTAAAGAGGCTCAAGCCCGTAAACTCGTCGCTGTTGCTCAACATCGTCTTCACCGATCCACAGCTCGCCACCATCGGCGTGCTTGAGCGCGACCTCGCCGGGCAGGGCATCAAGTATCTCACTGCTTCCTACCCATTCAACGACCACGGCAAGTCCATCCTGATGGAGGCCAATTACGGTTACGTGAAGGTCATCGCCGAGCCGAAGCGGGGCCGCATTCTGGGCGCGGAAATCGTCGGCAAAGACGCCGGTGAACTCATCCACGCCTTCTCCACCCCGCTGGCCATGCGCGCCACCGTCCACGACATGCTCCGCGCCCCATGGTATCACCCAACCCTCGCCGAGATCATCACCTATCCCCTCGAGGAGATCGCGGAGAGGCTGCGCTAACGCCCGCCCTCGACCGCATCCCCCCCCGAGCGCGCCCCACCCGCCGCTCTTTTTTATTTCCATTGGGTCCAATCCCTGGAGCTTCAGCCGTCGCT
>JBKJRX010000245.1:0-13901 GCA_046593155.1 Lacunisphaera sp.
CTTCGGGGCAGGCGCGGCGGCGGTCTGCTTCGGCCGGGCATCAGTGAAACCGGCCGTAAGCGCGGCGCGGGCGTTGCCGGCCTTGGATTTCTCCAGGTAATAATCGTAGTTGCCGGCGTAGGGCGTGAGCCGGCCGGAGTGCACGTGCAGCACGGTTTGCGCGAGCTGGCGGATGAAATACACGTCGTGGCTGATGAAGATGAAGGTGCCCTCGTAGTTCTTGAGCGCGTTGACCAGCGCGTCGATCGACGGGATGTCGAGGTGGGTCGTGGGCTCGTCCATCAACAGCAGGTTGGGCGGGTTGACCAGCAGGCGGGCGAGGGCGAGGCGGGATTTCTCGCCGCCGGAGAGGACCGAGACCTTCTTGTGGACATCGTCCTTGCGGAAGAGGAAGCCGCCGAGCACGGCCCGGGCCTGCTGCTCCGTGAGCTGGTTTTCGTTGGTGCGGAGCTCCATCACGTTCTCGAAGACCGTGAGGTTGAGCTTGAGGTTGTCCGCACGGTTCTGCGCGAAGTAGCCGGGCACCACATTGCTGCCGAGGTTGATCTCGCCGCCTTGGATGGGCACGACGCTGGCGAGGATCTTGAGGAGCGTGGACTTGCCGGAGCCGTTGGGGCCGACGAGCACGATCTTCTGGGCGCGCTCAGCCTCAAAGTTCAGATCGGTGTAGACCACATGGTCGCCGTAGGCCTGGCGCACGTTTTTCAGGTTCACGACCTTGAGCCCGGAGCGCGGCGGCTGGGGAAAGCGGAAGTTGATCTTCTTGAGATCCTCCCAGGGCTCCTCGACGGCGACATCCTTGAGGCGTTCGATCTGCTTTTCCTTGGATTTCGCACGCGAAGCCATCGAGGCCTTGGCGCCAAAGCGGTCCACGAATTTCTGCAGATGGGCGATCTCGCGCTGCTGGTTCTTGAACTGCGCGGCCTGCTGCTCCTTGCGGGCGTCCTTCTCGTTCAGGTAGTCGTCATAGTTGCCGGTGTATTTGTTCAGCGTGCCGCTGCGCAGCTCGAGGATGCCGTTGCAGAGAGAGTTCAGGAATTCGCGGTCGTGGGAGATGATGACGAGCCCGCCGGGGTAGCGCGTGAGGTAGTCCTGGAACCAGAGCAACGCCTCAAGATCAAGGTGGTTGGTCGGCTCGTCGAGCATGAGCAGGGCGGGCTCGCTGACGAGGAGGCGGGCGAGGTGGGCGCGCATGACCCAGCCGCCGGAAAAAGACTTGGCCGGTTTGTCGTGGTCCGTCTCGCGAAAACCGAGGCCGGCGAGGATTTTCTTGGCGCGCGGCTCGAGGGTCCAGTCGATGTCGTAATCGTCGTCGTTTTCCGGGACGAGTTTCTTGCCGCTGGTGGCGATGGCGAGGATGCTCTCGTCGCGCACCGGGGCGCTTTCCTGGGGCAGGTAGCCGAAGTCGGCGCCCCGTTCCCACTCAATGGTGCCCTCGTCGGCCTGCTCCTCGCCGAGAATGAGGTTGAAGAGGGTGGATTTGCCGGCGCCGTTGGGCCCGACGAGGCCGAAGCGGTCGGTGCGCGCGACGAAGAGCGACACCTCGGAGAAGAGCTCCCGGGTGCCGTAGGACTTGGCGACGTCTGCAATGGTCAGCATGGCGAACCCGCGAGTGAGCCGGCTGGCCGCGCTGCCGTCAACTGCGAGTTTTTCCGGTCGAAACCAGGGCAAAACCGCCGGCCCGGGCGGGTCTCAGCGGCTGGGCAGCTTTACGTCGAACTTGATGGCAGCCAGCTGTTCCGGCGCGCGGCCGATCCGGCGCAGGAACGGCAGCCAGCGCGGATCCTGGCGGACGTTGGCGAAAGGCCATTGCACTGCGGTCAGGGAAAGCCCGGGGTCGCGGTAGACGATGGCTTTCTCCAGCCACTCAAAACAGAGGTCGGCCTCGCCCCGGTAAGCGAAAATGTAAGCGATGTTCCAGGAAGACTCTTTCTGATATTTCGCGATAATCTCATTCAGCGCGGCGTCGGATTCCGCCTTCCGGCCCAGGGCGTGATAAATCAAGGCCAGACCGTCCAGCTTCCAGGTGGGGGAGGTTTCCTGCTGGAACTCGGCCAAGGCACCGGGCAGGTCGCCTTTGCGGAGCAATGAGCTGCCGATGGAATAATGCGTCAGGCCCCGGTTCGGGGCGAGACGCAGGACTGTGCGCAAGTGGGCGAAGCCCTCCTCGTCCCGTCCGGCCCGGATGAGGGCGCCGCTGAGAGTCGCCAGGGCGAGGGTGTTCAGCGGATCGTGCGCCACGACATATTCGCCCATGGCGACGATGAGGTCGTGCCGGCCGAGGGAGCGGCCAAACCGCATCGCCTCGGTCATGATCTCGGTATTGGCCGGTTCCAGCGCCAGGGCGCGTTCAAAATGCCCGGCCGCGACCGCCAGATCATGGCCGGTCACTTGCAGCAGGGCGCCCATGCCGGCATGGGCGGCGGCGGAATCAGGATCGATCGCCAGAGCCTTGTTCATGGCCTCCCGGGCCAGACCGTAGCCTTCCTCGTTCGAGCGAAACCCGAGGTCGGACTGGGCGCTGTAACATTGGGCCAGCGAAACCCACGCATTCACCAGGTTTGGATCGATCACCAAGGCCTCCCGGATCAGGGTCACCGCCTGAGCGAAACCTTCGCGGGTGCCTTGCCGTTGCAGCTGCCGCGCCTCCAGAAAAAGGGCATAGGCCTTGGGGTCGACGGGCTTCGCCTTGGGCGCCTCGCCCAACAGGGTTACCTTGAGCTGTCCGACCACGGCGGCGGCGATTTCGTCCTGCACCGCGAAGATGTCGTCCAGCGAGCGGTCGTAGGTTTCGGACCAGAGGTGCTTGTCGGTGCGGGCATCGATCAATTGCGCGGTGACGCGCAGGCGATTGCCGGATTTGCGCACGGAGCCCTCGAGGATGTGCGCGACGTTGAGCACCTTCGCCACCTCCGAGAGCTTGATCTCCTTGCCTTTGTAGGAAAAGGCCGAGCTGCGTGAGGTGACCTGCAGCGCGGGGACCTTCGCGAGGAGATTCAACAGCTCTTCGGACAAGCCGTCGGAGAAATACTCCTGGTCCCTCGCCTGGCTCATGTCGACGAAAGGCAGCACGGCAATCGACCTGGCATCGGGTGCATGGACCGGGGGCGCGGCGGGCCCGGGGATTTTCGCCACTGGACCGGCGTCCACTGGCTCGGACTTGGCGGCCGAGCGGAGATAAATGAAGGCCACCAGCGCAACGACGGCGAGGCCAAGCGCGACCGACACGAAAGGGAAGCCGGACCTGGCCGCCGCAGGGGCCGCGGACCGTGGAGCGGGCATGGCGGGCCGGGCTCCGGTTTCCGCGGAACGCGAGGGCTGGAGCAAGCGTTTCACCTGCTCCACAAACTGCGGGGTGGGTTCGCCGCCCGGCAGCCGGGTGCAGTGGGCCTTGAGAAACTGTTCGGGCACGTTGGCGTCGGATTCCCGGGTGTCGTCGACCAGCACCGGGACGATGAAGGCGCGGTTCTCCGCCATGTCCTGCGTGCGGTCCACGGCCATCCGCCACTCGCGCCGGAAATATCCCTCTTCGCGGGCTTGCGTGTGGCCGGAGACGACGGGGATGAAGAGTGCGCATTCCTTGATCTGGCGGCGGATTTTCTGATCCCAGACGTCGCCGCCGCGCAATTCGCTTGAATCGAACCAGACCTCGACGCCGAATCCCCGCAGCGCCTCGGCGATGCGCCGCGCGGCCTCTCCGTCCTCGCGGGCGTAGGAGAGAAAAACGGCGCCGGGGAGACGTGACTGGTCGGTCATGGTGTGCCGCTACCTCATGCCGGTGAGGCCGGGGTCTTGCCAGTCCAAAACCCGCCGCGGGGGGCGTGCACCGGGCCGGAGCAACCGTAAAACATTCACTTTGCCTCCGCGGAACTTTCCGCGACGTTGCAGGGTATGCCCAACCGTCTCACCGCCGAGCAATCCCCCTACCTGCGCCAGCACGCGGACAATCCCGTGGATTGGCTGCCGTGGGGCGAGGAAGCTTTCGCCAAGGCGCGCACCGAGCAGAAGCCCATTTTCCTGAGCATCGGCTACTCGACCTGCCACTGGTGTCACGTGATGGCGCATGAGTGCTTTGAAAACCCGGACATTGCCGCCGTGCTCAATCGCGACTTCGTGCCGGTGAAGCTCGACCGCGAGGAGCGGCCGGACCTCGACCGCGTCTACATGACTTACGTGCAACAGACCACCGGCCATGGCGGCTGGCCGATGAGTGTATGGCTGACGCCGGACCTGAAGCCATTTTATGGTGGCACGTATTTTCCACCGGAAGATCGGCACGGCCGGCCGGGTTTTGTCACGGTGCTTAATGCCATCACACGGCACTGGGGCGAGAAGCGTGATAAAATCCTTGCGGGGGCCGATGAGGTGGTGGCCGCTTTGCGGCGTTATGCCGCCGAGGGCCCGGCCCGCGCCGCGCCGGAAGCGGGCGCCGTGGAGCAGACTCTGCCGGAGGCCGCGAGCGAGGCGCTGACCAAGGCCTTCCAGTATTTCTACGAGGCGCACGACCCGAACTGGGGCGGTTTCGGTGGCGCCCCGAAATTCCCGCGGCCCGCCGTGCTCAATTTTCTTTTCCGGATGGCGGCATTGCAGGGACGCAAGACGGCCGTGGGAACCGAAATGTTGAAGATCGCCGGGTTTACCTTGCGCAAGATGGCCGAGGGCGGGCTGCAGGATCACGTCGGGGGTGGGTTTCACCGCTACTCGGTCGATGAACGGTGGTTTGTCTCGCACTTCGAGAAAATGCTCTACGACCAGGCGCAACTGGCGGTGAGCTACCTGGAAGCACGGCAGGCGACAGGGCTGGAGGTTTATGCGTGGGTGGCGCGGGATATCTTTGCCTATGTGCAGCGTGACCTGACGAGTCCTGGCGGCGGATTCTATTCCGCGGAGGACGCGGACAGTCTGATCGTCCGCGGCAAACCCGAACACGCCGAGGGCGCGTTTTATGTGTGGAGCAAAGAGGAGATCGATGCGGTGCTTGGTGCCGACGCAGCTTTTTTCTGCGCGCATTACGGCGTGAAGGCGGGCGGCAACGTCGAGTCCGACCCGCAGTCCGAGTTCACCGGTAAGAATGTCCTGATGCAGCGCCAGTCGCTGACCACGACGGCACGCGAACATGGGCTCGAGGTGACGGTCGCGAGCGACAAGCTGCTCGGCTGCCTGGAAAAACTTCGCCTGGTGCGCACCAAGCGGCCGCGGCCACATCTCGATGACAAGATCATCACGGCATGGAACGGATTGATGATCTCGGCGCTGGCCCAGGGGGCCCGGCTGCTCGGGGACAAATCATATCTGGTCGCGGCGACCCGGGCGGCGGAATTTATCCGGAGTGAACTTTACGACGAAAAAACCGACACACTCTATCGGAGCTGGCGCGAGCGCCGGAGCGCCATCACGGGCTTTGCCGAGGACCATGCGTTTCTTATCCAAGGGCTGCTTGATCTCTATGAGGCGGGCTTTGATATCCGCTGGCTGCAATGGGCGGAGCGCCTGCAGAGCGCGATGGACACCTTGTTCGTGGATCCGGCGCATGGCGGCTATTTCAATTCCCGCGCGGACGACCCGAACGTCATTGTGCGGTTGAAGGAGGACCACGACGGAGCGGAGCCGTCGGCCAACTCCGTGGCGGCGCTCAATTTGTTGCGGCTGGATTGGATGATGGGCCCGGCCGGAGCGCGCGAGCGTGCGGTGAAGACCATCGAGGCGCTGCGTCCCCAGTGGATGGCGATGCCCCAGGGTCTGCCCCAGCTGCTCTGCGCCATTGAGCTGGTGGTGGATGCCCCGCGCACCATCGTGTTGGCGGGCGATCCGGCCGCCGCTGATTTCCAGGCGCTGGCGGCGGTTTTGTCGGAACAACACGGTCCGCGTCGAGCGGTGCTTTGCGCCGATGGGGGAGCCGGACAGCAATGGCTGGCGGCCAAGCGACCTTATCTGGCGGAAATGAAACCGGTCGGAGGCCACGCCACCGCCTACGTGTGCGAGAACTTCGCCTGCCAGGCGCCGGTGACTACCCCGGCGGAACTGCGCTCTCTTTCAGCCGAGAGGGAATAGGGTCTTTTGCTGCTGAAGTCGGCGAGGTTCTGACTGGCGCGCTGGGTGTTGCAGGCTAGGCTGGCGGCAATTTGAAACCATCCGCATCAAACCGGAGCTTCCTGACGCAGATGGATTTGTGTGGTTCTGGACTGATGCTATTGGGCGGAGCGGTCATGGTGGGCCGGTTTGCGGGATGGCCGCTGCTGGTAACGGTGGTGCCAGGTGGCGCGCCGATGGCGTTTCCGACGGCCGCGGCCTTTATGGTGGCCGGCATGGCCTTTCTGGTCTTGGGGAGGCGACGTGATCGGATGGGAATGATTCTGGCCGGCCTGACCGCCGCGCTGGGTTTGGGCGTGTTGGCGATTTATTTCGTCGCCGAACCCCTGGGTTTTGCGGGCTACGATTATGACCCGGGCCGGCTTGCCCAAGGCGTTGGGTTCGACGGGCGGATGTCGCCCAACACGGCCGCTTCCTTCGCGCTGCTTGGACTGGCCTTGTGGGAAATCGCCCGGGCCCGGCCACGCATCCGCGCGCTGCAGATCATCGCCTCGCTCATCCTGGCGGTGGCCTTTCTGGCGATCTACGGCCACATCACCGGCCTGCGGGTGACCTACACGTGGTGGCGCTACACCGGCATGGCCTTGCATACGGCGGCGGGTTTCTTTGTGGCGGCTCTCGTGCTGCTGGGCGAGGCGGCGCGACGGATCCCGCCCGCCCAACGGGCGAAGTCGCGATCCATCCCGTTTTTCGCCATCGCGGGGAGCTTGGTGCTGGTGGTCGGCATCACGGCCTTCGTCAGCAACAACCAGCAGGAAAAATCGGCCGCCTCGATGAAACGCAGCTATGAGGTGATTGCCTCGGTTAATTATGCCGAGTTGTGCGTCACGCGCATGGAGTCGACGACACGGGCCTATGTGCTCCGACATGACGACGGCTTAAACGCCTACTACCGGGACATGGAAGGCCGGCTCCGGGCCGAGCTGCTGAACCTGCATTTTCTGACCGAGGATGACGCCATGCAGGCGGCCAACGCCCGCCGGCTGAGCGGACTGGTGCGCGCCAAACGGCGTTTCATGCAGGAGGCCATCACGCAGGCCCAGGCCGGCCGGGTGCCGTCGACTGATCGGTTTCCGGGACACACCGGCCCGGCGTTAATGCAGGACATCCGCGATCAGATCAACCTGATCGAAGACCGCGAGCGGGGGAAGCTGACGCGGCACATTGCCGACGCCGGGCGGCTCAGCGAGCAGACGAGAAGAATCATCCTGCTCGGCAACGCCGTCGCGCTGGGCTTTTTTGCTGTCGCCCTGGTGATCATCCGTCGCAACGAGCGGGCGAGGGAGGAAAGCGAAGAGCGGTTCCGCAGCGCCTTCGACCATGCGGGCATCGGCATGGGCCTCGTCGGGCTCGACGGCCGCTGGCTGCGCGTGAACCGCGCCATCTGCCAGATCGTTGGTTACGGCGAGGCCGAACTCATGCGGAAGACCTTTCAGGACATCACGCACCCCGACGACCTGGAAACCGACCTCGGGCACGTGCGCGACCTCCTCGCGGGGCGGGGTCTGCACTACCAGATGGAGAAGCGTTATTTTCACCGGGAGGGCCGCATCGTCTGGGTGCGGCTCACCGTTTCGCTGGTGAGCGATGCGGCGGGCCGGCCGCTTTATTTTGTCTCCCAGATCGAGGACATCAGCGCGGCGAAACACATGATGCGCGAATTGCGGGAGAGCGAGGAGCGCACCCGGCTGTTTGCCGAGCACGCGCCGGCGGCGGTGGCGATGTTCGACCGGGAGATGCGCTACATCGTGCACAGCGCGAAATGGCTCAAGGATTACGGCCTTGAGGGCCGTGGCATCCTCGGCTGCAGCCACTACGAGGTGTTTCCCGAGATCGGTGAGCCGTGGAAGGCCGTTCACCGCCGTTGCCTGGGGGGGGCGACCGAGCTCAACGAGGCGGACCCTTTCGACCGGGCGGACGGCAGCCGGCAATGGCTGAGCTGGCGCGTGCAACCCTGGCGCGATGCGACGGGCGGAATCGGCGGCATCGTCATGTTCACGGAGGACATCACGGCGCGCAAGCAGCTGGAGGAAAACCTGGCCCTCGCGCGCGACCAGGCGCTGGAGGCCTCGCGGCTCAAGTCCGAGTTCCTCGCCAGCATGAGCCATGAGATCCGCACGCCGATGAACGGCGTCATCGGCATGACCGCCCTGCTCATGGACACGCCCCTGACTCCGGAGCAACGCGAAATGGGGGAGGCGATCAAGAGTAGCGGCGAGAACCTGCTGACCATCATCAACGACATTCTCGACTTCTCCAAGATCGAGGCGGGCAAGATGCGCATCGAACCGGTGGAGTTCGACTTGCCGGGGCTGGTGGAAGGAGTCGTGGCCCTGTTGGGACCTCGGGCCCGGGAGAAGCATCTGCGCCTCACCAGTGAGATTGATCCGCGACTCAACTGTGTGCTGGTCGGTGACGCCGGCCGCATCTGCCAGGTGCTGACCAATCTGGTCGGCAACGCGCTGAAATTCACGGAGGCGGGCGTCGTCGAGGTCACCGTTCTGGTCACGGATCTGCGGGCCGGCGAGGTGGTCGTGCGCTGCGCGGTGCGTGACACGGGCATCGGCATCGCCCCGGAGGCCCAGCGGCGGATGTTTGAACCGTTCACCCAGGGCGACGGCTCCACGACGCGAAGGTTTGGCGGCACGGGGCTCGGACTGGCGATTTCCCGGCAACTGGTGGCGCTCTTGGGCGGAAGCATGGGGTTTGAGAGCCAGGAAGGCCGTGGTTCCACCTTCTGGTTTGAACTGGCTTTCCCGCGGGTGGAGATGCCGCCTGCGGAGGCGGACGGGCCGGTCCCGGCGGTCCCGGCGGTCTCGCGGCCGGTGACTGGCCACGGGCGGCGCGTGCTGATCGTCGAGGATAATCCGGTCAACCAGCAGGTGGCGCGACGGTTTCTGGAGAAACTGGGTTATACGGTTGACCTGGCCGACTCCGGACCGGCGGCCTTGCAGCTGCTGGCGAATATCCGGTGCGAGGTGGTGCTGATGGACTGCCAGATGCCCGGCATGGATGGTTACAGCACCACCCGGTGCATCCGGGCCGGCACCGTGCCCGGACTGGACCGGGCAATCCGCATCATCGCCCTGACCGCCTACGCCATGCCGGCTGATCGCGAGAAATGCCTCGCGGCGGGCATGGACGACTATTTGGCCAAACCCTTGCACATGGAACAACTGCAAGAAGCCTTGCGGCGCTGCGGACTGGGGACCTGAAGGGTTTGGCACTAGCCAAAGCTGGTCAGGTGCTTACTCGCGCACGGGGAACTCGGTTGGGGCGGTCCCAAGGGTTCTCCGCCTCGGTTATTTGTCCTCTGCCACCTTGAGTTCCCGGTTTCCGGCCGCAGTCGTATGCAAGAGGTCTTGGATTGATTCGATGATCGCCAGCATTTCCGGATGCTGGGCCGCAAAGGCCAGCAGCCGGATCTTCCGTTCATCGAGCCGCGCCTGGCGAACGGCCTCCAGCAACTGCCGGGCCGCCTGCCCCAGCGTCCGGTCGTAAGCCGCCAGCTTTTGGCGGACCGGCCCCAAGGTCGCCGGATCGGCCAGATCGACTCCGCTCACGGACTCCAGCCAAAGCAGGGCGAGGCTCGCCATTTCGGGGGAATCGCTGGCGTAACCCATTTTGGCCATCAAGCGCGCGATGGTCTTGAACTTCACCTGACGTCCGCCCTCGACGTTCAAAACCGTATTGCGATGGCAGCGCGCCAATCTGGCCAAAGCCTCGTGGCTCAAGCCTTTTTGCTCCCGCAGCCTGCGGAAAAGCTGGGTGTATTGCATCGGGCAAGGTGCATGAAGTCCGCCCCCGGATTTGTCAACGCAGCGGCGGGGGGACGGATGCTTATTGACATATTGTGTGCGCACAAAAATCTTGTATCGCTCGATGAAGACCAACCACCGCCTGGGCCAGACGGGGGCAGGTGAGCGTGCTTTGCGGCGTGCCCATGCCCGGCAACTGCTTTTGACCCTGGCCGGCATCTGCCGCCAGCTGCGCACGAAGCGGTTGAGTCCGATTGTCAGCACCGCCTATCGCGAGGTCGAAAAGGACCTGCGCGGGCTCGCCAGGAAGAGGCCATGAATCTGCCCAAATCAATCTCCGGGAAGGGCCGCCGGCTCCGTCTTCTGATTGTGGAGGGCACGGAGGCGGTTCGTCTGGTGCTGGCCGAGCTGTTGCATTTCGAGGGATATGAAGTCGAGCTTGCGGCCAATGCGGAGGAAGCCTTGCAGCTGGCGCAGCTGGTGCGGTGGGACGGCCTCGTGCTGGATTGCGATTTACCGGGTATGAATGGAGCGGAGCTTTATGCGCGGATTCTCCATAATACCGGCCAGCGTCTGCCGGTTCTCTTCTTCACCGGCCGTCCCAACCAGGCGTTGGAATTGGGCCTCGGCAGCGCGCCTTGGGCCGGGCTCGTGCCGAAACCATGCAGCAATCAGCGATTCCTTGCTGCATTGGAGCGATGCCTGCGGGCGGGCGGTAAAGCGGCACCGGCGGCCGGGGATTCATTCCGGCGCTAACGGCTCAACGCCGCACGCACCAGCCGCCGGTCGCCGTCGTTCGCTGCGGGCTTGATGCCGAGGGTGGCGCAGAGCAGATTGTAGACGTGGATGTTCGCCACGTCGGGGATCTCGACGCCGCGCTTGAAGGCCGGGCCGTTCGCAATGAAGAGCGCCCCCATGTTGGAAGTGGCCGGATCCCAGCCGTGACTGCCCTTGTTGCTGCGGGCCCACGACAGCGACCAGCGGCCCCTTTCCTCAACCAACCAGTGATCGGCGGCGATCAACAGGATGGGCGGGATGCTGTCGCCCTGGTTGTAATGCAGGTGCGCCGGCACTTCCTCGCGCCGGTAAACCTTGATCTGGGGCGGCGCCTTGGCGCGGATGCCGGCCACCAGCGCGGCCACATCGACGCCCGGATTGGGACGCACGCCAGCGTAAGGGCCGGTGGCTTCCACACGCACCTGCGAGAGATCCATCAGGTCTTCAAGAAACAGGGTCCGCGCGGGATCAGTCTCCGACATCCCGTGATCCGACACGATCACCAGGCTGGTGCTCTCTCGCAGGCCAAGCTTTTCCAGGCCGGCTAGCAGACGGCCGACGGCCTCGTCCGCCTCCTTGACCGCGGCGGCGGTCTCGGGCGCGGTCGGACCAAACTTATGGCCAATGGTATCCACGATGTCGAAATACAGTGTGCCAAAGCGGGGTCGTTGGGCCGGCGGCAGGGCCAGCCAGGTCAGCAGGCCGTCAACCCGTTCGGCGGCATTCAGCTTTTTGTCGAAGGGCTTGAAGAGTGACGGGCGCAGCCCGTGGTGCTCGCTCTCCGAACCGGGCCAGAAGAAGCACGCGCTGCGCACGCCCTGTTTTTCCGCGGTGATCCAGACCGGCTCGCCCCTCTGCCACCAACGGGCCTCGGTCTTGCTCATGTCGAACTTGGCATTGTCGGCCGGATCGTAGAACCAATTGGCCACAATGCCGTGGTTCTGGGGGTGGAGGCCGGTGACGAGGGTGTAGTGGTTGGGGAAGGTCTTCGTGGGGAAGCTCGGGGTCATCCGGGTGGCGTGCACGCCGTCGGTGGCGAGGGCCTTCAAGGTCGGGGCGTCATGACGCTGCAGGTAGTCCCAGCGAAAGCCATCGATGGAGATGAGGATCACCGGGCCGGTGGCGGCCGGTGGCGGCGGGGTGGAGCAGGAAACGAGGAACCCGCTGAACAACAAGCCGAGGGCGGCCCAAAAGCGCTTCATGCCGGAAAGTTGGTGGATTGCCTCGGGCTGCGCAACCTGCATCCTGACGGCCGATGAGCGATGCCGATCGATTGACCCGCCTGGAGGAGCGTTACGCGCATTTGCAGCGCCACAGCGCGGAGCAGGACAAGGTGATGCTCGAACTGGCGGACGAGTTCGCGAAGCTCCGCAAGGAAATGGCGGCCCTGAGGGCGGTGCGCGGCGGCGGGCCGGAGGAAGGCGAGGCGCCCGACGCGCGCCCGCCGCATTATTGATTACTAAAATGCAGGGTCGCCGCTGGTCGGCGGACCGCGAACCACGGCACGGCGACCAGCCGTTTCGACAGGCTCAAGGCCCCGAGCTTGTCGCGGGGCGCCGGCCCTACATTCGAACAGCGGAACGCGCTCTCAAAACAGCGCAGTGACCTCGACGTGCTGGCCTGGCTCGAGGAAGATTTCGCCGGAGAGCGCGGCGGTCTCGTCGTTCTTGTAGAGCTTGCACACCACGGGGCCGGTGGCTTCGTCAGTCGCCCAGCCCCACTTGCCGATCGAGACGAATTTCATCGGCACACCCTTGTCCCAGCTCAGGCCCGGGCCGTCGCCGCGGATGTAAAGCTTGTTGCCGATGCCGATGTAGGCGGTGACCAGCAGGCGCGTGGCGCCATCGGCGGAGACAGAGGGCTCGATCGTCGCGGCGGTTTCGGCGGACATGTCCTCGGAAGGAGCCGAGGCAGTCTCGGCCGGGGAATCGGGGAAGGCGGACTCGCCGGAGCTCTCGCGGCTTTCGGCCGCCGGCTCGGACGACATGGCGGCGAGGGTGTCCTCGGGTTTGGGCTTGCGCAGGGCGCGGGGCTTTTTCGGCTTGGGCTCTTCGAGGGCGGCCGGCGCGGGTGTTTCCACGACGGAGACGGACTCGACGACGCTGACGGCCTTGGGTTCTTCCGGTGGCGGCGGTCTCTGACCGCCGTTTTCGGCCGTGGTGGGCGTCTCACGGTGGTCAGAGACCACCGCTACCGGAGTGACGGGGATAGCCGCGAGTTTCGCATCGAGCGCGGCGACCGCGGCGGAGAGCCGGGACTCGAACTTGCTGACGGCGGCGTCTTGGGCGGCAGCGAGCTGCTTGCGGGCGGCCGTCTCGAGGGCGGCCAGTTCGCTGGTGGCCTTGTGGATCTTGTCGGCGATGGCCGACAGGCGCTCGCTCTCGCCCTGGCGGAGGGTGGCGAGCTCCTCGGTCAGGCGTTCCTTCTCCTCGTCCTCGGAGGTGGCGAGCTGCTGGTTGAATTCGGCAAGCTTCTCCTGCATGCGGTAGGGCAAATTCTCGGCGGCGTGGGCGGTCTTGTGGACGGCCTCCTCGACCGCCTTGATCTGGGCAGCGGCACGGGCGAGGCTCTCACTGGCGGCGTTCAGACGCTGGACCTGGTCGGCGACGCGGGCGCGCTCCTGCTGGACGTATTCGGCGGAGTCGGCGGCGTAATCGATCAGAAAGGGGATGAGCCCCACGATGCCCGCCGCGGCCACGAAGAGCACGGCGCTGACGAAGGGCAGCGGGGCGTAGGGGTCCTTGGCCAGATAAACAATGATGAAGGCGGTGAGCAGCAGGCCGGCATCGATCAGCAGAAACGTCGTCTTCGAAAGGCGGGGGGCAGGTTCGAGATTCATAGGCGGTTCGCGCGCACGCTTCTTTTCCTCCCGCGCCCCGGGTTTCTCAAGGCTAATCCTGTGGTGCCCGCGGCTCGAAAAGAACCTTGAGCGGCGGGCCGGACATGACAGGCTTCGGGCACAGGCGATGAATTTTTCCCACTTTGTGCGGATTGATCGGGAGCGCCGCGGATTGGAGCGGCACTATGTGGTGCACACGGGCGATCCGAAGTTCACCCTTGAGCTGACGCCGGATCACGAAGCGCCCGACAAGGTTGGGCGGGGCGTCATCAAACGGATCTGCGTGCCAAACTCTTGGGCGGGTGATTATGGCCAATACGGCAAGATGCTCGCCGCGGCGCAGGAATTCTTTGCGCTATCGCATCCCGGCGGCTTCCACCGGTAGGGCGGCGGGTCCGTTCGCCGCCTTGGCGCGGAGCGGAGTCCGCGCCCTACCT
>JBKJRX010000243.1:0-16604 GCA_046593155.1 Lacunisphaera sp.
CACACCGCCGCCGACAAGTGCGACTGCCGCAAGCCCAAGACCGGCCTGCTGCTGGATTACGTGAAGGCCACCGACTGGTCGCGCGACCTGTCCGCCGTCATCGGCGACCGCGAGACCGACGTGCAACTGGCCCAGAATCTCGGCATCCGCGGCATCCGCTACGATCGCAAGGCCCTCGGCTGGACGGAAATCGCCCGGCAGTTCGTCGATGCTCCCCGTCGCGCCACCATCGTGCGCAACACCAAGGAGACCAAGATCACCGTCTCGGTCGACCTCGATCAGGCCGCGCCCGCCCAACTCTCCACCGGCCTCGGTTTCTTCGACCACATGCTCGAGCAGATCGCCAAAAACGCGGGCATCGGCCTGACCATCAAGTGCGACGGTGACCTCGAGATCGACGAACATCACACCATCGAGGATGTCGGCATCGCGTTCGGCACTGCGCTCAAGCAGGCGCTGGGCGACAAGCGCGGCGTGGGCCGCTACGGCTTTGTGCTGCCAATGGATGAGGCGCAGGCCCAGGTCGCCCTCGACCTGAGCGGCCGCGCTTACTTCACCTTTGAGGGAAATTTTCCTCGCGAGTTCGCCGGCGAGATGCCCACGGAGCTTGTCGCCCACTTCTTCCGTTCCGTGAGCGACTCGCTGCTCGCCACGCTGCAGATGAGCGTGAAGGGCGACAACACCCACCACATGGTCGAGACACTCTTCAAGGGCTTCGGTCGCGCCCTGCGTCCCGCCATCGCGCGCGGTGCCGGCAGCGAAATCCCCAGCACCAAGGGGGTGCTCTAATGACTTCTTCTAACTGTAGGTTGCGCGCTTGCGCGCAACGTGGCGTGCAAGCACGCCACCTACAAAATCGCCATCTGGTGTCTTTGTCATGCTAGCCATCGTCGACAGCGGCGGCGCCAACATCGCCTCCGTGCGCTTTGCGTTGGAGCGGCTCGGCGTGCGCAGCGAACTCACGGCCGATCCCGCGGTCATCCGCGCGGCCGAACGCGTCATCCTGCCCGGCGTCGGCTCGGCGGTGGAAGGGATGAAACGCCTGCAGGCCAAGGGCCTCATCGAGTGTGTGCGCGGCCTGACCCAGCCCGTGCTCGGCGTCTGCCTCGGCATGCAGCTGCTGTTCGAAAACTCCGAAGAGGGCTCGACAAAGACCCTCGGCCTGATTCCCGGCCAGGTCGCCCTGCTGCCCGATTCGCCCGGCATCACGGTGCCGCACATGGGCTGGAACACGCTCACGACCGGGCGAAACCCGGGTTTGCTCGACGGCATTGAGCCGGACGCGCGCTTCTATTTTGTGCACAGCTACGCCGCCCCCGTGAACGCCTTTACGGAAGCCAGCTGCCAGCATGGCACGCCTTTTGCGGCCGTCGTAAAACGCAGCAATTTCTCCGGCGTGCAGTTTCACCCCGAACGCTCCGGCGCCGCCGGCGCCCGTCTGCTGCAGAACTTCGTGGAGGGCCGCGCATGAACCGCCGCCGTCCGGATATCTGTAACGTATTATATTACACCTTTCCCGCACCATGATCATCTATCCCGCCATCGACCTGCGCGGCGGCCACGTCGTGCGCCTGACCGAGGGCAGGTTTGATCAGGGAAAAACCTATAGTGACGACCCGTTGGCGGTGGCGAAGGACTTTGCGGCCTCCGGTGCGACTTGGCTGCATGTCGTCGATCTCGACGGCGCCAAGGATCCCGCCCGGCGCCAGACCGCGCTGGTCGAAAAACTCGCCCGCGGGAGCGGACTCAGGGTTCAAACCGGCGGCGGCATCCGCGACGGGTCACAAATTGCTGCGCTGCTAGCGGCGGGCGCCCAGCGCGTGATTGTCGGCAGCCTGGCCGCCAAGCAACCCGATTTGGTCCGCGGCTGGCTGAAGCAATTCGGCGCGGAGAAGATCATCCTCTCGCCCGACGTCCGCCTCGACGCTGACAACATCCCGCGGGTCGCGGCCGCCGGCTGGCAGGAAAGCACCGGACTGGCGCTGGACGATTTTCTCAACGGCTACCTTGAGGCCGGGCTGGTCCACATCCTCTGCACCGACATCAGCCGTGACGGCAAGCTGACCGGACCGAACAGTGCGCTCTATGCGCAGCTCGTGAAGAAATTCCCCAAGCTGCAGATCCAGGCTTCCGGCGGCGTGTCGTCACTCGACGATCTCCAGGTCCTGAAGACCACGGGCAGCGCCGGCGCCATCGTTGGCCGGGCGCTCTACGAGAAGAAGTTCACGCTCCCGGAGGCCCTTGCCCTGTAGGAGCTTGTTTACAGGCGATCTGCCGCCTGCGCCCAAGCCACATTTTAATCGCCTGCAAGCAGGCTCCTACAATGAAACCCACCCTATGCTAGCCCGCCGCATCATCCCCTGCCTCGACGTGCGCGACGGCCAGGTCGTCAAGGGCACGCAGTTCCGCGACCACGAGGTCGTCGGCGACATCATCGAACTGGCCCAACGCTACCGCGACGACGGCGCCGATGAGCTGGTGTTCTACGACATTACCGCCAGCAGTGACGGCCGCACGGTCTCGACCGACTGGGTAACCCGCGTCGCGCGCGTGCTCGACATTCCCTTCTGCGTGGCCGGCGGCATCCGCTCGCTCGATGGCGCCCGCGCGATCCTGCATGGCGGCGCCGACAAGATCTCCCTCAACTCCCCTGCACTGGAAAATCCGGCGCTTATCACCGAGCTGGCCACCGAGTTCGGTTCGCAATGCATCGTGGTCGGCATCGACAGCCGGCAGGAGGCGGGCGACTACTTCGTCAAGCAATACACCGGCGATCCCAACAAGACGCAGGCCACCCGCTGGCGGACGATTGACTGGGCGGGCGAAGCCCAGAAGCTCGGCGCCGGTGAGGTGGTCCTGAATTGCATGAACCAGGACGGCATGCGCCAAGGCTACGACCTCATCCAACTTAAACTCGTGCGCGCGGTGCTGACCATCCCGCTCGTCGCGTCCGGCGGCGCCGGCACCATCGCTCACTTTTACGACGCCTTCCATCTTGCCGGCGTGGACGGCGCGCTTGCCGCGTCCGTTTTCCACAAGGGCACCATCAGGATTCCCGCCCTCAAGGAACAGCTCATCGCCGACGGCATCTCCATCCGCCCGTAATAAAATTGGCAGGGCGGTGACTCCGCTCACCGCCGTGGCGCGGAACGGAGTCCGTGCCCTACCCGCCCAAACATGAAAACACCCAAGATCGACTGGAAAAAAAACTCCGGCTTCGTGCCCGTCATCGTGCAGAACGCCGCCACGCTGCAAGTGCTCATGCTCGGCTACATGGATGCGGCCGCGCTGAAAAAAACCCTGCGCACCAAAAAAGTCACCTTCTTCAGCCGCAGCAAGCAGCGGCTCTGGACCAAGGGCGAGTCCTCAAAGAATTTCCTGCACTTCGTCAGCCTCTCCGTGGACTGCGACCATGACACGCTGCTCATCACCGCCCGACCCGACGGCCCGACCTGCCACCGCGGCACGCCCAGCTGCTTTGGGGCCGGCGGCGCCAGCGGCGTCGGCTTCCTCGCGCAACTTGAGCAGACCATCATTGATCGCATCAAAGGTGGTGACAAAAAGAGCTACACGGCGCGCCTCGCCAAGGAGGGTGTGGCGCGCGTCGCCCAGAAAGTTGGCGAGGAGGGCGTCGAAACCGCCCTCGCCGCGCTCAAGTCCAACCAGAAGGAATTTGCCGGCGAAGCCGCCGACCTGCTCTACCACTTGCTCGTGCTGCTGCGGGTGAAGAAGATGTCCCTCGCTGACGCGCTGGCGGTCCTGCAGAAGCGGCACGCGCCCAAACACTAGCACTACTACGTTACGTGGGTTCAATCTCGAACGACACACCCCGTCGCTGCGCGCCACCCCTCTTGATAGAGGGGATTCGATTCCCGCAGCCGAAGTCCCCTCTAGGAAGAAGGGCTTGGCGGCCCTAGGCTTGGCGACGGCTGCTGCCCGCCAGGGCGGGGTGTGTAGGATAGGTAACGTAGTAGTGCTAGTCTGCGGCGCGCCCCGGAGTGGGCCCGCGCGCTTGCCGGCGCAGGCTTATTTGGGCGCGAGCGAGCTCCCCGGCCCACGCCGAGCCGCCGGCTTCGTCACCAGCGCGTAGAGCCGCGCTTCAGTCAATTCACCGGACCCGTGCGCCGGATCCACGGCGGCCGATGGCGTGGTGGGCTTCAACCGCAGGGGTTTGAATTCGCCGGTATGATAATTGTGGCACTGCTGGCAGCTGTCGCCCGCCTTCGCCGGCTGGTGGCAGGTGGCGCAGGTTGCCTTGTTCATCGGCACGAAATTGCTCTGGAAGATGGCCGGATCGTGGTTGAGCCCGAAGCCGCGCGCGTGGTCCGCGGTCGCGTCGGGCACGTGACAGGTGGCACAACCCTGGTCGCCCATGAGGTTGAAGTGCGCAGTGTGCCTGAACGTGGTGAACGGCCGCCGGTCCGGCTGCGGACGCGCGGTGTCCCAATTGACGACCTGCCGGCCATCGACCCGATCCACGGTGTGGCATTTCATGCAAACCCCGGGAGCGCTTTCCGCCGACAGCTGATTGAAAACCGCCTGCGCCGCCGGGGATGCATCGTTGGCCGTGGCGTCGATCCAAGTGGTGAGAAACGGATCCGCGTGCCCGCCGGGCCGGTAATAGAGCGTGTAGTTTTGGTCGCGGCGATACCAACCCCCCTCGGTCACGCGCGTCTCGGCATCAGCAAACTCGAGACCCGGGGACGCGGCGGACAACCAGACCGGGGCCGGGGGCGTCGACGGGCCCGCCGGTCTCTCTCCGCGCCGGTAAGCCGCCACCTCGGACAGCAGGTTTGGCAGCCAGGCTTGCTGCGCGGCCACGAGGCCGTCGGCGGAAAACTGACCGGTGCGCCGCGCCTCCGCGGATGCCGGGCCCAACCGACGAAGAAGCGCGGGCTGGCCTTGCGTCACCAGATCCGCGAGCAGGGCCTTTACGCTCCAGAGCAGGCGGCCGGCCGCGGCTTTTTGCGCCGCGGTCGCCTGGGCGAGATCGGTGATATTCGCCGGGCCGAGATCCTGGAGCGCGGCGCGCGCCGGGGCGTCGGCCTCCAGCAACCGGCGCATGAACGGCGTGAGTCCGCCCACACTATTGGCGGGCCATTCACCGAGGGCTTCGCCCGCCGCCTCAAGGGCCGCGCGATCAAAGCCCGGCAGGCGGAGGAACGCCAGGCCCTTGGCCCCCGCCCGGCCCTCGCCGTCAATCTGCCCGCCGTGGCACGAGGCGCAGGTTTGTTGAAAATCACGGACGAGCATCTGCCGGCCGTCCATCGCGGGTTCATGACAGGTGGTGCAGGAGGTCGGCGCACCGGCGCCGGTCAATCGCGCGTCGGGGAAATACTTCTGCCAGTGGCTGCCATGGTCGAACCGCAGCCGGGTGCGACGGGCATAGGGATAGTCTTTGAATTCAGGGTGGCCGCGCGCGAAACCCTCGAACTGGGTCTGGTGGCAGACCTGGCACTGCCGGTCGGTCAGGCGCTTGAGATCAAAATCGCGCCCGTGATGCTCCCGGTGACAGGATGCGCAAGCGAGGTCGGTCGGGCCGCCGGGTTGCCAGGCATGCACCGCCGCCAATTCCCGCGGCCGGGTGCTGACCTCGGGTTTTTTGTCGAGCGCGAGTGCGAGCAACTGGGCCGCGGTTACCCCATGAGGTGAACGGGCCTGCGGACCGAGATCATGGCACTTCAGGCAAAGCTGGTCGTGCGCCTCGCGCCGTGCCCCCCGCGCAGCATCCGTGAACGCCATCATCGCCGGCTCCAGATGGCAATCGGCACAGCGTTGCGTGGACAGGGCGTGCTGGGGGGTGAGCGGGCCGGGATTGGACCACTGGCTGCGATCGTTTCCCCAAAGGGCGAGGATCACCAAGCCGAGGGCGAGACCAGCCAGCAACCAGGACAAACGGCCGCGCTGCGCCCGCAGGCTGCGCTGTGGGCTGCAGGGTGGCACCGGACAGCCGCACGACCCGTCTGGCCGCGGGCCCGGCTCGCAGGCCGCGCCGAGCGAGATCGCCCGCGTGCAGAACCAGCGGTCGCCTTTCTTGGCCGGCAGGCATTGGCCCGTGGCGCGACATTCGCCCTTGGGTCCGGGACCAAACACACACGCCTGGCACTCCGCCGCCCGTCCACAGGTCCATTCGTCTTGCGGCCGGTCGTAAAGCTTCCGGTTGTAGATGATGCTCTGCAGCAGGCGGCGCATGGGTGGACCGGGACTAGCGGTGGGAGAAGCGGAGGACCAGCCAGACGTGGGCGGCGGTAAACACGAGCAACACGAATGTCAGCGGGATGTGCCCGAAAAGCCAGAGCTTGAGCAGGCGCTGGCCGGCCAGCTGGTGGTCGAGGTTGCGCTTCGCGTCGATCAATTCCTCGAGCTGGTCGGCGATCGCGATCTCCCGGACGCTCAGGAAGCGGCGCAAAGCCGCCAGCTCAAGTTTCACCCGATGATGCTCGGCATCGCCGCCCATCAGCGGTGCCAGCCACGCCGGCATATGCGCGAAATAACCGGCCAGCACCCGCACATAGAAATCAGCCAAGGTCGTGGATTGGGTCTCCACCTCCGCCGCCCGCACGATCTCCTTGACCTCCGTTACCAGCTGGTGGCGCAAACCGGGAATCCGCTCATAGACCAGACTCTCGCCCGATCGCGTGAGGCGGGGCGGCAGCCAGCGGCTCAGCCAGAGGCCGAGCGCGCCGCTGGCCGCGACGAAAACAAAGACGAACGCCAAGGGGGCTTCGACCAACCCGTCCGGCATCCGGCCACCGATGTGCAGCATGAAAACGAAACAGGCGAGCCAGCCCAGGTAGATGTGGGCCTGCAGCCAATGACTCGCACTGAGCAGCGGGACAAAGGGCAGCTTCTTGCGGGCGTTGAAAAAGGTCAGGCCCAGCAGCAGGGCCAGGAGCAGCCAGCCGGAATAGGTCGCCACCGGCCGCAACGCGACGCGGCCGAGTTGCCAGGCCACGGCCAGTCCGCCGGCCACGGCAGCCGTGGTCAGGGAAAGGATCACGCGGCGGGTGAAAAACGAGGTCATCGGTGCAGCCAGTCGGTCAGGGCGTCCATTTGCCGCATGTCGGCCCGGAGCAGGGCGTCATGCGGGCAGGCACTCACGCAGGCCGGGCCGCCCGGCTGGTCGATGCACAGGTCGCATTTGGTGGCGCGGCGCACGGGCGCCCCGGTTTCCTCCGTCACGATGGGCAGACCCTCGTCGTCGTGCAGCGCGACCATCTGGATGGTGCCATAGGGACAACTCTGGGCGCAGACACTGCAGCCGATGCAGGTGTCGGGGTTGATTCCCACCTGGCCATCCGCGCTCTCGCGGTGAATCGCTCCTGTGGGGCAGCCGATCATGCAAACCGGATCGACACAATGCATGCAGGCACTGGCCACCATCACCCCGCTGGCCTCGGGGCCCTGCCGGATAAAACGGGGATTGTTGTCGTGGGTGGCGGCACAGGCGCGGACACAGTCGTCACAGCGGGTGCAGCGATCCAGGTCGATCAACATGGTCGCGCGCCCATTGATGAAGCGCTGCGCGACGATGAACTCGAGGAAACTGTCCCCGCCGGGCTCGTGCTCGGCGGCGGCCGGCACCGTTTCCGGGGTCAGGACGAGCGAGGCCAGCTGCTCCGCACTCAGCCGGGGCAGGACATGCTTTTCAAGCACGGCCGTGGGTATGAAAAGCAAATCCACATAGCCGAGGGCCCGGAGACTGTGGCGCAAGGGCACATGCTGTCCCCGCCAGCCGGTGACGATCTCGCGCAACCCGAACGCCTGGCCCTTGCCGAGGTAGCTGTCGGTGCGTTCCCCGTGATTGTAACGGCTGCTCACCCGGGCAAATCCGCTGCGCACGAGCAGCAATCCGTTCGGATAATCGCCCTCGCGCGCAATCACCGGTTCCTGTTCCAGCCGCTGACGCTCGTCGTCCTTGTGCCCGCGGTGATACGCGCTCTGCCAGTCGAATTCCCCGAAGGTCTCGAACCGGGTCGCGTCGGCCACCAACTGCAGCGTGGCTTCGGGCAGGTTCCACAGGAGGGGCGTCTCCGCCAGGTGGCGCAGGAGGCTGCGCTCGCGATAGCGGCGATCGATCTCCTGCTTCCATTCCGGGGCATAACTACGGATCTCGCGCAAGCCCTGCCACCGGATTTCCAGCAGCATCGCCTCATCCGCCGCCACCACCGTCGTGGTGCGGGGCGTGCGGCCGAGCGCCGCGATCTCTCCGAACAATTCGCCCGATTGGAGCAGGATGGAGCGGTCGGCGTCGAGCACCCCGGGCACGTCCTGCAGGAAAATCCGCGCCTCGCCGCCCTCGCCGATCCGCAAGCCAGGCGGGGTGCCGCCGGATCTGGCTTGTTCGGCAAAATACGGCCGGCGCCACCAGCGCTTGAGGCTGCCCCACACGGAGGGGCGGACCCGCTGCCTCCGGCCGAGCAGCTCGGCGGGCAGCTCCTTGAGCAAAACCCGCACCGCGCCGGACAGGATCACAAAGGCCGAGTGCCCGTAATCCCCCTGCCGGACGATGATTTCACCCGTCGTGAACCGGCGGATGCGGGCGTCGTTTTTCAGGATGCCGCGGAGCGGGATGGACGCGGGAAATCGTTCGGGGCGAGTCGTGACAAAAAGCGGATGCGCCAGCACGAGGTTCACATCCGTATCGGTCATTTCCTTGCTGAAGGGCGTGTCCCAACGTTCCGGCTCCGCCTGCCGCGTGGCCTGGGAAAATGGCGCGAGGGAACCCGGGGGGATCGCGGGACGGCTGGCGGTTTTTGCCATGATCGTTGCGGGCGGCCGGGCTACGGTGAACCGGCGACCCGGCAGGGTTCGCCGCGGTGGCTTTCCGGTCCGGGGAACGTGAGCCCGGGGCTTGTTCTCATCGAGTGCATCGCGCGGGTTGACGGCGCCGCTGCGCGCAAAGATTGTGGCGGGAAAATCCAGCGCAAGCTGAATCTCCTCCACATTCCGTTTGTCAGCCGCCGCGAGATGCGCGATAACCTCGTCGCGCCGCTCGCCGCCCACCACCACTCCCTCCGATTCCCGCCATGCCCTGGACCTACTTTGGTGCCGCCATTTTGCTGCTGGTGCTCGGCTTGCTGGGTCTGAGCTTGCTGGCCGCCATCCAGCGGGTGCGGATGGGCGGCCGTCAACAGGCGCTGGATCTCGCCCGTTTTCAGGAGGAACTCGCGACCTTGCGCGAGCAGCGCCGCAAGCTGGCCCAGGAGCCGCTGCCCTGGAATGGATTTCGCAAATTCATCGTCAGCCGCAAGGTCGCGGAAAGCACCCAGGTCAGCTCCTTCTACCTGACTCCGCACGACGCCAAGCCGCTGCCCGCGTTCAAGCCCGGCCAGTATGTCACCTTCCGGCTGCCCGGCACCCGCGCGGGTGGTCAGCTCATCCGCTGTTACAGTCTCAGCGATCATCCGCACCAGCCGCATTACCGCGTTACCATCAAGCGGGCCGGGGCCCCGGCCGGCTCCGGCGCCCCTCCTGCCGGAGCCTGCTCCAGCATTTTCCACGACCAGATCCGTGAGCACGACATCCTCGATCTGCGCGCGCCCTTGGGCAACTTCACGCTTGAGCCCGCGGATGCGGAGCCGGTGGTGCTCATCGGCTGTGGGATCGGGATCACCCCGGTCTTCAGCATGCTGGCCACCCTCGTTCATCAGAAAAGCCGGCGCACGGTTTGGTTCTTCCATGGTCTCCGCAACCGCAGCGAACACCTGTTTCAGTCGGAATTCGCCGCCTTTGCCCGGGACAACCCGCAGATCAACCTCCGCATCTGCTACTCGCAGCCGGGGGCGAATGACCGGCCCGGTCAGGACTATCACCTGGCCGGCCGGGTGACGGTTGAGTTGCTCCAACGGGAACTGCCGTCCAATAATTTCCGTTTCTACTACTGCGGCCCGGGGGCGATGATGGAAGAACTGACCAAAGGTCTCAAGCAATGGGGCGTCCCGGACTCCCATCTGCATTTCGAGGCCTTCGGTCCGCAGAGCGTGAAACGCGTCGGTCACGCCACGGTGGCGGTGGCCTCGCCCGCCGCCACGCGCCCCTTGGTCACCTTTCGCAAAAGCGGCACGGCCGTGCCTTGGGATGGCACCCACGCCACGCTGCTGGACCTCGCCGAGCACCTCGGGGTCGCGATCGCCTCGGGTTGCCGCGCCGGCAACTGCGGGACCTGCGTCCTTGCGATGCAATCGGGCGAAGTTTCCTACATCCAGCCGCCGGGCAGTCCGCCCGAGGCGCGCACCTGCCTTACCTGCATCGCGCAGCCCAAAGGGGATATCGTGCTCGATGCCTAGCCCTTTTTTGTAGGGGCGGCGCTTGTCGCCGCCCGCGGGCGCCCACCAGGAACGCCCCTACACCCGTCGGATTATTTTCCGGCCGCCGGGGCAACCGAGACCCGAAGCACCCCGCGCCATTCCTGCGCGGAATAGTCAATGGCCTTGTCCTCGGGATATTGCTGGTCGAGCGCCGCCTTCACCCCCGGACGGAAGGTTGCCGGATCACCGTGGCAAGCCAGGCAGGATTGGGATGCAGCGATCGGCCGGTAAACGCGCCATTCGACCGGCTTGCCGGGCTGCTCGATTTTTTGCACGAGCATTTTATCCGGCGTGTCGCCCGTGATCAGCTGCTTGTGGATCTTGTCGAGGGCCGCCTGGTCCGCGCCGTCCGGCGCATTGAGGGGACTGCGCAGCATCAGGCTGGTGCGTTTGATCGCCGTGATCTTCGGCTGGCCGGCGACCGGCTTCGGCAATTCCAGGCTCTTGAGATGCATGACGCTGACGGCGAGGCTCGTTTCCTTGGCTGCAAGTTCCCGGTTGACCTCCGAGATCAGCATGCCGCCGATCCGTTCGATGGCTTTGTATCCGGCCGTGGCTATTTCCGCGACGGCCGGGTCGGCACTGTCCATAAAGGTGTAAACGGCCCCGTCAGGCCGGGGACCGGTGGACGCAGCAGCGCTGTCCAAATAAGTGATCTTGCTGGGCGGAGGCGGCGTGCTCTCGGCGGCGATCAAACCTGCCAGTAACAGACTGCCCGAAACAACACAGAGCGCGGAGAATTTCGTCACTTTCATAGGGTGGACTTCATCCTGACAGGAAAATAATGCAAGCCTGCAAGAATCGGCTCGCCCAAGGGTATCTTGCGCTCCGGCCTCCCGGTCGGCGGTTTCCGGGACCCGCCCGGCTGGCGCCGGGGCCGTTCAGGCCGTTTCAATCCGCCCCGACCGAACCTTCAATATCCGGTCACATTGCTCGGCAAAGCGCCGTTCATGCGTCGCCAACACGACCGTGATGCCCGGGTCTGCACCAGGTGCCGGAGCAGGCCGAAGACCGTGTCGCCCGTTTCCTCATCGAGCGAACCGGTGGGCTCGTCGGCCGGCAGCAGGCGGGGCGAGTTCATCAAGGCGCGGCAAATGGCGGGGCGCTGCCGCTCACCGCCCGAAATATCCTGGATGCGATGATCCAGCCGGTGCGCGATCCCGACCGATTCAGCGAGTTCTTTTATCCGGGTCCGGGTCTGCGCGGCCGGTGCCCCGGTCGCCAGGGCCGGCACGCGAAGGTTTTCCGCGACGGTCAGATCGGGAATGAGATTGTGCAGCTGGAAGACGAACCCGAGGTGCCGGCGGCGCAATTCCTGCCGGTGGCCTGCGCTGCGCGGATCAAGCCCGCAGACGCTGAGTTCGCCGGAGTCCGGCACATCCAGTCCGCCCGGCAGGTGGAGGAGCGTGCTTTTGCCCGAGCCTGAGGCACCCCACAGCGCCACCATCTCGCCCGCCCGCACCTCTAGGCTCACGCCGTCGAGCACCCGCACCCGGCCGGCATCGTAGGTCTTTCTCAAATCGCGCGCGGCAACCAGCAAGGGCTCTTCAGACATGGTCGCCTCCGCTGATGTCATCTAATAGTTGACTTAAACCTGCGCCCCCGCGCCAACCGGAAGGGCGGCGAAACGCTGGCTCATCCTGCTCATTCATAACGCAGCGCCTCCGCGGGTTGGATGCGGGCGGCAAACCGCGCCGGCCAGAGCGCGCCGGCCACCGCGGTCACGAACGCCGTGGCGGCGATACCGGCCAGCATACCGGGTTTAACGACCGCCTGAACGTAGCCGTTGAGCTGCGGCGCATATTGCAACGCCAACAAGGCGGCGTAGCCCAGGGCAAATCCCAGCGCCAGCCCGGCGGCCGCAATGACCGTGGCCTCACCCAGAATGAGCCCGGCCACCTGGCCTTTCGAAAAGCCGCAGACCCGCAGCACGGCGATCTCCCGGATGCGACTGAACACCGACAGCAACATCGTGTTCGCCACGCCCAGCCCGCCGAGCAGGAACGCGCACAGGCCCACGGCCCACGCGGTGAAATGCAGGATCTTGAACTGGGCGTAGCTCTGGTTGAACTCGCGATTCTCCAGTGCGATCAGGCCGGGATTTGCCGTTTCGACGGCGCGTTTGAATTCCGCGCCGCGCGTCTGGTCGCGCAGCTTGATCGCCACGACCGAGGCCACGACCTCGCGGCTGAAAAAAGCCTGCGCCGCGGGCAGCGGCAGGAACACGCCACCATCTTCAAAGCCGTTTCCCGTCGAGAAATGCCCGCCACCGTGAACTCGCCCTTGCCGATCGCTATCTTCTGACCTGCTTTTGCCTCCAAAAATTCCGCCGCGCGGGCGCCGAGCCAGATGCCTTCCTTGACCTGGCCAAAGTCCTCGCGCCGGCCGGCAAGCCACCGGGCCTTTCCGAGACGCGGGTTGGTCGGTTCCAGCCGAAGCAGGTGACGATCGGCCGGTCGCCAGAGGTGACCAGACCGAAGAGCAGCGGCTCGGCGGATTCGACATTATCCAGCCTCCGCAACGCCGCCGTCTTTTCATCCGGGACGCTGCTGAAAAACAGGTCCGAAACGTTTTTCTCGAACACCAGATAGTGAGAGTCCACGGTGAGGATGCGCTCGAACATCCCGATGGCGCCGTTGACGATCGAGAGGATGGTGAGCATCGCTGCCACCCCGAAGCCGATGCCCGCGACGCCGATGAGGGCGCGGAGCTTGTGCCGTCGCAAATTGACGAAAACGAGCGCGAGAAAGCGCATGGTGGATTGGTAACACCTTTAAACTCAACCCTTGGGCTCTTGCACCGGGACACCGGTCAGCTTGAAACGAACCTTCACTTCGGGAGATACCGTGAAAAGGAACGCCTTGCGAATCACCTTCAGCTTCCAGTTGCGGTAGTCGATCATCGTCTCACCGGTGACGGTGTAGGCACCATCGGCTTGCGTGACGGTGACCGGAAACTCAATGCGCTCAGTCACACCGTGGAAAATCAAGCGCCCCGAGGCCTGGCCCAGTCCGCTGGGGGTCACGGCGAGATTGCCGAGTTCGAACCGGCCCTCGGGAGCACCGCCCCCGAGCCACTTGATCATGTCGGCATCGCGCGTGGTGTTGCCCGACTTGAGATCGGTGAATTTGAAGGTGAACACCGCGCTTTTGATCTTGCCCGCTTCATCCACCATTACCTGGGTGTCGTAGGCATCGAGGTGGGCGGTAAAATTCTTTGTGGCATCGACGTCCACGTCCACAAAGGAGCGGCTGCGGTCGATCTTGAGCGGATGCTCAGCGGCAACCAAAAGGCCGGGCAGCAACAGGGCGAGGGCGAGCAAGCGGAGGAGGGTCATGGCAGGAAGGAGTGTGGTAGTCCGGGCCCAGACCGCAAACCCGCGTTTGGGTGCCATCGGGAGGCGCCTGTTTGGTGGAACCTGCGCCCCGCGCAGGTTAGCCCACGCGGAGTGCTGGCTCCACCTTGGTTGTTTCCCGCTCCGCAAGCTTGCGCTGCCGCGGTAGCCGCGGCAACCTGCCTGGCAGTTACCCATGGCCACCCCGCGGAAGTCTGCCGACCAATGGTTCGCCGAGTATGGCGAGAGCCACCAGGACGATACCAACGAAACGATCCACTGGATCTGCGTGCCGATCATCTTTTTTAGTGTGCTGGGCTTGCTGTGGTCCATCCCGGTGCCGGCCGCCATTGCCGGTCCGCTTCCTTGGTTCAACTGGTTGCACCCGGTGCTGCTCGCCGCCTTGGGGTTTTATTTCCGGCTGTCGGTGCCGTTGGCTTTCGGCCTGCTCGGGTTCATATCCGTCTGCTGCTTTTTGATCGAGGGACTGGCCATCATTGGCTGGTTCCCGGTTTGGCAAATCTGCCTGGGGCTGTTCGTGCTGGCGTGGATCGGCCAGTTCATCGGCCACAAGATCGAGGGTAAGAAGCCCTCGTTCTTCAAGGACGTGGTCTTCCTGCTCATCGGCCCCGCGTGGCTGCTGCACTTCATCTATAAGAAGCTGGATATCGCGTATTGATTTGCGGCAGGACCGGAGGGGCCGTTGCCCTCAACAGCCCGGGCGCTTGAGGGCAAGCGCCCCTACCCGCTCATCCCCGGCCGCCACGCAGCAGCACAATGTTGGCCAGGTCGTGCTTCTCAAACTCCGCCCAGTAGCGGTCCTCGATCTTCTTAAGCCGGTCGTCGCGGGATGGTGCCGGTTCGACGCCGGGCGTGTCCATGGCGCGCTTCACCTGGTCCCCCGCCTGATCGCGGTCGGCCAGCCGGGTGACCAGCTCGTGCCAGAAGACGTCATTTTGGAATTCGCTCTGGATTTCGCGCACGCGCTCGTCCTCGGACAATTTCGGCGCGGGCTGCAGGCTGCCGTCGTCAATGGTTTCCACCAGATCCGCACACCCCGCCTCAGTCGCCAGCTCCAGCAGTTTCTGGTCGAGGGCGTAATAGCGTTTCGCCCCCGCGGTGTCCTCGCCCTGGTAGCCGGTGACGGTCCACATGCCGAGGTGCACGAGTTCGAGGAGCTGGCGGTATTCCTTGGCAGTGAACGGTGCTTTCATCAGCGCCCACCCTTGCCCGCCCGCCCGGCCCCGCAAGCGCGAAGTGGGCTGGCCTCACTTCCTCTCGCAAGCCGGCTCCCGTGACATGACACGGATCGATCAACGAGAGGCAACTCAGGGCGAAAACCCGAGGGGTATTCTTACCCGCACCGAAACTGGCTTTCCATTCGCCCGAGGTGGTTCGAAGACCCACTGCTGCACCGCATTCAGCGCCGCCCAGCCGAATTCGGGTTTAGTAGCGGTGGCGATCGCAGGTAGGACGACCTCACCGGTCTCGTGAACCACGGCCTCGATTTCTACCTCCCCGCTCATCTTGGCCGCAAGGAGTGAACGTGGATAACGGGGATCGACGCGGTAAACCGCCTGTAGGGGACGATCCAGCTGTCCGAGCGTAAGCAGCTGCTTGCCGCCTCGTCGCCACTCTTTGAGTGTTGCCGCCTCCGCTGCCGGACGGCGAAATCCATAGGGCAGGAATTTCTGCTTTGTCTCGATCACGGTCTTCGTAGCGACGCCTTGACGCTGGGCCGGCGAAAAAGTCCATGTCTCCACCGCCGCGAGCAATGCCGCCCCAAAATCCGGATGGGTCGCTTCGATCACTTCGGCCATCAGCACCCGGCCCTTGTCATCAAGGACGAACCGCACCGCGGCCTCACCCTTTGTTTCCTTCTCCAATAGCTGGCGGGGATAAACCGGCTCGCAAAATGCCTCGAGCACCGGCGGCGTGTCGTAGCCATACTCCGGCGGCAGGCCCGGGATTTTTCCCGGTATCCGCTGGGTTCCACCCATGAGCATGTCCCCAATGTGGCTGCGGGTGATAAAACTCCAGGTGATCTGACCGCCGCCGGCTTCGGGTTGGCCGGCCCGCCGGCCCGGCGTGAATCTGGAGGCCACTATTTTCGTCAAGGCAGGCCGGACAAAACCGGGATGTGACGCAAAGGTGATCTTGACCCCCGTCACCTTGCCGACCTGGTCAATATTAAGGGTGGATACGACGAAGCCGCTATAAATGCCGTTATCAATGAGGTGCTGGGGATAATCGATTTCACCGACCTTGGTGAGTTGCGGGGGCACATCCAGCGCGCCGCCATCCGTCGCCTTCGCCTCTAGCAAATCCATGGGGAGACTGTGGCTGCCCGGGGCAGCCGGACATTCCGTGAACACTGTCAGAAGCGCGAGCGCGGCGAGCCGCGTAAAGATCCCCGGGGCAAGCCCCGAGGCATTTGATCAAGACAGCTCGAAATCCAACTGCCCCTTGTGCAACTGACGATACTCACTCTTGCCGCCCTGCCGCTGCACATACGCAGCTATCACCTGTTCGCTGCCGTGTTGACCCACCGTGTTCACGAAATACCCCTTCCCCCAGAACTCGCCGCCCCACAGTTGCTGCTTTACCTCAGGGGCCTTCGCAAACACCTCCCGGGCGATCACACTCTTCACCGTCGTGACCACCCGAGTCGCACTGTAGGCCGGCACTGATTGGAGGAGAAAATGCACATGATCCCGATCCAGCCCAATCTCCAGAAATCTTATCTCCCACCGCTTCTCGATCTCCACACACGCCTGCCGTAGCACTCTATCCACGTGCTCACTCAGCACCACCCGCCGATACTTCGCCGCACACACCAAGTGATACATCAACACCGATACGTTATGGCTCCTGCGAATGTAGCGACTCTCCATCCCTCACCCTCCCATCCATCCAAGCCGAAGCAAGCTTCGGGGCATTGGACCCATCACGAGTAAAAT
>JBKJRX010000270.1:0-4896 GCA_046593155.1 Lacunisphaera sp.
ATCGCCAAGGTCGGCCAGCTCGGCGGCGGCGGCGGGGTCATCGCGCTCGACGCGCAGGGCAACATCGCGATGGAATTCAACTCCCCCGGCATGTATCGTGCCGCCCGCCTCTCCAACCGCCCGGCGATTGTCGCCATCTACGGCGATGAAGCCAAAAACTGATGAAACCGCGTATGCCCGATAATTCAGCAGCCGCCGTGGTGACACGGCTGACCAGCGGCGTGACCGCCGCGGCTGCATCGGGATTTGCGGTCATTTTCTGCGCCTTGGCGGTGTCCGTATCCGGCGCCCCCGCCTTTCACGCCTGGGCGGCCAAGCCACCCATGGGCTGGAACAGCTGGGACTGTTTCGCCACCACCGTCACCGAGGAACAGGCCAAGGCGCAGACCGACTTCATGGCGGAGAAACTCGCGCGCTTCGGCTGGACCTACATCACCGTCGACATCCAGTGGTATGAGCCCAACGCCACCAGCTTCAACTATCGCAAGGGTGCCGTGCTCGCGATGGACCCGTGGGGCCGCCTGCTGCCCGCCGAGAATCGCTTCCCCTCCTCGGCGGGCGGCAAGGGGTTCAAGGCGCTGGGCGACTATATCCATTCGAAGGGCCTTAAGTTCGGCCTGCACCTGATGCGCGGCATCCCGCGCCAGGCCGTCGAGCAGAACCTGCCCATCCTCGGCGCCACCGCGCGCGCCGCGGACATCGCCGACATCAACCGCGTCTGCCAGTGGAACACCGACATGTATGGCATCGATATGTCCAAGCCGGGTGCCCAGGAATATTATGACTCCGTTTTCGCCCTGCTCGCCTCGTGGGGCGTGGACTACGTCAAGGTCGACGACATCAGCCGTCCCTATCACGACAACATTGCCGAGATCGAGGCGGTCCGGAAGGCCATCGACCGCACCGGCCGCCCCATGGTGCTCAGTCTCTCGCCGGGCGAGACGCCCCTCGACGCGGGCAACCATGTCGCCCTGCACGCCAACCTGTGGCGCATCAGCGACGACTTCTGGGACAGCTGGAAGGAACTGCTCAAGCAGTTCGAGCGGCTCCGCAACTGGACGCCAGTGGCCGGGCCCGGCCACTGGCCCGACGCCGACATGCTACCCCTCGGCAAGATCCGTTTTGGCAAGAATACCAAGTTCACCAAGGACGAGCAGATCACGCTGATGACGCTCTGGAGCATCGCCCGCTCCCCGCTCATCCACGGCGGCGACATGACGCAGACCGACGACTTCACGCTCTCGTTGCTCACGAATCCCGAGGTTATCGCCGTCAACCAGGACAGCTCCGGCAACCGGGAGCTCTTCCACCACGACAATCTCGTGGGCTGGATCGCCGATGTGCCCAATTCGAAGGACAAATACGTCGCCCTCTTCAATACTGCCGATACCGGCAACCGCACGGTCGTCGTCCCGCTCAAGGACCTGGGCTTTCCCTCCAGCGCCCGCGTGCGCGATCTTTGGACCCGCACCGATCTGGAGGAAGAGATTGCGGATGAGTTCGCCCCCGTGTTGCCTCCGCACGGCGCCGGATTCTACCGGCTCACCCCGCTCGCTCCTCTCGAATGATCCCCGCTTCCGCCGCTCCCGGTCCCGCGCTCAGCTCAACCGTCTTTGAGTGGTCGAAGATTGCCGCCCAGCCCACCAAGGCGGGAGAGATCCGGCCCTATTTCGACACCGCCACGCGCACCCTCGCCCGGCTCGAGTCCCATGTGACCACGCTAAATTCGGGTGAGATCTCCCACGCCGCGCATGCCCACGCCGACGAGGAGCTCATCATCGTTCGCGAAGGCCTGGTCGAGGCGACCGTCAACGGCGTGCCCCAGGCGGCCGGGCCGGGTTCGGTGTTTTTCTTCGCCTCGCATGACCTGCACGGTCTGCGCAACCCGGGCGCGCCAGTTATCACGTCATCCGCATCTTCCCGCGGGATCTTAAGCAATGAAGCCCTGCGTCAGTTCACATCCCCTGCCCACGGTAGGGCGCGGACTCCGTTCCGCGCCAGGCGGTGACGGAGTCACCGCCCTACCTTTCCGCCCATGAACAAACGCGACCTCCTCGCCCGGATCATTGCCAAACTCGCGGCTGACTTGGAGCTCATCACCGGTGCCGCCTTGGCCACCCATGCCGAGGCGACCAACGAGGAGAACAAGGCCGAGGATAAATACGACACCCGCGGTCTCGAGGCCTCCTACCTGGCACACGGCCAGTCGAAAGCCGCCGAGGAGGCGGCGCAGGCCGTCGCCCAGTTCTCGGCGCTGCCGGTCCGCGACTTCACCGCCGGCGAGCCGATCAGCCTCGGAGCCATCGTGCTGCTCGAGGGCCCCGGCACAAACCGGTATTTCATTGGCCCCCGGGCGGGCGGCACGGAGATCGAGTCAGACAGCGACCCCGTGCTGGTCATCACCCCGCAATCCCCGCTCGGCCGCCAGCTCATGGGTCGCAAGCAGGGCGACACTCTGCAGCTCGACCTCGGGGGCAAACGCAGCGAATACCACATCGCCTCGGTAGCCTGACGTTCTGGGCACCACTAATTTTCACTAATCCCCACTAACAGCGGTGGTTTTCTGTTCTTTAATTAGTGTCCAATTAGTGTGCATTAGTGGTGAACCTTCCGTCTCTTGAATTCCATGACCACCTACGAAACCCTCCGGGCCGACATCATCACTGCCATGAAGGCCCGCGACACCGCCACGGCCACCGCGCTCCGCACCATGGACGCCGCCATCCAGCGCGCCGCGATGGATACCAGCAAGCCGATCGACGAAGCTCTTGCCATGGCGACCTTCCGCAAGGCCGTGAAGAATCTCACCGATGCCCGCACCGAGTTCGAAAAGGGCGGCCGGGCCGACCTCGTGGCCGCCAACAGCGCCGAGATTGCCATTCTCGAGAAATACCTGCCCAAGGGCCTCGACCCCGCGAAGCTCGAAGCGCTCGTTGCCGAGGTCATTGCCGCCACCGGCGCCACCTCCAAGAAGGAAATGGGCAAGGTCATCGGTGCACTCAAGCAGCGCCCGGAGGCCGCGCTCATCGACTTCGGCGCAGTGAGTAAACTCGTCCAGGCGAAACTCCCCTGATTTTTAACCACTAATCTTCACTAATTGGACACTAATGATTGGTCCGGATTAGTGAACCATTAGTGTGAATTAGTGGTGCCAATCCGGTTTCCTCAATGGCTCTGATCGATCCCCTCTTCTCAATTGGTTTTCTGCGAAAAACCATCTGGAAGCTATGGTATCCGTTCCTCACGCGCCGGTTGCTCGGCGAGGAGGTGCTGTTTCTCAACTACGCCTTCGAGACCGATCCCCCCGTCGGCCTGCCGCTCGATCCCGCCGACGAGCCCAACCGCGCCTGCATCCAGCTTTATCACCACGTCGCCACGCAGGCGGACTTGCGCGACAAACGTGTTCTCGAGGTGAGCTGCGGTCACGGCGGCGGCGCGTCCTGGCTCACCCGCACCTTGCAACCGGCCCACTACACCGGGCTCGATCTAAATCCCACGGGCATCCGCTTCTGCCGGCAGCGCCATCAGGTTGAAGGGCTGGATTTCGTGCAAGGTGACGCCGAAAACCTGCCCTTCCCTACCGGCACCTTTGCTGCCGTCGTCAATGTCGAGGCCTCCCATTGTTATCCCGATTTCCCGCGCTTCCTGACCGAGGTCACCCGCGTGCTGAAGCCTGGCGGACATTTTCTTTACGCCGACTTTCGCTTCGACGAGGACCTCGCCGCCTGGGAACAGGCGCTCGCCGCGGCCCCGCTGAAGCAGCTTCACACCCGCGTCATCAACGCTGAGGTGCTGCGCGGCATGGACCGCAACTCGGAGCGTTCGCAGCACCTGCTCGTGCGGCACCTGCCGCAGTTCATGCACTCGCTCGGCCGGGACTTCGCCGGCATCCAGGGTTCTCGCATCTACAATGCCCTGAAGGAGAATCGTCTGTCCTATCGGTCGTATTGCTTCATAAAGCCATAACGGCGGATTTGCCCCCTGAGATGGGCCTCGTCACCGCGCCCCGGGGGGCGTAGGCCAGAGCCAGCCCGCTCCCCATGAAAACCATCCGCCTGTTCCTCGCGTTGCTGGCCGCCCCGCTGTTCGCGGCCGAGCCGGCCAAACACAAGATTTCCGTATGGCTGGTCCTGGCCGAGCAGGGCGATCCCGTTGCCGAGCGCACGATGATCAGCGCCTACAACCAGGATCTGATTCCCGACGAAAGCTACCCCGGCGCGCTCAAGCTCTTCCTCAAGTTCGCGGAAAAGGGGGATCTCGAGGTGCAGAAGATCGTGGCCATGATGTATGCCCAGGGCCAGGGCACGCCCCGGAACGAGACCGAGTCCGTGAAGTGGTTCCTCAAAGCCTCCGATCAGGGCGACGCCTTCGCCCAAGGCCATATGGGATTCCGCTACGCCCTCGGCCGCGGCGTCCCCCAGGATGTCGCCGGCGGCCTGGCCTTGCTGAAGAAATCCGGCGAGAAAAAATACCCCCATTCCCATCATGTGCTGGGCCTGATCCACGCCGGGGGCAAACTCGTGCCGTTGGACCACACCGCTGCGCTCGACTGGTTTCGCCGGGCCGGCGAGAGCGGCTACGCTGATTCCCAGCTCAAGCTCGCCAGGATGTATGAGAAGGGCCAGGGCACGCCACAGGATTACGCCGCCGCCGCCGCGTGGTTGCGCAAGGCGGCGGACCAGGGCAACGCCGAGGCCGAGACCGCCCTCGCTGATTGCTACGCCGATGGCCGGGGCCTGCCGCAGGACTACACGGCGGCCCGGGCCTGGTATGAAAAAGCCGCCAAGCGCAAGAACGGCTGGGCGATGTTCAAGCTCGGCCAGCTCGAAGCCGACGGCAAGGGTGGCCCGGTGGATTACAAGAAAGCCGGTGACTGGTATGACAAGGCCGTCGAGG
>JBKJRX010000278.1:0-23941 GCA_046593155.1 Lacunisphaera sp.
TCCGGACAACCCGCGCGCCCACACCAATCTCGGCATCGCGCTCGTCGAGGCCGGGCAGTTGCCGGAGGCGGTCGCCCGCTTCGAGGAGGCGCTGCGCCTGCAGCCGGACAATGCCGCCACGCGTCTTAATCTGTGCGACGTGCTCACCCGCCTCGGCCGACCGGCGGAAGCGGTCCACCACGGCGAAGCGGCGGTGAAGCTCGCGCCGCGCTCGGCCGGCGCGCACATTAATCTGGCGCTGGCCCTCGCCGCGCTCGGCCGGACCCCGGAGTCGATCGCCCATTTCGAGGAGGCCTTGCGGATCGAACCTGAAGCCCCGGAGGTGCCGGGGCAGCTGGCCACCGCATTTTATGGCGAAGGTAATCGCACGGCGGCGGCGGGGGATATTGCCGGCGCCATCCCGCATTACCACCGGGCCCTGGCCCTGGCGCCCGATTACCTGCCCGCCCGCAACAACCTCGCCAACGCGCTCCTGGTCAGCGGGCAGGTGGACGAGGCCATCACCCACTACCGCGAGGTGCTGCGCCGGAAACCCGGCGACCAGCGCGTGCAGGAAAATCTCGACCGCGCGCTGGAGATGCAGCGTGCTGCCCGTCGATGAAATCCTCAGCGACCGGCCGGCAGGATCATCGAGCCATCTGGCTGGCCAGCGCGCTGCTCGCCGGCGGCACACTGCTCGCCTACGCCAACTCGTTCCGCGGGCCGTTCGTCTTCGACGATGTGCCGTCGATCGTGGAGAACACCTCCATCCAAAGCTTCCGCGCCGCGTGGTTCCCGCCGTCTGAGGGCGGCGTCACCGTGAGCGGCCGGCCGGTGCTCAACCTGTCCCTCGCGCTCAATTATGCGGTCAGCGGTCTCGATGTGTGGAGCTATCACGCGCTTAACCTGCTGATCCATCTCCTGGCCGGCCTGACACTTTTCGGTCTGGTGCGCCGCACGCTGGAGATGTCCTCCGGCAGGAGCCTGCTGGCAGGCGATTTATCGTCTCCATTGCGAGCAAGCTCGCTCCCACAACCAGACGCCCATGCCGTCGCCCTCGTGATCGCGGGCCTGTGGTTGCTTCACCCGCTGCAGACCGAGTCAGTGACCTATATTGTGCAGCGCGCGGAATCGTTGATGGGGCTTTTCTTCCTCGTGACCTTCTACACGTTCGTGCGCGCCGTCGACTCACCGCGGTCGCGCGGCTGGATGGCGGTTTCATTCCTCGCCTGCCTGCTCGGGGTGGGCACCAAGGAGGTGGCCGCGCTGGCCCCGGTGCTGGTGTTCCTGTATGACCGGACATTTGTCAGCGGCAGCTTCCGGGCGGCGTGGCAACGGCACCGGTGGCGGCATCTCGCCCTGGCCGCAACATGGCTGCCGCTCGCCTGGTTGGTGGCGGGCACCGGCGGCAACCGGGGCGGCACGATGGGCTTCAATGTCGCGATGTCGTTGCCCGGTTACTGGCTGACGCAGTTCGAGGCCGTCAGCCGCTATCTCTGGCTCAGTTTCTGGCCGGCCCCGCTCGTCTTCGACTACGGGCAGATCCCGGCGCCCACGCTGGCGCAAACGCTGCCCTGGGCCGCGCCCGTGCTCGTGCTGATGCCGGCCACGCTGTGGGCGCTGAGGCGACATCCGGTGGCGGGTTTCCTGGGCGCGTGGTTCTTCGGCATCCTCGCCCCGACCAGCCTCATGCCGGGCACCATGCAAATGATCGTGGAGCACCGGATGTATCTGCCGCTGGCGGCCGTCATCGCTCTCGTCGCCGGAGCGGCGGCCCCGCGGCTCGGCCGGCGGGGGCTGCTCGTCGCTGGCGCCGTGCTCGCCCTCGCGGCGGGCGCGGTCACCTGGCAGCGGAACGCCGTTTATCAGGACGAAGTCGCCTTGTGGCAGGATACTATCGTCAAGCGCCCGGATAATGCCCGGACCTACAACAACCTCGGCCGCCACTATTTTCTGCAAGACCGGTGGGAGGAGGCGATCCCGTGCTACGAAACCTCGCTACGCTTGGATCCGGGCATGCCGAAAACCCATTTCAACCTCGGCCTGGCGCACCTGTGGGCGGGCCGCCCGGCCGAGGCGGTGGCACCGTTGCAAACGGCCGTCCGCATCCTGCCCCATTATTTTGCCGCCCACCTGAATCTGGGCATGGCTCTCTCAAAAACCGGGCGCGGCGAGGAGGCGCTTCCCCATTTTGCGGCCGCGCGCCGTTTCGATCCCTGGCCCGAGGAAATCCATTTCCAATGGGGTGTCGCGCTGGCCCGGTTGGAACGCTGGCCGGAAGCCATCGCCCACTATGTCGAGTGTCTCCGCATGAATCCGCGCCACGCCGAGGCGCAGAGCAACTGGGGCACCGCCCTGATGGCCATGAAAGCCGTGCCCGAGGCCATCACGCACTTCGAGACGGCGCGGCGCCTGCGACCGGATTCGCCAGAGTTGCATTTCAATCTCGGCCTGGCCTATGGCGCCCTCCTTCGCCCGGCGGACGCGATCAAATCTTATGCCGAGGCGGTCCGCCTCAACCCCGCCCATGCGACCGCGCAGCTCAATCTTGGCATAGCACTCGCGGAAGCCGGCCGGTTGCCCGAAGCCATCGGCCACTTGGAACAAGCCGTGCGGCTGCAACCCACCTCCCCGGAAACGCATACCAACCTCGGCGTGGCCCTCGCCCTTGCCAACCGGCCGGCGGACGCATTGGCGGCTTATCAAACCGCCCTGCGCCTCAGCTCCGGTGACGCGCAAGCCCATTATAACGTCGGCTTCGCGCTCCTCGAGTCCGGCCGCGAGTCCGAGGCCCGGCCCTATTTCGAGACCGCGCTGCGGCTCAAACCCGATTTCACGGCAGCACGGGAGATTCTGGGCCAACTGGGTGGAGCGCGCTGACCTAGCGCCTTATCCGTTGTCTTCGTTGACCGGGCTTAGACCCGAGTCCGGCACTGCCGGATGTTCTTACTGTAAGACTCCCACCGTGTCGCCCGGACCCTCACCGGACGCCCATAAGTATCTCGTTCAGCACCCCTTGGCGACTTGGCCTACCCACCGTCCGGCCCCTTTTGCTCACACTCCCGATGCCTTTTCTTTTCCGTTCTTCGGACGGATCCCCGCCCGCATGACGCCTTCTTCTTCCACCCGCCCGCGGCTCGCCTTGATCGGAGTGTCCGGCTACGCGCGGGTCTACCTGGCGCTGGCCCGGGCCGCCCATGAACGCGGCGAACTCGACCTCTGCGCCGCCGTCATCATCAACCCGGGTGAGGAAGCCGCCATTGAGTCCGAATTGCGCGCGCGCGGCTGCACGATCTACCGCGATTATGAGGCGATGCTCAAGGCCGAGGCGGGCCGCCTTGATCTCTGTCTTATTCCGACGGGCATTCCCTGGCATGCGCGCATGACACTCGCCGCGCTCCGCGCCGGCGCCCACGTGCTCGTCGAAAAACCCTTGGCCGGCTCGCTCGCCGAGGTCGCGGCCATCCGCGCGGCTGAGCAAACCACGGGCAAGTTCGTCGCGGTCGGTTTCCAGGACATCTACAGTCCCGTCAACCGCTGGCTGAAGGAACAGCTCTGTGCCGGCGTGATCGGACCGATTCACACCGTGCGTTTCATCGGCCTCTGGCCGCGGCCCGCCGCCTACTTCACGCGCAATCCGTGGGCCGGCCGGCTGCATGCCGACGGCACCCAGGTCCTCGACTCCCCGCTCAACAACGCCTTCGCCCATTTCGTCAATCTCAGCCTCTATTTCGCCGGTCCCACCTTGGGCGAGGCCGCGCAGGTCCGCATCGAGTCGGGGGAATTGCTCCGCGCCCACGCCATCGAGAGCTTCGACACCAGCGTGGTGCGCGCCCGCTCCCCCGAGGGCATCGCCTTTTGGTTTGGGGCCACGCATACCTGCCGCGAAGTCTGCGAACCCGAGATCTACCTCGAGGGCCGCACCGGCCGCGTCGAGTGGAAACACGAGCGCAGCTGCATCGTGCACCACGCCGATGGCCGCCGGGAGGAACGCGCCCTGCCCGACAGCAGCGCCAACCGCCAGTCGATGTTTGACGCGGTGCTGGCCAAGCTGCACACCCCCGACACCTTTGTCTGCAGCACCGCCCTGGCCGAGCGCCACACGGCATTTGTGGAGGCCGTGCATGCTTCCACCACAGTTCAGGCCGTCCCCCCCGAATTGATTTCCTGGCAGGAGCCCGCCAGCGGGGCGGCCCCGGTGCCGGTCGTCAATGGACTGGAAACCGCCCTTTATCACGCGCTAGCCGCCCAAAGCCTGTTACGTGACACGGGCTTTGTGCTCCAGCCGACGCGGATGGCCTGAGCCGCCGTCCATCGTCGCATGTCACCCCGCCGTCTCCTGCTTTGCCTGGGCCTGCTTGGTGTCACCGGCTTCGCCGTCGGGCCCGCGCCCAAGCCGCTTTATCGCGATCAAAAATACGATGGCGCGGCCGACCCGGTCGTCATCTGGAACCGCGCGGAAAAAACCTGGCTCATGTTCTACACCAACCGCCGCGCCAACGTGCCGGGCCTGTCGGGTGTCGCGTGGGTGCACGGCACGCCGGTCGGTCTCGCCGAGTCACGCGACGGCGGGGTCACGTGGAAGTATGCCGGCGACGCGAATATCGTGCTGCCCCCGGACATCGGCGGACCCGAGCAGACGCTGTGGGCGCCCGATGTCATCACCGCGCCCGACGGCACCCATCACATGTTTCTCACGGTGGTGCCCGGCATTTTTGAAAACTGGCAGCATCCGCGCCGGATCGTTCACCTCACGAGCCTCAACCTGCGCGACTGGCAATACCAGTCGGCTCTCAAGCTGGCCTCGGACCGGGTGATCGATGCGTGCGTCTTCCCCCTGCCCGGCGGCGGCTGGCGCATGTGGTATAACAACGAGCGCGACAGCAAATCCATCTACTACGCGGACAGTCCCGACCTGTTCACCTGGACCGACAAGGGCAAGGCCGCCGGCGTCGGCGAGCGCCCCGGGGAGGGCCCGTATGTTTTCAAATGGAAAGGCCACCATTGGATGCTCGTGGACCTGTGGAAGGGGCTCGGCGTCTACCGCTCGGACGACCTGGACGCGTGGAAATCCCAGGCCGTCAACCTGCTCGACGTGCCCGGCAAGGGCGCGGACGATGGTGTCAACGGCGGCCATCCCGGCGTGGTCGTGAGTGGCGACCGGGCCTTCCTGTTTTATTTCACCCACCCCGGCCGCGCCGGCACGATCAAGCCCGAGGACAAGCCCTCGGCCGAACTGCGCCGCAGCTCCATCCAAGTCGTCGAACTGCAGTATGCCGATGGCAAGCTGTCCTGCGACCGGGACGCGCCGACCCTTATCGACTTGGTGCCGCCTAGGTAACGCGTGCCACTTTACCGGCTCGTGTCGGGGATAAACCCCGACCTACACTGAAATCACGCATGAAGCCGAAACTGCCGTCCAAGCTGCTCTACGGTGGCGATTATAATCCGGAGCAATGGCCCGAGTCCGTCTGGCTGGAGGACGTCCGACTGATGCGCGCCGCCGGCGTGAACATGGTGAGTGTCGGCATCTTCAGCTGGGCGAAGCTTCAACCCACGGAAAAACGCTTTGATTTTGACTGGCTCGACCGGGTGATGGACCTGCTGGCAAAAAATGGCATCTCGGTCTGCCTCGCCACGGCCACCGCTTCACCCCCGCCGTGGCTCTCGAAGAAATATCCCGAGGTGCTGCCGGTGACCGCCGAGGGCGTCACGCTGCAGGTCGGCTCGCGCCAGCAGTATTCGCCCAGCAGCCCGGTCTACAAAAAATTCGCCGCCGGGCTCGTCCGCAAAATTGCCGGGCGTTACCGGCGCCACCCGGCGCTGGCCTCGTGGCACATCAACAACGAATACGCCTGCCACCTGCACGAATGCCACGGGGAAGACAGCACGCGCGCCTTCCGCGACTGGTTGCGCCTCAAATACCGGACCCTCGCCGCCCTGAATGTGGCCTGGGGCACGGCCTTCTGGAGCCAGGCCTATGGGGAGTGGGAGGAAATCTTCACGCCACGCCGCGCGCCCTACCACTCGAACCCCACGCAGTGCCTCGACTTCAAACGGTTCACCAGCGATGCCTTCCTCGCCCTGCACCGGATGGAAGCCGCCATCCTGCGCGCCGCGACGCCCGACATTCCGCTCACGACGAACTTCATGGGCTTCTTCAAGCCGCTCGACTACCGCGCGTGGGCACCGGAGATCGATTACGTGGCATGGGACAGCTATCCTGACCCGGTGGACGAGCTGAATTCCCGGCACGAGGCCTCCGCCGGCCACGACCTGATGCGCTCGCTGAAGCCCGACCGGCCCTTCGTGCTGATGGAGCAGGCCACGTCGGCCGTGAACTGGCGGCCGGTCAACCTCCCGAAACGCCCCGGCCTCATGCGGCTGCAGAGCCTGCAGGTTCTCGCCCGCGGCGGCGACGGCGTGATGTTCTTCCAATGGCGCGCGTCCAAGGCCGGCGCGGAGAAATTCCACAGCGGCCTCCTGCAGCACGTGCCCGCCGCGCAGAGCCGGGTATTCGCCGAGGTGAGCGCGCTCGGCGCCGAGTTGAAACGCCTGGCCCCCGTCGCCGGCTCGCTGGTGCACAACCGCGTGGCCATCGCCTTTGACTGGCACGCGTGGTGGGCGGTGGAACTCGAGTCGAAGCCCGGCAGGATCGAATACCCGGCCTGGGTGCGCGTCTTCCACCGCTGGTTCTACGAACGCAACATCGGGGTCGATTTCGTGCACCCGGGCAGCAGCCTCGCACCTTATGACCTCGTGGTCGCGCCGGCACTCTACCTGCTGCCCGCAAAAAGCGCGGCCAACCTGACGACCTTTGTCGCGCGTGGCGGCACGCTGCTCGCCACGTATTTCAGCGGCATTGTGGACGAACACGAACAGATCGTGCTCGGCGGCTACCCCGCCCTGTTGCGCAAGGTGCTCGGCCTCTGGGTCGAGGAATGGGCCCCGTATCCTGATGGCCGCAAAAACCGCGTGCGCTTCGGCGGACGCAAGGTCACCTGCGACCACTGGTGCGATCTGCTCCACCTTGAGGGCGCCCAGGCGCTCGCCACCTATGCCGGCGATTTTTTCTCCGGCCGCCCGGCGGTCACCCGCCATACCCATGGCCGCGGTGCCGCCTATTACCTCGGCACGCGCCTCGACGACGCCGGCCTCACCCTGCTGCTCGACCGCATCGTCAAGGAGGCCAGGATAAAGCCCGTGCTGCCCACCCCGGCCGGCGTGGAAGTCACGCTGCGCGAGTCGCGCCACGACCGCTTTCTCTTCCTGCTGAATCACACCGACCGGTCGGCGAAGATCGCACTCGGCGATTTCCAAGGACGCGAATTGATCACCGGTGAGGCCAGCGGCCGCTACGTAACCTTGCGGCCGCTTGGCGCGGCGGTGGTCCGCAGCGCGGTGTAGGGCGCCGGCTTGCCGGGGCGGAGCTGGCGCGGGCGAGCTCGCTGGCCCACAAATTGCCCTAGGGTTGTCGGGGTGGAGCGCGCTGACCTCAGCGCGCTTTGTGCGATCGGCAATCCATCAACGCGTTGGGGTCAACGCGTTCCACCTCAGGAAATGCATCCGCCAGTAACTTCCAGCTGGTCAGCGCGTCCCGGAGCAGTCTATATTCTTACAGTAAGACCCCACCCATGAGCGCCCCCTCAATTCGTGAGATTGCCCGCAGCTTGGGATTGTCGCATACGACCGTCTCGGAAGCGTTGCGCGACTCCCCCCGCGTCAACCCCGTGACTCGCCGCCGCGTGCAGAAAGCCGCCAAGGCAGTCGGCTACCGACCCAACCCGCTCGCCGGGGCCCTGATGTCAGAAATGCGCCGGGCCCGCTCCGGCACCTTCCGCGGGGTGCTGGCCATCCTGGATCTCGACGGTCCCGAAAACCGTCCCGCCAGCTCCAACCGCTACCATCGGGAACTCGCCCGCGGCGCCAGCACCCGGGCCGCGGAACTGGGCTTCAAAGCCGAGACCATTGTCACCGGAGCCCAGGGCATCTCCAACACCCGGCTCGATACCATCCTGCAAGCGCGGGGCATCCGCGGTCTGCTGGTCCTGCCCGTCGCCGGCGATGCGGATCTCAGCAGTCTCGACTGGTCGCACTTCGCGGGCATCTATACCGACTACCTGATCGAACGGCCGGCGCTCCACTCGGTTTGTCCCGATCACTACCGCTCGATGGTCTTTGCCGTGCAGCGGCTGCATGGACTGGGTTATCACCGCCTGGGACTGGTGCTGCATGCCGGCAATGACTCCCGGCTGCTCTATCGCTGGGAGGCCGCGTTCCACACCTACCATGAACACCACGCCCAGACGGAGGCGCTGCCGCCGTTGATCGTGCCCGACCTCACCCGCGCCACCTTCATCAAATGGTTCAACGCCAAGCAGCCGGATGCCGTCATCTGCCACCGGGCGGAAGTGATGGAATGGATGAAGGAGTGCGGGGCCCGCATCCCGGAGACCCACGGCTTCTGCTGCCTGAACACGACGAGCAACACCGTGCCCTGCGCCGGGCTCGACCTGCAGCCGGCCCTGTTGGGAGCCCGGGGCGTGGAATTGTTGATCGCCGCGCTACACCGCAACGATTGCGGCGTGCCCGAACACCCCTCCACCACCACCATCCCGGCCCTCTGGGTGGACGGGCCCACCCTGCCGCGAGGCCCCGTCAAAGCGTGACTTGGGCGGTTTTGGCCGCGGTTATTCAGTCGCGGGAAGGAAATTGCCGCGCTGGAATATTTTGTTTGCTACCCCCCGGCCTTTGGGGTCTCTTGACCGCTCTTTTCCGGTCAGACCGGAAGCAAATTCGGGACGTAGCTTAGCCTGGTAGAGCGCTTGCTTCGGGAGCAAGAGGTCGAGAGTTCGAATCTCTCCGTCCCGACCATTTTGTGGTCGCAGAAAATACCGCGTGCGACCGTGGTTCTGGAGAAGGACGCCTCGTCACCCGCGCCCGGCCCGCAGCCCTCTTCCTGAACCGGCTCGCTTCTGCAGAAATTAAGCTGCCTGTGGAATGTCACCTGCGCTATAATTCTGTCCCGGAATGCTCCTTCTTCGTCCCATCCGTGAATCGGACCTCGCCGGCCTTGTCGCTCTCGCCGCGTCCATCGACGGCGGGCTGACGACGCTGCCGGCCAACGAGGAATTTCTCCGCGACCGCATTGCCGATTCCCTGCGGGCCTTTGCCACCCGCGTGAAAAAACCGGGTGGCGAGTGTTACCTGTTCGTGCTGGAGGACACCGCCACCCGTGAGCTGGTCGGGACCAGCGGTCTGGCTGCGCGCGTCGGCGGCTACGAGCCGTTCTACAGCTACGAGATCCGGACCGAGCGTTACGAGCACGCCCCGCTCAAGATCGAAAAGCAGATTTCCGTCCTTCACCTGAAGGAACTCCATCGCGGCCCCTCGGAAATCTGCTCGCTCTACCTCCGGCCCGACTATCGGCGGGCCGGCGCCGGCCGGCTCCTGTCGCTCGCCCGTTTTCTTTTCGTCGGGGCGTTTCCGACCCGCTTCGATGACTCCATCATCGCCGAGCTGCGCGGCCGGCTGGATGAGAGCGGCCGCTCGCCCTTCTGGGAGGCCGTCGGCCGCCAGTTCTTCGAGTTCGACTTCTACGCCGCCGATTTTCTCAGCGGCCTCGGCGACAAGGGTTTCATCGCCGACCTCATGCCGGACCATCCGATCTACGTGCCCCTCCTGCCTCTCGCCGTGCAAGCCGTCATCGGCCAGGTTCACACGAGCACCGAGCCGGCCCTGAATCTTCTGCTCGCCCAAGGCTTCACCCGCACCAACGAGGTGGACATCTTTGACGCCGGTCCGCTGCTGCGCACAGCCACGAAGGACATCCGCACCATCCGGACGATGCGCACCGCCCGGCTGGGGGACGCGGACGCGGCAGCCATCACCGGAAACCGACATCTGCTCGCCCGCACGGCGGCGGATTTTTGCGCCTGCTTGGGGACGCTGTCTGAACAGGCCGACGGCACCGTCTCGCTCGACCGCGAGTCGGCCGCCGCGCTCGCCCTCCAGCCCGGCGATACGGTCACCTTTGCCCCGCTGCGCTAGCCCCGGATTTTTCATGTCCACCTTTTCGTCCATCAATCCCGCCACCGGCGAAACTGTCTGGACCGGTCCGGCCGCCACCCGGACTGAAGTCTCCGCGGCCTTCGGTCGCGCCCGCTCAGCCTTTCGCCTCTGGTCGCGGACTCCGCCGATCGATCGCGAAACCTGTCTGCGAAACTTTACCCGCATCCTCGAAACCCGTCGGACAGTGATCGCCGGCGCAATTTCCAGCGAAATCGGCAAACCCACCTGGGAGGCCCTCACTGAGGTGGCATCGATGATCGGCAAGGTCGAACTGGCCATCACGGCCCACGCCCGCCGCACTGCCGAGTTCACCGGTGGTCCGGCCATCACCCGGTTCCGTCCGCACGGCGTCGTCGCCGTCTTTGGACCCTTTAACTTTCCCGGCCACCTGCCCAACGGCCACATCGTGCCGGCCCTGCTCGCCGGCAACACCGTCGTCTTCAAACCCAGCGAATACGCGCCGTTGGTCGCCGAACTCTACGCCACGGCCTGGCGCGACGCCGGCCTGCCGCCGGGCGCCCTGGAGGTCGTGCAAGGGGGGCGCGACACCGGCGCAGCCGTTGTAGATGATCCCGGCCTCGACGGGCTTTTCTTCACCGGTTCAGCCCGCACCGGTCTCTGGCTGGCCGAGAAGTTTGCTCGCACCCCCGAAAAAATCCTGGCGCTCGAACTAGGCGGCAACAACCCGCTCGTCGTCTGGCCGCCCCGCGACCTTGGTGCCGCCGCGCTGCTGGTCGTGCAGTCCGCCTACCTCACCGCCGGCCAGCGTTGCACCTGTGCCCGGCGACTCATCGTGCCCACGGGCACCGGCGGCGATGCTTTCCTGGCGGAACTCATCGGTCGGATCGGCACCATCCGGGTCGGGGCCTCCACCGACCAACCGGAGCCTTTCATGGGCCCGGTGGTCTCGGCCGCCGCCGCCACCCAGGTGCTGGCCGCCCAGCAGGAATTGGTCACTCGCGGAGCCACGGCTCTCGTCCATGCGCGTTTGCTCCGTCCGGGCATGGGGCTGGTGTCACCGGGTCTGATCGACGTGACCGCCGTGCGCGAACGCCGCGACGAGGAAATCTTCGGACCGCTCCTCCAGGTGATCCGGGTGCCCGATTTCCCGGCGGCGATCATCGAGGCCAACGCCACCCGCTACGGCCTCGCCGCGGGGCTCATCGCTGACGACGCGGCGCTCTTTGCGCGATTCCGGGACGAGGTCCGCGCCGGCCTCATCAACTGGAACCAGCAGCTTACCGGGGCCAGCGGTGCCGCGCCCTTCGGAGGCGTCGGGCGCAGCGGCAACCACCGCCCCAGCGGTTTCTTCGCCGCCGACTACTGCGCCTACCCGGTCGCCAGCATCGAGATTCCCGAGGTTAAACGTCCCGCCAACCTGCCGCCCGGGCTGGATTCATGAGTGCGCGCGAAGTCAATTTCGACGGTCTCGTCGGCCCCACGCACAATTATGCAGGCCTGTCCCACGGCAACGTCGCATCCATGTCGCACCGCGGCGCGGTGTCGAATCCTCGCGAAGCCGCCCTGCAGGGTCTGGCCAAGATGAAGTTCCTCGCCGATCTCGGCGTGCCGCAGGCCGTGTTGCCGCCGCACGAGCGACCGGCGATCGACACGCTGCGCCAGCTGGGCTTCTCCGGTCCGGACGATGCCGCCATTCTGCAAGCCGCCGCCCGGCAGGCCCCCGCCCTGCTGGCCGCCTGCTGCTCGGCTTCGAGCATGTGGGTGGCGAATGCCGCCACCGTCACGCCCTCGGTCGACGCGGCCGATGGGCGCGTGCATTTCACCCCAGCCAACCTGGCCGCCAAGTTTCACCGGTCGATCGAGCCGCCGCAGACCGCCCGCACCCTCCGGGCCATCTTCCGGGATTCGGCGCGCTTCGCCGTTCACGAGCCAATCCCTGGGGCGCAGGCCCTGGGCGACGAGGGCGCGGCGAATCACACCCGGTTCGCCCCGGGTCACTCCCGCCGCGGTCTGCATTTCTTCGTTTATGGCCACCAAGCCTTCGACCCCGAAGCCGAACCCGCGCGTGTCCGGCGATTCCCTGCCCGCCAGTCCCTGGAGGCATCCGCCGCGGTCGCCCGTTGTAATCTAATAGACCGCAAACAGATCGTGTTCGCACAGCAACACCCCGCGGCGATCGATGCGGGTGTGTTCCACAACGACGTCATCTCTGTCGGCAATGAGAACGTCTTCCTCTACCACGAGCGCGCCTTTGTCCGGACGCCCGAAGTCATCGATGAACTCGGCCGCCGCTACGCCGCCCTCCACCGCAATTCGGTCCTGATCCCCATCGAAGTGCCGCTCGCTCGCGTGCCGCTGGCCGATGCCGTGAACTCCTACCTCTTCAACTCGCAGCTGGTCACCCTCTCCCGCGGGCGCATGGCGTTGATCGCGCCGACCAACTGCGCCGAGACTCCGAGCGTAAAGGCCTTCATCCAGCACCTGCTGGCCCGCGGCCGCACCCCCCTGCGCGAGGTGCATTACTTCGACCTCAAGCAGTCCATGCGCAACGGCGGCGGTCCCGCCTGCCTCCGTCTGCGCGTGGTGCTGACCACGGCCGAGCTGGCCGCGCTGCCGCCGCAGATCCTGCTTACGGACGCCACCCACGCCGCCCTCACCGGCTGGGTGAAAAAACACTATCGGGACCGGCTGGCGGCCGCCGACCTCGCCGACCCACAGCTTCTGGCCGAGACCCGCCGCGCCCTCGACGAACTCACCAAGCTACTCGGCCTCGGCTCCATCTATTCCTTCCAAACTGCCGGCGCCTGACCCATTAACAAAATGAATGGGTTTCTCATCGAAAGCAGCATGGTTGGGGGTGAACGACCGCCGGGCCAAGAATTTGCGCTAGCATTGGACCGCTCGGCTCCCAAGTCCCCAGCCCTCGCAGTCTAAACGGCAAGGAAAGGATTATACCGACGCTCGTTGGCGGAGGTCGTCAACGGGCCATGACCTGGCGCGATGACGGTGTCATCGGGCAGCAGGCCCATGATGCGGCGGGAATGCGTCAGCTGCCGCTGGCAGCAAAAATAGCCGCCGCCAAGCGAACCTGCGAATATCAGGTCGCCGGAGATCAGCAGCACCGTTCCAGCCGGTTGGGTGGTGGGCTCCACGAGGTAGCAGTTGTGCTCGGCGGCATGGCCGGGAGTGCTGAAGGCCGTGATGTTAAATCCGCCCACCGTAACTTTCTGCCCCTCGCCCAACCCGCAGCATTGGGGCCAGCGACCGTTCGGCGGCCCATGAAAATGGCCGAGCTCGCTCTCGCGGAGCACGACCTCGAGTCCGCCGATGTGCTCGGCCTCGTAGTGCGTGATAAACACGGCGTCGAGCCGCTGGACCTGCGCCGGCCAGGCGCGGTGCAACTCCGCATGGCTGGCACCGGTGTCAAACAACACCGCGCTGTCACCACCGGTGCTGATGAGGTAGGCGTTCGCCACGCCGACGCCGAAAGGCATCCGCAACGGGTGCACGCAGAACGTCAGCCCCACCGGATCGGGCAAGGGATAGCGCCCTTGCGCCAGGGCATTCAGGCCGACTTCATTCAGGTTGAGGGCCGCGGCCAGGCGCCCGAGTTCGACCGGGGTGAGATCCGGGCGGTAATCCACGGCGTCCCGCAGCCGGCCAATGTCCACTTGCGCGGCCAGCGCAAGACTCTCGAGGCTCAACGGGACATTGCGGGCCGCCTTCTCGAGCACATCGCCGAGCTCGTCTTCGAGGGCGGGCTTGTCGAGGGAAGGCGTCATGGAAGAAACCTACTTAAAAACAGTTTACATGCCACACCGGATTCCCCCACGTTTTTCGCATGGATGCCGTTCAACAGGAGGTCATCGATATTTTCATCCGCACCCAAGCGCTGCTGCAGGGGCACTTTGTGCTCCGCTCGGGCCTGCACAGCGGACATTTCTTCCAGTGCGCGCAGGTTTGCCAGGACATGCCCGCCGTGGAGCGTCTCAGCACGCTGCTCAAGCAGCAGCTCGGATCGCTGGCCTACGACACCGTGCTGGCCCCGGCGATGGGTGGGCTCGTGATCGGCCAGGAGGTGGCGCGTCAGTCCAAGTGCCGCTTCATCTTCGCCGAGAAGGAGAACCATGTCCTCGTCCTGCGCCGCGGCTTCACCTTCCGGCCCGGCGAGAAGGTCCTCGTCGTCGAGGATGTGATCACCCGCGGCGGCCGCGTGCAGGAATGCCTCGACATCGTGAAGCAGCACGGTGGCACGACCGTCGCCGTGGCCGTGCTGGTGGACCGCAGCGCCGGCCAGGCGAAGTTCACCGTGCCGTGCCTTTCGCTGCTCGAAATGAGCTATCCCACCTACCCGGCCGACCAGGTGCCGCCGGAGATGGCGAAGATCCCGGCGACGAAACCGGGGAGCTGAGTAGATGGAGGATCGCCGCTAGTCGGCGAACCTTCCCCTTCGGCCCGGCGGCTAGCACGGGCCCTACCAAAAGAAAAGGCGCACCTTCCCGGTGCGCCTTGATTTTAAGAGGAAAGAGCTGCTCACCGTTGTGGCCTGCTGGCCACCCGGTGTTTGTCCTCGGTTCTCGCCGGCGAAACCGAGGCAAATCAGCGGACCGTGAACATGACGTAGCGGTAAACCCCGCGATAATAGACCAGCGCGATGTTGCGCCCTTCGCGCAGGGCGCGCTTGGCGGTGGCCAGGTCGGTCACCGGCGCGCGGTTCAACTGCTCGATCACGGCGCCTTGGGGGAAGATCTCGCGGTAAGGTGAATTGTTCGTGATCTCGGTGATCACGACCCCTTCGACGCGATCGTCGACGCGCAACTCTTTGCGCAGCGTGTCGGACAGGGGCGCAACCGAAACCCCGGCGATCAGTTCGCCATCGGACGCGTTGTCGTCCAGTTTCCGGCCCAAGGTGACCTCCCGGGTCTCGGTCTTGCCGTCCCGGATGTATTTGACGGTGATCTTGGTGTCCGGCGGCGTCTGAGCGATGACCAGCCGGAGATCGTCACGCGTGGTCACGGTCTTGTCGTTGATGGCCACGATGACGTCCTCGCGTTTCAGGCCGGCCTTGGCGGCCGGGCCATCGGCGGGATTCAGATCGGTGATGACCACGCCTTTCTGGTCGGGCTTCAGGCCGAAGGACTCGGCCATTTCCGCGGTGACCGCGTCGGTCGAGACGCCGAGGTAGCCGCGCGCCACGGTGCCGGTGTCGATCAGGCTGTGCATGATGCTGCTCGCGAGGTTGACCGGGATGGCGAAGCCGATGCCAATGTTGCCGGTGGAGGTGGAAATGATGGCGGAATTGATGCCGACGAGACGGCCGCGGGCGTCAATGAGCGCACCACCGGAGTTGCCCTGGTTGATCGCGGCGTCGGTCTGGATGAAATCTTCATAACCATCGACCTCATCGAGAATGCCGACCCGGCGGCCCGTGGCGGAAACGATGCCCATCGTGACGGTCTGGCCGACGCCCAAGGGGTTGCCGATGGCGAAGACGACATCGCCGACGCGCAGCTTGGTGCTGTCGGCGAGGATGGCGGCCGGCAGATTTTCCGCTTCAATCTTGATGACGGCCACATCGGTCTTCGGATCAGTGCCGATGACCTTGGCGGTGTATTCGCGCTCATCATTGAGCAGGACCTTCACCTCATCGGCCTCATCGATCACATGATTGTTGGTGATGATGAAACCGTCGGTGGAGATGATGACCCCCGAGCCGAGGCCGCGCTGCTTCTGCTCGCGACCCTGGGCTCCGAACTGGCGGAGAAACTCCGGCACCTGCTGGCGGACCATTTTGCTCGAATAAACCGAGACCACGGCCGGACGGATGGTGTCCAGCGCATCGGCGTAGCTCAGGATGACGGTCTTGGAATCGCCGATCGGCGAGGCGTCGATCCTGAGGGTGGGTTTCTTGATTGGCGCCACCTCCTTGGCCGGGACGGCCTTGGTGACCTTGTCAGCAGCGAAGAGACCGACGGCCAGGCCGAGAATAGAGGTAGCGAGAGCGAAGAGCAGGGCAACCGACTTGGTTTTCATAGGGAAAGGAAGCGGACAATGACACTGCCCAACACCGGCGGTTCCGCAAGTCGGACCTCGCGTGTGTCTTAGTGAAGGCGCGGCCTGTCCTTGAATTTTTGTAGGAGCCTGCTTGCAGGCAGCCTGCTTGCAGGCGATTCAGGATGTAGCCTGACCACGAACGCTAAAATCGCCGGCAATCAGGCTCCAACAACAAGGCACTGAGGCCTCAGAAGCCCCTTAGAAACCCTTGATTTTGAACAGGCTGGTGACGCTCTCGTTGGTGTTGATGCGCAGAATCGCTTCACCGAGCAAAGGGGCGATGCTGAGAACGGTGATTGGCAGACCGCGGGTATCAATCGGCACGGAGTTGGTGGTGATCAGCTCGTCGATCAGGCCGCCCTTGAGGCGCTCGTAGGCGATCTCGTTCAGCACGCAATGGCTGACGGCGGCCCGGATGCTCTTGGCCCCATGCTCCTTTAAAATCTTTGCGGCCGCCGTGAGCGTGCCGGCCGTCTCGGTGATGTCGTCCACCAGGAGAACATCGCAGCCGTCCACCTCGCCGACCACATTGATGGCCTCGACCGTGGTAGCGCCGGTGCGCTTTTTGGCGACGAGGCCCAAGGAGGCGCCGAGCACATCGGCGTAGGCCGCGGCCATCTTCATGCCGCCGACATCGGGCGAGAAAACCACGAGCTTGTTGGATTTCTTGGTCGCCAGGTATTCGAAGAAGACCGGCGAGGCGAAGAGGTGGTCGACCGGGATGTTGAAGAAACCCTGGATCTGCTGGCTGTGAAGGTCCATCGCCAGGACCCGGTTCGCACCGGCGGCAGTGAGGAGGTCGGCCACAAGCTTGGCCGTGATCGGCACGCGGGGCTGGTCCTTGCGGTCCTGGCGCGCGTAGCCGTAAAACGGGATGACCGCCGTGATGCGCGACGTCGACGCGCGCTTGGCGGCATCGATCATGATCAGCAGTTCCATCAGGTGATGGTTCGTCGGCGGGCAGGTGGACTGGATGAAGTAGGTGTCCGCGCCGCGGATGTTCTCGTTGATCTTCACGAACGACTCGCCATCGGGAAAGCAGGTGACGGTGGCGTCGCCCAGCGGAACGCCGATGGACTGGCAGATTTCCTCTGCGAGTGCGCGGTTGGAAGAGCCGGAAAAAATCTTGAGCTTCGTGTCCCTCATTACAGTGGCGTGGTAACGGAGAAGGGCAAAAGCGGGAAGCCTATTCGGCTTTTTTCTCCAGCGCCTCCACGCGCTTGAAAAGATCAGGCAGGCGCTGGTGCAGGACCTGCAGCCGGCGCTCCAGCATGTAGGGGATGGCGGGGGTGCCGTTCAGGTAGGAGCCCGCCGGGGTATCGTAGGAAACACCGGTCTGCCCGCCGATTTTGGTGCCCTTGCCGAGGGTGATGTGGCCGGCCACCCCCGCTTGGCCGCCCAAGATCACGTAATCCTCGAGCGTGGTGCTGCCCGAAATGCCGGACTGGGCGCACAGGATGCAATGTTTGCCGATGACGACGTTGTGGGCGATCTGCACCAGGTTGTCGATCTTGGTGCCCTCTCCCACGACCGTCCGGCTGAACCGGGCGCGATCCAGCGTGGAATGGGCGCCGATCTCAACGTCGTCCTCGATCACCACCACGCCGATCTGCGGGAGTTTCTCGTGGCGCCCCTGGACGAGTTCATAGCCGAAGCCGTCGGAACCAATGACCACTCCCGGCTGGAGCCGCACGCGGTTGGCGAGCGAGCAGCCGGCCGCGATCACGACCCCGGGCATCACCCAGCAGTCCTCGCCGATGCGGGCGTCGCGGCCCACAAAGACGGAAGCCTGCAGCCCAGTGCCGGCGCCGATCTGCACGCCGTCCTCGATGACGCAAAGCGGGCCGACATGTGCCGTGGCATCAATCCTGGCCGTGGGTGCCACCACCGCGCTCGGGTGGATCCCCGGGCAAGGTTTGGGCCAGAGGGCCGCCTCGATGCGGGCGCACACCCTGGCGAGGGCCGCCGAGGGGTTTTCAACGAACAGGAAAACCTGCCCGGGCCTGGGCTCACCGATGTAATCCAACGGCAACAGCAGGGCGGTTGCCGTGCTTGCCTCCACTTGCGCCCGGTATTTGGTGTTGCCGAGGAAGGACAGATCGCCCGCGCGGGCCGCGGTGAGGGAGGCGATGTCGCGAATCTGGTGCGTGGTCGATCCGGCGGTGCGTTGGGCGCCGACGATGGCGGCAATCTCGGCGGGGGTATAAGCGACCTGCATGGGCACAAAAAAGCCCTGTTCGCAGGAACAGGGCTTGGCAAGAATTCTTACGGCTTCTTCGCCGGCTCGGTCTTCGTGCCGACATTGGGAACCGTGAAGCCGGGGGCGGGAGCCGCCGGGGACGGCGTGGCCGCGGCGGGCTTGGCCGGGGTCGTCGCCGCGGGAGGAGTGGCCGCCGCCGGGCGGTCCTTGTTGATCTCCGCGATCACCTCGTCGGTGATGTCATAGGCCGCATCGGCATAAAGCACGACCGGGATCCGGAAGGCGGACGGGCCGGACTTGTCGATCACGAGGGTGGCACCCTTGCGCTTGGCCAGTTCGTTGACGGTCTTGGTGATTTCCTCGAGCAGGAGCTCGCGGCGGGTGAGCATCTGCTGCTGGAGCGAACGCTCGGTGCTCTGGACGAAGTTCTGCAGATCGGCCTGCTTGCGCTGGATGTCCTCCAGCTTCTTCTGCGCGGCCTGCTCGGCCTTGGTGCGGGCTTCGGCATTGAGCAGCGTGTTCTTCGCCTGCTCGCCCAGCTCCTTGTATTCATCCACCATGGTCTGCCCCTGCTTGCGCAGCTCCTCGGCCTGCTCCTGGGCCTTTTGCTGGGCATCGCGGAACTTGGCCATGCCGTCCTCGGCCTTGTAATAGCCGTCGTAGGTCTTGGCCACATCGACCGTGATCAATTTAATGGCCGGTTGCGCCAGCAACGTAGTGGAACCGGTGGCCAAAGCGGCCAGGGTCAGGAGGGTGCGGATCATCTTGTTCATAATGGGAATGAGGTTGTGGGATTAGAAGCGGGTGCCAAAGGAGAAATTAAACTGCGTGCCCTTTTTGTTAAACCGGTCGCCGGTCAGCGGAATACCGAAATCGAGACTGAGGGGGGCGCCGGCCACAAAGAGGCGCAGACCGAAGCCGAAGTTGTCGTTGTATTCCGCCGGGCTGAAGTCGTAGGCATCGGTGTTCACGAAGCCGGCATCGTAGAAGATGGCAAAACGCACGGGCTTCACGATGTCCATTGAGTATTCTAGACTGAGAAAGCCGTAGGTATTGCCGCCGGTCGGCTCGCCCGTCGAGTCCTTGGGACCCACCGTGCGGAACTCGAAACCGCGGAGGGTCTGGGGTCCGCCGAGGAAGTAGCGGTCGTAGAACGGCACGCCGGGCACAAACGGCGCGGAGGTTACCGGCAGGCCCGTGGTGGGGTCGATGATGCTGCGGGTCGTGAGCTTGTCGCTGTCCCCAAAGCTGTTCACCACGCCGACGCGGCCGAGCACCGCCAGGACCTGTTCCTGGAACTCGGCAATCGGGAAGAACTTGGAGCCACGGAACTCGAGGCTGTAGTAGCTGTTGTCGCCCCCCAGCGGTCCGCCGGCCACGCCCAGGTCGAGCGTCCCGTAGTTGCCGCGCGTGGTGTTGATGATCTTGTCGCGTGAGTCCTGGGTGAGGGTCAGGCCGATCTTGGAGGTGGTCGAAGCGCCTTCCGCAAAGAGAATCGAGGCGGGGGCCGAGGCGGACACATTGGCGATGTCGACGACCTGGTAGGTATAGGACAGGCGGCCCTCGAGCCAGTTGAAGAGCCGCTTGCGCAGGTAGACTTCGCCGCCGGTGCGGATTTCCTCGTAGTAGGCGCTGTTGTAGTCGGAGGTCTGGCGGTAAATCTGGAAGCCGAGCGCCAGTTCCCGCTCGAGCAGGTAGGGTTCTTCAAAGGCCATGATGACCTCGCTGGACTGCGAGCCGATCTGGAAGCGAAGGCGGAATTTCTGGCCGTCGCCCTGAAAGAACGAGCGGCGGTTGAACAGGTCGAAATTGGACTGGGTGACCTCGGCGAAGACCACCGCGCGCTCGAGCGAGCTGAAGCCGGCGCCGAAGGTCAGGTTGCCGGTGCGCGCCTCGCGAATCGAGATCTTGAGGTTGCGGCGGCCCGGGATGTTGGTCGACTCGTCCGTGACGTTGACCGGCTCTTCGAAGAACCGCGTGTTCTCGAGGCGGAGCTTGCTGATCTTCATGCGCAGCGAGTCGAAGACGTCGCCGGGACCGAGCACGAGCTCGCGCAGGATGACGATGCTCTTGGTCTTGGTGTTGCCCTCGATGACAATGGACTCGACCTGGAATTTTTCGCTCTCGTTGACCTGATACTCGATGTCGATGTCCCCGGTCGTGAGGTTGGGCTTGCGCACGAGACGGACGCGCGTCTGCAGGTAGCCGACCTGGCCGTAGAATTCCTCCAGCGTCTCCACGTCCTTGTCCAGCTTCGAGGGCACGAAGATCATGCCCTTTTTCTGGCGGGGCACCAAACGGAGGATGCGCTCCGAGTAAATCTTGTTCCCGGTGAAGCTGAGGTCGCCCAGCTTGTATTGACGGCCTTCGCTCACGCGAATGGTGATGATCAGGCGCTCGGGCTTGGGGTAGTCGAAGGTGATCTTGTCCTCGGCGATCTCGACGTCGAGGTAGCCCTGCTCGTTGTAATAATCGCGCAGCTTGTCGAGGTCGTCGTCAAACTCATCGTCCTTCAGGCGACCACCGCCGGTGAGCCAGGAGAAGAGGTGCCATTTCTTGGTCTCCATCTCCTTGCGGAGCTTCTTGCCCTTCACGTGGTCGTTGCCGACGAAATTTATGGACGCGATCTTCACGCGGGCACCCTCGCGCACCTTGAAGGTCACGGTGCCGAAGCCGGTGCTGCGATTACGGTCGATGCTGTAGGTGACCTGGGCCTGGTTGTAGCCGCTTTTCTGGTAGAGCTCGTAGATTTTCTGGGCGTCGTCCTTGATCTGCCGCTCGTCCAGCGCGCCGTTGGCCGTGGACTTGATTTCCTTCTGCAGGCGGCGGTCCTTGTAGGCCTTGGTGCCGTCGAACTTCACCGCGAGCACGCGGAATTTGGGCGTCACATCAAAGACGAAGTTGACCACGTTGCCGCCCACCTGCTCGCGCTTGGCCTCGATGAACTCGAAGAGGCCGGTCTTGTAGAGCGAGCGAATATCGCGGTCGATCAGGGCCTCGTCCAACTCGGTATCCTCGCGCAAGGCCATGTTGGCCCGCACGATCTGCTCGCTGACGTTGGCCATGCCCACAAACTTGATCGTGATGGTGCCAACGCGAAGGACCGGTCCGGCCGGAGCCTCAGCTTGGCCCGGTGCAGGTTCGGCCTGGGCGAACAGCCCCGGAACGGCCGAAAACAGGAAAATAGTGGCGAGCAAAACCCGCGCAAACGGGTTACGGTGTGAAGTTTTCAAAGCGCGTAATTTCTTGAAGGAAAGTTAGTTTCAAATCTCCTACCGGCCCGTTGCGTTGCTTGGCAACGATTAAATCCGCGGCACCGGCTGCGGTCTGGAATTTTTCATCGGCCTCCTTGGGGCGGGATAGCATGAGCACTACGTCGGCGTCTTGCTCGATGGAGCCGGATTCGCGCAAGTCCGACAGGCGGGGCGTGCGGTTCTCCTTCTCCGAAGAGCGGTTAAGCTGGCTTAGGACTATGACCGGCAGGTCTAGTTCCTTCGCCATCGCCTTTAATCCGCGGGACACCTCGGCGACCTGCTGTTCGCGGGGGGCGCGCGAATCGGTGCCGTTGATCAGCTGCAAATAATCGACGATGATCAGGCCGAGCTTCCGCCGGGCGTAGATGCGGCGCGCCTTCGCCCGCATTTCCATGATGGTCAGCGCGCTGGAGTCATCGACCAGAATGGGGGCCTTCTTGAATTCCTCGGCCGCCTGGCCGAGCGCGTTGACCTCGTGGCCGTCGCGGCTGACGAGACCGTCGCGGAGCAGCTTCATGTTCACCCGCGACCGGGCGCAGAGCATGCGCAGGGCGAGCTGGGACGAGCTCATTTCAAGCGAGAAGATGAGGGTCGCCACCGGTTCGGCCCGGCCCGGCTTCGGCAGCGCGGCGGATTCGGCGATGTTCAGCGCGAAGCTGGTCTTGCCCATCGAGGGGCGGGCCGCGATGACGATCATTTCCTGCCGCTGGAAGCCGAAGGTCATCGCATCGAGGTCCTTGAAGCCCGAGGTGACGCCCGTGAGCTCGCCCTTCTTCATGAGCAGCTTGGCGATGACGGTGTTGGCCTCCTTGATGGACTCCTTGATCTCCTGCGCACTGTCGCTCACCCGGTCCTGCGTGACCTTGAAAAGTTCCTGCTCCACCTTGTCGACGAACTCCGCGAGCCCGCCGGTGAAGCTGTAGGCCTGCTCGACCGCGCCGGTGGCGGCCTTGATCAACTCGCGCAGCAGGTGCTTCTCGCGGACCTTCTCGATGAAGTAACCGGCATGCGCGGTGGTCGGAATCTTGCCCGTGACCTGCATGAGGTAGGCAAAGCCGCCGACCGCCTCGAGCTGGCGGCGGGTCTTCAGCTCCTCGGCCAGCACTTCGAGCATGACGGCCGAGCCCTTCTGGTAGAGCTCGATGATGATCTCAAACAGGAGCCGGTTGGCCGGAAAATAAAACGATTCGGCGGCCAGGCGCGCCTCGAGGCAGCGCGCAATGGTGTCGTTGCCGTCAAGCAGGCAGCAGGCGATGACGTGCTCCTCCGCCTCCGCGCTGTGCGGGGGCGAGCGGTCCGGTGCCGCGGAGGGCAGGGTCTGCTCAGGCGAGGGCGAGCCGCGTCGGGGAGTAACGGGCGTCAGGGCCATGGCCGGTCTCGAGGATGTAAGGTCGCCGGGGACCTTACGACGCGGCGGGCTCGATCGGGTTTTCGGAGACGACGTCGAAGGTGAGATCGACGCTGACCTCGGGGTGCAGCTTGATCTTCACCTCGTGCTTGCCGAGGGTCTTGATGGGCTGGCCGAGATGGATGCGGCGCTTCTCGATGGTGACGCCGGCGGCGGTGAGTTTGGCGTGGATGTCGTTGGCGGTGACGGCGCCGAAAAGCTTGCCGCCCTCGCCCGTCTTCACGGCGATGGCGATGCCGGCCTTCTCGATCTGCCTGGCAAGCGCCTGCGCACCGTCGAGCTCCTTGGCTTCGCGCTGGCCGCGGGCCTTCTTGAGGGCCTCGACGTGCTTGCGGTTGGCCTGCGTGAGCGGGACCGCCTTGCCCTGGGGCAGGAGGAAATTGCGCGCGTAGCCGGCGCGGACTTTGACCTGGTCGCCTTCGGCGCCAAGGCCGTCGACCGGTTTGAGGAGGAGAACTTCGTGATTAGCCATGATGATATCGGTTTTTGGGAATTTTTTGTAGGAGCCTGCTTGCAGGCGATGGGCTGTCGTAGGGAATCGCCTGCAAGCAGGCTCCTACAACGAAGGTGGGCTAGAACGGCACGTCTTCGTCGAGGTTTTCCTGCGCCGCGGGGGCGGCGGGTTTCGGGGCGCTGCTGGCGCGGGGAGCGTAGGTGCGGGCTTCCCCACCCTCGCCCCCACCGGGAGCGGCGCCGTCGGCCCGGCCGCTGCCGAGGAACTGGAAATTCTCGAGCACAACCTTCATGCGGCTGCGCTTTTCCTTGGTGGTCTTGTCCTCCCACTGGTCGAGGCGCAAGCGGCCCTCGACGAAGAGCGGGCGGCCCTTGGTGCAATATTTGGCGATGGTCTCGCCCTGCTTGCTCCAGGCCTCGATGTCCACGTAGGTCACCTCTTCACGCTCGCCGCCGCTCTCGTCCTTGAACTTGCGGTTCACGGCCAGGCTGAACTGGCAGATGGCGGTGCCCTTCGGCGTGACCCGGAGTTCCGGATCGCGCGTCAGGTTGCCGATGAGC
>JBKJRX010000283.1:0-17122 GCA_046593155.1 Lacunisphaera sp.
CCCGGGGTGTCCGCGATGATGAACTTGCGGCGCGGCGTGGCGAAGTAACGGTAGGCGACGTCGATGGTGATGCCCTGCTCGCGCTCTGCGCGGAGGCCGTCGGTGAGGTTGGCGAGGTTGATCTGACCGCCGCCAGTGATGTCGGCCGAGCGCTCAAGCGCCTCGATCTGGTCCTCCATCAGCGACTTTGAGTCGTAGAGCAGGCGGCCGATGAGTGTGGACTTGCCGTCATCGACGCTGCCGCAGGTGTTGAAGCGCAAAATATCAACTGGGAGCGGCGCACCCGAGGTGGTGGCGTGGACCAACGGAGCGGACGAGGGGGATGGTGAGGCGAGCACGGACATGCGGATAAGGTTTAGAAGTAGCCCGCTTTCTTGCGGTCCTCCATGGCGGCCTCGGAGGACCGGTCGTCGGCGCGGGAGCCGCGTTCGGTGACGCGCGCCGCGGCGATCTCGGTGATGATGTCGTCCACCGTGGCGGCCGGCGACTCCACCAGGCCGGTGCTGATGATGTCGCCGATGGTGCGGACGCGCACGACGAGGTCGCGGACGGTCTCGGTCGGCTTGGGCGGGAGGATGTTGTTGACCGGGAGCCACTGGCCGCCGCGGCGCACGCACTTCCGGCGGTGGCTGAAATAGATGCTGGGCACCTCGAGTTCCTCCTGGCGGATGTATTCCCACACATCCATCTCGGTCCAGTTGCTCAGCGGAAACACGCGCATGTTGTCGCCCGGATTAAGGCGGCCGTTGTAGAGGTTCCAGATCTCGGGGCGCTGATTTTTCGGATCCCACTGGCCGAAGCTGTCACGGAAGCTGAAGAAACGCTCCTTGGCGCGGGCCTTCTCCTCGTCCCGGCGGGCGCCACCGATGCAGCAGTCGAAGCGATATTCCTCGATGGCGGACAGCAGGACGGGAATCTGCAGCTTGTTGCGGCTGACTTCGCCGGGCGCCGGCGTGGCGGTGCCGTTGGCGATGGCGTCCTCGACCTTGCGGATGATGAGCTTCGCGCCGAGTTGCCTGGCGCGACGGTCGCGGAAATCGTTGAGCTCGGGAAAATGGTGACCGGTGTCGACATTGAGCAGCGGCATCGGCAGCTCCGAGGGACGGAAGGCTTTCTCGGCGAGACGCAGAAGGCAGAGGGAATCCTTGCCACCGGAGAAAAGCAGGGCGGGGCGTTCGAATTCGCCCGCGACCTCGCGCATGATGTGGATCGCCTCGGTTTCGAGGTGCTGCAGGTGGTCGAGATGGTAGCTGGTCGGCATAGGGCGCAACGCGGAGATGGGAGATCGAAGTTCGGAGATCGGAAAATAAGACGGAGGGAGTTTGGCTTGGACTTCGGGCCCGATCTCCTATCTCCCGGCTGCGATCTCCGCCGCGCCAGCGGCTGCTTTCCCGCCCCAGGCGGCGTGCAGGCCGCACTCGCGTTTTTCGTCGGCCTTGGCGGGATCGAAATAGTCCCACTCGTTCGGCAGCGCGTGCTGCGTAAGATAGGCCTCGAGGTCGGCGTCAGTGGCGTGGAAGAAGGGGCTGACCTTGAGCGCGCCGAAGTTCTCGTCGAGCGACACGATGTCGAGGCCGGCGCGGTTCGGGTTCTGCACCTTGCGGAGGGCGGTGATCCAGACGGTCGGCGCGAGTTCGCGCATGCCGCGCTGGAAGGGCTCGAGTTTCATCAGTGCGCTGAACTTCTTCAGGGCGGCTTCATCCTCGGTGGTCGGGATCGGGCCGTGGATGGCGTCGCGGTGCGCCGGCGTCAGGCGCGGCAGGAAGGGCTTGAGATTGAGGCTGAGCGACGTGCGCAGGGCCTCGGCGTGCTTGTAGGTCGCGGGACGGTTGTAGCCATGGTCCACCCAGAGCACCGGGATGGCCGCTTGCACCGACGTGGCGGCGTGCAGGATGGCGGCTTCGTAGGGGCGGAAGTTGGTGGAGACGATGGCGCGGCCGCCGGCCTGAGCGACGGCCCAGCGGACGATCTCGAGCGGCGACTTGGTGCGGAGTTCGACGTTCCAGCGGGTGATAGCAGCGGTGGAGTTCATGTTCAGTTGGAGAGGGGGGCGGGAGCGGCATCCCCGGCCGCTCCCGCTTTGATTTGTTCGGGCAACACAATCCGCGAACAAAAGTCGCCGAAGCGCTCGCCGGGCAGCCGCTCGTTCTTCCAGCGGGTCAGGGGAGGACGCAGTTCATTGAGGATGTCGTCTGATTTCACGCTGGTGCGGTATTCGCGATTCAGGCGCGTGGTGCCGGCGTTGCCGCCGAGGTAGATATTATATTTGTTCGGGGCCTTCCCAACGAAGCCGATCTCGGCCATGTAAGGGCGGGCGCAACCGTTGGGGCAGCCCGTCATGCGGATGATGATCTCCTCGTCGGCGAGGCCGAGCTCGGCGAGCAGACCCTCGATCTTCTCGAGCAAGCCGGGCAGATAACGCTCACTCTCGGCGAGACCGAGGCCGCAGGTGGGCATCGATGGACACGCCATCGAGGCGCGGCGGATGGCGCCGGCCTGGTTCTCGACCGGAATACCGTGCTCGGCGAGCAGCGCGGTGATGGAGTCCTTCTGGTCGGCCGGCACGCCGGTGAGCAGCAGGTTCTGCGAGGGCGTGAGCCGGGTCTCGGGGCGGAACTTCGCGACGATACGGCGGAGTGCGGTCTTCAGCTGGCGCTGCGGCGTGTCCTTGATGCGGCCGGTCTCGACATAGAGGCCGAGGAACCACTGGCCGTCACTCTGCTGGTGCCAGCCAAACAGGTCGCCCTGCTTCGTGAAGTTCATCGGGCGCGCCGGCGCGAGCTTGAAGCCGGCGCGTTGCTCGACCTCGCCGCGGAACCAGTCGGCACCGTGCTCCTCGATCACATACTTGAGGCGGGCGTGCTTGCGGTTGGTGCGGTCCCCGGAGTCGCGGTAGGCCAGGAGCACGGCCTTGGCGACGGCGACGATCTCCTCGGGCGCGAAGAAACCGAGCACATCGGCAGTGCGCGGGAAGGTCTCCTTGTTGCCGTGGCTCATGCCCAGGCCGCCGCCGCAGAGCAGGTTGTAGCCGAGCACGCGCGTCGGCTCGGCGGGATCGGGGATGGCGACGAAGCCCAGGCAGTTCGTGAAGACGTCGGTGTCGTTCAGCGGCGGGATGGCGAAGGCGATCTTGAATTTGCGCGGCAGGTAGGTCTTCCCGTAGAGCGGGTCCTCGAACTGCTTTTTCTCCTCGGGCGGCAGCTTGAGCGGCTCGCCGTCGATCCAGATGGAATGATAGGCCTCGGTCACCGGCTTGAGCGCGGCGTCGACGCGGCGGGCGTCCTCCAGCACGCGCTCGACCAGCACGCTGGTGGCGGGCGTGGCGGGCGCCATGACATTGCGGTTCACGTCGCCGCAGGCTGCCACCGTGGTGCACAGCGCGTCGTTGAGACCCTTCATCAGCGGTCCGAGCTTGTCCTTCACGACGCCGTGCCACTGGAACGACTGGCGCGAGGTGATGCGCAAGGTCTGGTTGCCGTAGCGCTCGGACAGGTCGTCGAATGCGAGATACTGGTCCGCCGGGATGATGCCGCCCGGGATACGGGCGCGGATCATCATGATGTATTGCTTGCCGGTCTTGCGCTTGTCGCGGTCGTCCTGCTGATAGATGCCGTGAAACTTGAGGAACTGCTCATCATCGGACGAGAAGCAGGCCAGCGCCGGGTTGGCCAGGGTCTCGGCCAGCGTCCCGCTCAGGGTTGGGTCGTTCTGCTTGAGAACCTCGTTCTTGTTGACGGGCACTGGAGTATTTTCGGACATGACGTAGAGAACGGTTGCACTTGTTGGCCAACGGGTAAAGTTGAATCGACGTCATACTGACTAAAGAAGTCATGTTAAACCCAAGTCCATCTGCTTCAAAAGGTTTTGTCTGGCTCGTCGGAGCCGGACCAGGCGCGCCCGACCTCATCACCTTGCGCGGGCTGAGGTTTTTACAAGCGGCTGAGGTGGTGGTGTATGATGAACTATCCAGCCGCGAGCTGCTGGTGCACTGCCCGCCGGGCTGCGAGTTGCATGCTGTAGGCAAGCGTGCCGGTTGCCACAGCGCCACCCAACCCGAGATCAACGCCTTGCTGGTCTCCCTGGGTGGGGCCGGCAAGAAGGTCGTTCGGCTCAAGGGCGGCGACCCGCTGATTTTCGGCCGGGTCGGGGAGGAGATCGAGGCCCTGCGCGCCGCGGGCATCCCGTTTGAAATCGTGCCGGGCGTGACCGCCGCGACGGCCTCAGGAGCGGCGGCCGGGTTGCCGCTGACGCATCGTGATTTTTCCTCCGCGGTGGTTTTCGTGACAGGCCATCAATGCGCAGCCAATACGTCGGCGATTGATTGGGGTGCGCTGGCCAGGCTGCGCGCGACGCTTTGCTTTTATATGGGTGTGCGCCGGCTGCCGGAGATCGCGCGCAATTTGCTGGGCCACGGCATGGCGCCCGACATGCCGGTCGCGGTGATCAGTGAGGCGACGCTGCCGACGCAAAAGATCCTGATCGGCACACTGCGCGACGTCGAAAAACTTTCCGCCGGGCTCGCCGGCCAGCCCGCGCTCGTGGTCATCGGCGAAGTGGTGCGGCTGTCGTCCTTTGCGGCGGAGCTGCCGCAGTGGCACGCACAGGCCACCGGTTTGTAGGGCCGCCGCTTGTCGGCGGTCCGCGGTCCGGCGACCAGCCTTCGCCAAGGCTACGGCTGGCAGGCAAGCACCGACCCTTGTTGCTACATATTATTACCGAGCCGCGCGCCAGCGATCAGCCAGGATGTCGATCAGCAGCGGGTGCTCCGCGACGAGCTTTGTCATCCGCGTTTTTAATCCGGGATGACCGGCCTCGGCGGCGCGGCAGATTTCCGCCACATCGCCGTCGGGCCCGGCATGGCGGCCCGGGAGCAAGAACTGCATCGCTACGATCACGCGGCCGCCATTCCACGGCGGCGTGGCGAGCAGGTCCGCCAGCAGTGGATTACAGAAATCAAATTCCGGGCCGGCGCGCCGCTCCATGCTGGCGGGCGTCACGGCGGCTACGCGGGAGCCGAGCAATCCGCCAAGCTGCCGGGCGAGTTCGTTGCGCACGGCGGTGACCGCTTCGACCGGGCTGCCATGGTCCACCAGCGCGACACGCGCATCGGTCAATGAGTCGAGTTCGTCACGGACGTGCTGGGCGAGGATCTGCGCCAGCCGGTTGTCGCGGGCGGCGTGCAACGGCGGGGTGATCTTCAGCCGCAGGTCGGGAAATTTCTGCCGCAGTCGCGCCAGGTTTTCCGGCAGGTATTCCGTCAGCGCGCGGCTCGGACCGAAGAAGAGCGGCAGGAGGATGAAATTATTCTGCCCGGCTGTCAGCCGGCGCTCGAGCGAGGGAAACAGGATCTCCGCGGATTCACCGCCAAGCAGTTTCGCCTCAATGCCCGACGAATGCAGCAGCGACACCGGGGCGACCGGCCGGCCGAGCCGCCCGGAAAGCCGGACCGCCAGCCCGCGCAAGGCGAGGACGGCGGCGGGCTCGAGCGAGCCATTGTCGACAAGGAGGTTCAGCGGCACGGTCGGCACAGCCAAGCGGGGCGAACAGGCGGGCGCAAGCCGCGGCGCTCCCAGGAATGTTGACTTTGCCGACCGCCGGTGAGTTGCTTGGGACGGAGCCAGCCACCGATGACGGGCCTAAAAATTCTGCGCGGCGCGGCGCTTTGCCTGGTCGCGATTCCCTTGGGGGCCGCCACCCCGCCCATGGATTATCGCCAGGCCCCGGCGGCCGTCTGGCCGGTGCCCGCGCGACCCGCGCCGGGAGCGCCCAACGTGCTTGTCATCCTGTGGGACGACATCGGGTTTGCCCAGTTCGGCTGCTACGGCTCGCCGATCGCCACGCCGAACGTCGACCGGCTGGCCGCCCAAGGCGTCCGCTACACCAACTTCCACGTGGCGGCGGTCTGTTCGCCGACGCGGGCCGCGCTGCTGACCGGTCGCAACCCGCACAGCGTCGGCATGGCCTGCATCACGGAGTTCGCCAACGGCCAGCCCAACAGCCTCGGCGGCATCAACCCCGCCGCCGGCACGCTGGCCGACTACCTGCGGCTCGGCGGCTACAACACGGCGGCCGTCGGCAAGTGGCACCTGACGCCGATGAACGAGCTGCACTCCGGCGCCCCTTCCACCCATTGGCCGACGGGCAGCGGCTTCGAGCATTTTTACGGCTTCACCAGCGGTGAGACGAACCCGTGGGCCCCGGAGCTCTTCCGGGATCGCGAGCGCATCAAGCTGCCGCCGGTCAACGCCGACGGCTCGCCGAAACATTCAGAGGCGGACCTGGCCGACCATGCGATCGAACAGCTGGCGGAGCAGCGGGCGACCGCTCCCGACAAGCCGTTCTTTCTCTACCTAGCCTTCAGCGCCGGCCACGCGCCGCACCACGTGTCGGCGGAGCGGCTGGCGAAATGGCGCGGCCGGTTCGACCGGGGTTGGGATGTGGTGCGCGAGGAAACCCTCGCCCGGCAGAAGCAGCTCGGCCTGGTGCCGGCCGGCGTCCAGCTGCCACCGCGTAACCCGCGCGTGAAGGCGTGGGCGGAGCTCGCCCCGGACGAGCGCCGGCTTTACGCCCGCTATTACGAAACCTTCGCGGCTTTCGTCGAGCACACCGACGAGCAGATGGGCCGGGTCTTGGATTTCCTCCGGCGCACAGGGCAATTGGACAACACGCTGGTCATCCTTGCTTCAGACAACGGCGCCAGCCCTGAGGGCGGGCCGGAAGGCATGTGGAACGAGGTCCGGCTTTTCACGACCGAGTCCCAGGATCGCTGGCCCGAGGGTTTCGCCCAGCTCGACGCACTTGGCGACGAGCGGACTTATCCGACCTACCCGACGGGTTGGACGATGGCGGGCAACACGCCGTTCCGGATGACGAAGGGCACCGTGCATGAAGGCGGCATCCGCGTGCCGCTCATCATGCGCTGGCCGACCGGCATCAAGGAGGCGGGCGGCATCCGGACCCAGTATCATCATGTCACCGACCTGTTGCCCACGATTCTCCAGGCCACGGGCGTTGCCGCGCCCCCGGTGTTCGACGGACGCGCGCAGCTGCCGCTGACCGGCACCAGCATGGCTTACACGTGGGCGGACGCCGCGGTGCCGTCGCATCGGACGACCCAGTATTCCGAGATCTACGGGCACCGCTCCATTTACCACGAAGGCTGGAAGGCGGTGGCCTTCCACGCCCCGAACACGCCGTTCGCGGATGACAAGTGGGAGCTCTACGACTTGGGGACCGATTTCAACGAGACGCGTGATCTGGCTGCGGCGCAGCCGGGGAAACTGGCCGAACTGCTGGCGGTGTGGGAGCGCGAGGCGCAGGCCAACCAGGTCTATCCGCTCGATGATCGCCGGGCGGCGCGGGAAATGATTCTGCCGCCAGGGTCGCCGCCAAGCGGTGACCGTTTCGTTTTTCACCCGCCGGTGAGCGGGGTGCACAAGGGCGCGGCGCCGGATCTCCGCCAGCGTTCCTGGCAGCTTGCGGCGGAGCTGGGGGCGTCCGCCCCCCGCGCCACCGGTGCCATTGCGGCGTTTGGCGGGCGCTTCTCCGGCTGGTCGCTCTACCTGCAAGAGGGCACGCTGAAGTTTCACTACAATTACGGTGGCTTCGAGCGCACCACCGTCACCGCTGCCGAACCACTGGCTGGGACCGGCTCGCACCAGGTGGCCGTCACCTTCACCCTGCAGCCGGGCGGCGGCGCCGAGGCCGTGCTGGCGGTGGACGGCCGCGAGGCCGGTCGCGGCCGCGTGCCGCGCGTCATGCGAAACATCACCCACGAAACCTTTGACCTCGGCTGCGATCTCTACACGCCGGTGACGGAGGACTATGCCTCGCCCGGATTCCTCCCGACCGGAACGCTCGGTGAAGTCGTCCTCACGGCCGAGCCCTTCAAAAAATAACCCCCGCCCCACCATGCCCGCCATGACCCGCCGTCAGTTCACAAAAATTGCCGCCCTCACGCCGTTGGCCCTCGGCGCGATGGCCGCGCGCGCCCGCGCCGACTTTGGCCGGCTCGGCGGCGGCCGCCACGAGCTGACCATCCTCTACACGAACGATTTTCACAGCGCGTTCGAGCCCATCCCGGCCTACTGGCTGCCGGGCTCGCCCCGGCTCGGCGGCGCCGCGCACCTCGCGGCCCTCGTCGAGCGCGAACGCGCCGCGGCCGGCACCTGTTTCCTGCTGGACTCAGGCGACATGTTCACCGGCACGATGTCGCACCTCACGCACGGCGAGGCGTTGATGGAGATGATGAGCCTGATGCGCTACGACGCAATGGGTGCGGGCAACCACGAATTCGACTATGGCTGGAAAGTCTTCGACCACGCCGTCCAACGGGTGCCGTTTCCCATCCTGTGCTGCAACGTCCGCTACAAGGGCACCGGTATCCGCTTCACCCGGCCCTATGCGATTCTTGAGCGCAACGGCACCCGCGTGGGCGTCATCGGCGTCATGGGCACCAACGTCGCCCGCTACACCATCATGCCCTCCAAGGTGGCCGAGCTGGAATTCACTGACCCGGTGGAGGAGACCCGTGCCTGCGTCGAGGAGCTGCGCAACACGGTCGACGTGCTCGTCGTCCTCGCCCACCAAGGGTTGCCCGGAGCGATGCAGACCGACGCGGAGAACGACCCGGGGGTGCAGCGGTCGCTCGACGAGGATATCCGCTTCTGCGGGGCCGTGCCCGGCCTCAACCTCTACATCGCGGCGCACTCTCACCACGGCCTCGAACAGCCGATCGTGCATCCGGACACCGGCACGCTCATCACCCAGACCTACGGCTACGGCACTCGCCTCGGTCGCATCCGGCTCAAGATCAGTGACCGCCGGGTAGTCGCCCATGATATCGAGTTGCTGAAGGTGTGGAGCGACGAGCTGCCCGCGCATCCCGCCGTGGCGGCCCGCATCGCGCACTATCGCCAGGTCATCGCCCCACAGATCGGTTCGCCGCTCGGACGCTGCACGACCCGGCTGATTCGTAAATACAACCGCGAATCGCCGCTAGGTGGCCTGATCACCGATGTCATGCGCGCGCAGACCCAGGTCGATGTCGCCATCACCAATGCCGGCGGCCTGCGCGCCGATCTTCCCGAGGGGGTGATTGATCGCGGTCACGTTCTGGATGCGTTCCCCTTCCTGAATGACACGGTGACCGTGGAACTGGCCGGGACGGACTTGCGGGGTGTGCTGGAACACGGCCTGTCCCTCAAGGCGGGGATGTGCCAGGTTTCCGGCCTGCGCGCGACCTATGACCTCGGGCGGCCGGTTGGCTCGCGGTTGGTGATGCTGGACATCGGGGGCCGCCCTGTGGAGGCCGGCAAACTCTACCGCGTGGCCACCAATAGTTTCCTCGGCGAAGGCGGCGACGGCTACCTGTCGTTCAAAAAGGGACGGGAAGTGGCCCGCGACAAACAGTTGAGCGACCTGCTCTGCGACTACGTCGCGGTAACCAAAAAAATTGAGCCGCCCGCGATGGGGCGGCTCGTGCCGGCGTAGGGGCGGCCCGATCAGTCGAGACCGGTGACGTTGACGTCGTTAGGATGCTCGATGGTGAACTTCACGGTCAGCTCGCGCTTCTCGCCGGGCTTGAGGTCGAGCGTCCACTTGAGCGAGCCCTCGTCGGTCGGCTTCAACTCACCGGGGGCCGGCGTGAGTTGCTTCACCACGATCTTCTCGTTGCGGGAAAGCGGAATCTGGTCGGCCACGATCACGCGCTCGGTGGTCTTTTTGTTGTTCTGGATCGTGATGAGATACTCGTAGGTGATGCGCTTGCCGGAGTTGGTGAGACCGGTGTCCTCGGTGAATTTGTTCACGCGCTTGTGTTTCACGCTGATGCCCTCGTCGGCGCCGAGCGCCAGGTCGAACTTCTCGCCCGACATCACGGTGCGGAGCGCGCTGGTGGCGACGAAGGTGCCGTCGAGGAACACGTTCATGGCGCCGGCGAGCAACGGGAACTCGGAGGAGTTGACGACCTTGGCGGTCAGGTAGGCCGTCGTGAGGCGCTTCGGCACGGTCAGGTATTCGGGAATGGCCTTCAGCGTGGCGCTGGTGATCGGCACTTTCTGCGGGGAGTTGTCGCTGGGCACCGAGGAGGCGACGGCGATCTTGAATGAGGCGCTGGTCGCGCCGGCCTCGATCGTGGCGCTGGCCATCTCGGCGTCCTTTTCCTCGGGCGCATCGGCCATGGCGCCGGCGGCATTGGTCGTGAAGGTCTGCATGTTGACCGCGGCCGGGGCGGCCATGGCCTTGGCGCTGAGTTCGCGCCGGCGTCCTTCCATTTCTGCCTGCCGGAGCAGGATCGGATTGAACACGTCGACATTCCACACCGTGAGCACAGGCGCAGCGCCGCCGAGGCCGGGGCGGGCGGTCGAGAGCGTAAGAGCGACATCCTTCCAGTCCTCGCCGGTGCTCTGCCGGACGATGCCGAAGTAGCCCAAGGCCACCGCGCGCTCGCTGCTCAGCACGCGGGCGTCATAGCTCGGCGCCCAGTTGGCGCCGGGCACGGTGTAGGAAAGGGCGACGTCGAGTGAACCGGCCTGCGGGGCAGAGACGCGCACGGTCACGGTCTTGAAGGCGCGCCCGCCGTGGCCGCGCAGCTCGTTGAGCTGGTTCTGCACGGTGTTGATCTTGTTCTGCAATTCCTCGCGCTGCTCGTCGAGGGTGGCGCGCTCGGCGACGAGTTTGGCTTTTTGTTCGGTGAGGTAATTGAGGGAGCTGGTGAACTGGTTGAGGTCGGGGCGCGGCACGTCTTTGGTCGGCGGCGCGAAGAGCGCGGCTTCCATGCGGTCGAGCATGGTCTGTTGGGTCTGCAGCAGACCGGCGCGATCATCGATGCCGCGCATCTGTTTGCCGAGAGCCTTGAGCTGGTCCTCGAGGTCCTTCACCCGGGAGTTGGGCGTGAAGTCCACGTAGGTCTGCTTCGCGCTGACGTCGAGAATGAGGGCCTGTGCCGTGCCGCGGCCGCTGACCTGCAGCGAGCGTTCGTTGAGCGCCTGCGGCAGATTGGCGAAGACGAGCTCGGTGGTGCCACCGGGCAGGTCGATGGTGGCGGAGCGGGTGACGACCGCGCGGTCGGTGTAGACCGTGACGGCGGAGATGGTGGAGTTGACCGGCGCGGCGTTGAGGCCGAGGACGGAGGTCAGAAGACAGAGGACTGACGGAAGAAGTCGGGATTTCATGGAATTAATGGGAGGGAGTGGGGGTAAGACGGGCGAGGCCCCGGAATCTTAGGCCGAGTGTGGCCGGGCACGCTGTCAAAACAATCAACAACTGGTAAAACCCGGGCACTCGGCGTTTGCCACCACGTGGTTGGTGGTGTTGGTTTTCGGTCCCATGCTGTTCCACAACGTCTATTTCTGGCTCAAGCCCGAACTTACCGCCGCCCAGCGGGCGGAATTCCGCCGGGGCGTCGAAACCCTTGCGAGCATCAAGAGCGTTCATCAGATCACGGTGGGTGTGCCGGCAAAAACTGAACATCGCCCGGTGATCGACCACAGCTACGACGTCGCCTTGATCGTGCAGTGCCGCGACGTTGCGGCGCATGACGCCTACCAAGTCGACCCGATCCACCTGGCGTTTGTGACAAAGTTCAAGACCTACTGGACGCGCGCTCAGATTTACGACTCGGAGTAAGCCGCCCATGCCAATCCTCGCCGGTCAGGTCATCATCGTCACCGGCGCGTCCTCCGGCATTGGCGAAGCCACCGCCCGCCGGCTCGTGCGCGGTGGGGCTAAGGTGGTCATCTCCGCCCGGCGGCCGGACCGGCTCGACACGCTGGCGCACGAACTTGATCCGTCGGGCGCGAACGTTCTGACGGTGGCGGGCGACATCACGAGCGCGCCCGACCGGGAGCGGCTGGTCGCCGCCACCCTGCAAAAATTCGGCCGGATCGACGGGCTGGTCAACAATGCCGGTTACGGCACGCGCGGTCCGGTCGAAATGGTGCCGGTCGAAGCGATCAGGAAAAATTTCGAGACCAACCTCTTTTCGCTCATCGCCCTCACGCAACTCGTGCTGCCCCACCTGCGGGAACGCGGCGCGGGCTGCATCGTCAACATCGGCTCGGTCGCCGGCAAGATCGCGCGGCCGCTCTCGAGCATCTACGATTCCACCAAGCACGCGCTGGAGGCCATCACCGACGGCCTGCGTGGCGAGCTCAAGCCCTTCGGCGTGCGCGTGACGCTCATCCGGCCCGGGTTCATCCTCACGGAATTCGTGGACGCCGCTAACGCGGCCTCGGCCGAAGTCATTGAAAACGCCGGACCCTACGAACCCTATCTCGGAGGCTTCCGGGTCGGCTACGACAAGCTCCGCCGTATCGCCGGCACGCCAGACGATATCGCCCGGCTGGTGGAAAGGGCGCTCAAGTCGGACAACCCCGCCCCGCGCTACAGCGGGCCTTTCCACGCCAAAATTTTCCTGTTCCTGAAATGGCTCCTGCCTGATCGGGCATTGGAATTTATTGTGCGTTTGCGGAAGTAGCCGTCAGGGTTGATCGCGTTTATCGGCCGCAATCAGCTCGAGGATTTTCACCTGCTGGTCGGCTTCATCGATCCAATAGTAGATCGCGAATCCGTCAGCGACCGAGACATCAACCCGGCGCCCTTGGGCATCGGTATCGACGTAGTCAGAGTGGGCAGCCGGATAACGCTGAATATCCCGAAAATGGCTGAATAGATGGCGCCGCCGGCCTGCCGGAAGCGTCTGTAGAAAACTGACAACCTCGAGGTCGATCAGCAGGCGATAGGGCATGAGGACCGCGGACTATTCGCGCAGGCGCCTTTCAGCGTCTTCGAGAACAACCCATCGGCCCGGAGTTTTATCGTCGATCTTCTCCGCCAGACTTTGCTTGAAGCCCGGATCGGACTTGCGATCCAAGGCCACCAGATGCGCCGTGAGGTGGCGGCGCTCGGTGGGCGTGAGGCGCTCGGCCTCTTGCTTCAGCTCGGCTAGACTCATACCGGGACCATAGTCGGCTGTTCTGGGGCGTCAGCGGGGGAAACGAATGCGACGCACTATGCTGACCCTTATGTGCCAACATAGATATTTCCAGCTGCACCATCGCGTAGGTTTGCGCGGTTAAGTGAACGAAAGGCCAACACGCGCCCAATGATGCGCTAAAGCAATAATGGAAGGTTCTATATGCCCCGGCTTTATTCTTTGGCCATGACAGGGGATAAGGGCCTCTTTGGCCCAAAAACTTTCGCTACTTTTCTCGGGATTAACCCATACCGAATAGTCTTTTGCTAACGTGAACATGCCCAGTTCAAAGGCTCGATCATGAAGCAGACACAAGCAGAGCCCGTTCGAAGTCTCTCCGCGGAGGGGTTCAGCATCGGACCAGCGGGCAATGTGGGCACCAACAAGCAACCTGTCTTCAGCGATAACACATCCTGGGAAGCAGCATTTACAGGAATAATTGCGGCGGACGTTTTCAGAGAAGCGGTTTTGACCCAGCCTCGTGAGAATTTGGGCAATTTGCTGTCCTGTCTTAGCTGAAACAGCGGTGTAGGGGCTGTTAGATTCCGCGGTGCCTGAAAAAGCCGGGCCAAGAACGATTTTCGCCAGCTCAGAACTAAAGTCTGATAAGTATGCGCCATTCAGACACTGAAGACGGTTCGACTGAATCACGTAGAACAGGTGCTCATGATCTGAGCGTGATTTGTTGGCCATGAAATAATCCCGCAAGGTCGCAGCGCGCTGTTCGAATACGGAGTAGAGATTTATTGGGTCCTGAAACAGACAGAAGCCCGACAGATCTACTCTGTAGAAAGACTCAGCATAACCCCACTCCTTCAAAATTTTTGGCCTTTCGATGGTTTTGTAGCCGTCAGAGGCGGCTATAGAAAAACCAACAAATTGTGCCGCATGTCGAATGCCTCTCAAATGCATGACTAGATCACCACGTCGAATTTTAGATAATGACTCATAGAACGCCCACCGGCCCTTGGGCTTTTTATGTGTTGGCGACCAGAGGCATTCGGTGAAGGACCATCCCTCGCCGCCGTGTTCTTCGTCGCGAGACATTTCCAGCCACATAATCAGCCTTTGCTCGGGTTTAAGAAAGCGTGGAGCTGTGCGGCGAACTTTTCGCCGAAGCCGGGCACCTGGGTGATTTTTTCCACCGAGGCGGCGCGCAGGCGGTCGAGCGAGCCGAAATGGGCGAGGAGGGCGGCCTTGCGCTTTTCCCCCAGACCGGGAACATCGTCGAGGACGCTCTCCTTGATTTTCCGTGAGCGCAGATCGGCGTTGTAGGTGTTGGCGAAGCGATGCGCCTCGTCGCGCAGGCGCTGCAGCAGGCCGAGGCCGGGGTTGCCGAGCGGCAGGTTGAGCGGCTTCCGGTCGTCGGGAAAAATGATCGTCTCCGCCTTCTTCGCGAGACCGATCATGGCGGGTGGCATGCACTCGAGTCCGACAAAAGCCTTCAGTGCCGCGCCGACCTGCCCCCGTCCGCCGTCGATGACGACGAGGTCGGGGAACTGCTTTTGCTCCGCAATGAGCCGGCGGTAGCGTCGCGCCACGACCTCCTCCATCGCCTTGAAGTCGTCATTGCCCACAAAGCTCTTGATCGAGAAGCGGCGGTATTGGTCGCGGTCGGGCCGGCCGTCGGTGAAGTGCACCATCGAGGCCACGACAAACGTGCCGCTGATGTGCGAGATGTCGAAGCACTCCATGTGCAAGGGCGGTGATTCCAGGCCCAGCGCGGATTGCAGCTCCTTGAGCGCGGCCTGGTTGGGCTGCAGCCTGGTCAGGTCGCGGGTGAACTTCCGCGTGCGGGCCAGCGTCTGCTCCAGCGCCAGCACGACATCGCGCAGCTCGGCGGCCTTTTCGAATTCCTGTTTCGCGGCGCGGCTCGTCATCTCCGCGCGGAGCGAGGCCAGCCACTCGCGGCTCTTGCCATCGAGAAAAGCGCAGGCCTCCCCGATCCGCTCGCGGTATTCGGCGGTCGTGACGACGTTGGGCCAGCCGGAGAGTTCGGCCCGCACGTCGTCGTAGAGCTGCCAGGTATCGGGGGCAATTTTCTTGGGGTGGGTGTCGGCCAGCAGGATGCCGAACCGCTGGCGCATCGTCGCGAGGGTCTTGCGGAGCAGGCCGGAATGGGCGAAGGGTCCGAAGTAGCGCGACCGCGTGTCCTTCTTGAACCGCGTGAGCACGAACTGCGGCAGTTCCTTCTCCAGATCAATCCGCACCAGCAGGAAGCGCTTGTCGTCGGTGAAGTCCGTGTTGTATTTCGGCCGCCACTGCTTGATCAGCTTGCCCTCGAGCAGCAGGGCCTCGGGCTCGGACTTGACCTCGAGAATCTCGAGGTCGGCGATCATTTCGATGAGCGTGCGGATTTTCGGCTGATGCCGCAGCGCGCGGTCGCGGCCGGCCTGGAAGTAGGTGGAGACGCGCTTCTTCAGGCTCTTGGCCTTGCCGACATAGATGATGCGGCCCAGCCGGTCCTTCATCAGGTAAACGCCGGGACCATCCGGGAGGGCCCGGATTTTTTCCCTCAGAGATTCAGAGTGGGTAGCCACGAAAAGGCGCAAGAAGGCACAAAAATCAGGCAGCGAAATCTGTCATGTAGGAGCCTGCTTGCAGGCGATGCAGTGCGTTGTCAGTCAGCGGACTTTCTAGATCGCCTGCAAGCAGGCTCCTGCAGGGGGAAAAGGCATTTTTTGTGGCGACCAAAAGGGTGATGCGGCGGCTGGCATTTTGTGAAAAACAGGCTACGTTGCGCCCTCACACACAGTATGGCCACCTCGGAATCGTCAAACCCGCGCGCACCCCGTCCCGCACCCCGCTATGAATTGCTCACGCTGGGCGACGAGCTTCTGCTCGGACTGACGGCCAACGGCCACCTGACCTGGATCGGCGCCGAGCTGGGCCGGCGCGGCGTCCTGCTGGCGCGCAATGTCACCATCACGGACGAGGCCGACGCCATCGCCACCCAGTTCCGCGAGAGCTGGGCCAAGGCCGATGTCATCATCACCACCGGCGGGCTCGGACCGACCTGCGACGATCGCACGCGCGACGTTCTCGCGCAGGCGCTCGGTCAGCAGCTGGTGTTCGATCCGGTCATCGAGCAGGCGATCACGGAGCGCTTTGCGAAGTTCAACCGCGTCCCCACCGCCAACAATCTCAAGCAGGCCTACAAGTTTGAGTGCGGCGAAGTGTTGGCCAACGCCAACGGCACCGCGCCGGGCCTCTGGGTCGAGCAGGAGGGCAAGGTCCTGATCATGCTGCCCGGCCCGCCGAATGAGCTTCGGCCGATGTTTACCGAGCAGGTGATCCCGCGGCTGGCCGCGCGCGGCCTGCTCGCCGAGGGCGAGGCCTACCTGCAGATCCGCACCGCCGGCGTGGGAGAGTCAGCCCTCGAGACGAGGTTCCAGCCGCTGTTCGACCGGCACCCCGGCCTCGGCATCGCCTTTTGCGCGCACCTCGGCCAGGTGGACTGCCGCCTCAGCTCGCCCGACGGCAAATATTCCATGGCCGCGCTGCGCGCGCTCGCCGAGGAATGTGCAGGCCTCCTCGGTGACGACTTCGTGTGTTTCGGCCACGATAGCATGGTGAAGGTGGTCGCCGACCAGCTACGTATCCAGGGCCGCACGCTGGCCGTCGCCGAGTCCTGCACCGGCGGCCTGCTGGCTAATTCCTTCACCGATGTCTGTGGCGCCTCGAAGTTTTTTCAAGGAGGCATCGTCTCCTACAGCAACGACTCCAAGATGCTGCTGCTGGACTGCCCGGAGTGCCTGCTTTCGCAGCATGGCGCGGTCAGTGCCGAGTGCGCGGTGGCCATGGCGACGGGCGTGGCCGAGCAACTGGGCGCCGACTATGGCGTGGCCATCACGGGTTTTGCCGGACCGACCGGCGGCGCCGGCGACAACCCGATCGGCACGATCTACCTCGGGTTGCATGCCCCCGGTGGCGACTGGACGAAGAAACTCACTTATCCCGGCCCGCGCTGCGCCGTGAAGGAACGCGCCGTGACCGCGGCCATCGACTGGCTGCGCCGCGAGGTGGTGAAGGAATCGCGCCGGGTGGCGGCGCCGCTGGCGAACTGAGGGCAGGGCGCGGACTCCGGTCCACGCCGCGGTAGGGGCGCTTGCCCTCAAGCGCCCTGGGCCGTTGAGGGCAACGGCC
>JBKJRX010000034.1:0-10109 GCA_046593155.1 Lacunisphaera sp.
AGTAACGCGCAGGATCAGTCCGGCTTCGGAGGCCCGCACCCGTCAACATTCCGCTCACTCCCTTCGCCTCGGGTGTGCCGGCCTCCGAAGCCGGACTGATCCTGCGCGTTACTCCGCCGGTCGGCCCCGGCCGGAACACGCGTGCGTTGGACCAGCTACGAGTGGTGACCGCCTCCTCTCGCGATGCCGCCGGGCGAGACGAACATGACCAGGGCATAGGCGAGCCCGCGCAGGTGACGGCCAGCACGGAGGCGGGCTACCAATTCGACACCGGCGGAGGGACCGGGGTGGCGCCATTGCCGGGAGTGGATCCGCCGCCGGCTGCCCCGGCCGTGCCCTTGGTGGTGCCGGTTTCGCCCGTGGTGCGGGACGACGCGCCCACGCCGGTGAAGAACAGTCCCAAGCTGCAGCAGCTCGCCAGCCGTCAGGTCGAAAATGTGAAGAAGCTCGACGATCTTTACGCGGCCCGCCGGGCCTTACTGCAACGTGGTGCGGACGCCACGCCAGCGGAATGGACCAAGGTGGTGGCGGATATCTCCACCACGCATGCCGCGATCACACGCGACGTCGTCGCCGAAAAACTCGCCGAAGGGTCGGGCACCATCGACCTTACAATCGTGCCGAAATCCCAGCGGAAGCGCACGGCGGACATCGTGGTGCCGCCGCCGGAACTTCCTCCCCCCGCACCCCCAAAATGAATACCGGCCGCTCGTTAAGGCGCCTCGCCGCGCTGCTGGTCCTTGGCGTTGGAGCGCTCGCCGCCGAAGAGCTGGATTTGGCTGAAATCCCGGCCGGCCTGCCGGCGACGAAGCAGATTGCGCTGGAGGCAAAACGCGTCGCCATCCAACACGATTGGAACGATTTCCTTCAGCAACGGGCGGGCCTCGTTGCCCAATATGGCGGCGCGAAGGCAGGCACGCCGGAGGCGGCCGTTGCGCTCCAACGCAAAGCCGGGTTGAAGCGGCAGGCCGATCAGGTCGTTGAAGCCGCCGACAAGTTCAATGAACACGTTGAGCGTTGGGAGCAATGGCTGGCGTTCGACCGGCAGCTGGGGGAGATTCCGAAACAGTTGAGCGGTCTTGGTTTCACGCATGCGAATCATGACTTTGCTTGGTATCAAGGACAGTCCGGGCAGGCGCGTGACCAGATGATCGCCCGTCTGGTCACCCACTTGGGCACCTATGCCGCCGCGAAGTCCGAGGCGGCGCTGCAGGACCACTTCCTGGAGCACATCCAAAAGATGAAGGTGAAGGACGTGAACCGCCTGGCCGAGATTTTTGTCCGGCTGCACCTGCGCAATCACGAATTCCAGAGCTGGCTGCGCGCTTTTTCCCCAAAAGCGTCGCGCGCGGTGCTGGTCGAGGGCGCCAAACTGGCGATCGATGCAGTCAAGCGTGAGCAGGATATTTTCAAGATCATGGAACTGGTCGGAACCGATTCGATCGCCGACCGGCAGGAGGCATTCCTGACGGTGGTGTCGCTGCTCGTTGACTACCCCGGAATCAAGGAACTGAAGGCAATGGCGACCGGGTTATACGATGTCGGCGAGGCTTGGGCCACGATCGTGGTTCTCGACCGCGGGATCGATGAGCTGATGGCCTCGACGGAAATTCAACTCGTGAACCAGAAACGACTCATCCTGCGCCAGCAAAAACTCATGGCGGAGCGCAAGCGGTTGACCACAGAACTCGCTGGCTATCCCTGAAATTTGAGCCGGCCACGGCGGCTTCACGCAATGCAGGAGGGACTGCCGGTCCGTCCTGCGGCGTTGCCGGCTCACTCCGCGCCGCGGCGGACCTGGAGGCGCTCGGGCATGGGCACGGGGCCGGTGCGCGAGGGCATCGGGGCATACTTCGGCTTCTCGAGGCCGGTGACGAGGTCGGCGATTTTCACCGCCTGGCCGGTCTTGAAGCATTCGTTGGCCGCGACGCCGATGAGGATGGAGTGGGCGCCGGCGTGCTCGTTGGAGGCGCGCAGGTATTTGTCGGCCGGGACGTCGGGCAGGAAGATCTCGTCGAGCATCACCTTGTCGCCGCCGCCGTGGCCGCCGGTGCCGGTCCAGGGTTCGACTTTGCGGGCCGCGCCGCGCAGCGGGATGACGCGCGTCGTGATGCCGCCGTCGGCGATCGCGCCCTGCGAGGCGTCGGAGGTGCCGGCGTTGACGTAGACCTGCTCGACAATGGTGTGCTCGAGGCGGCCCTTGGTGCCGTTGAAGACGATGTGGTAGCCTTCCCATGCGTTGAAGGCATTGAGTGTGTAGGCGAGGGTGACGTTGTTGTCGTAGGTCACGAGGACGTTCATCGTGTCCTCGATGTCGATGCGCGGCGCGAAGACACACTGGTCGCGGTGGTAGCCGTCGTGCTTCTCCTGGTCGAGGTAGAGGGCCTTGAGCGCCGGGTTGTTGGCGAGGCTGAAGAAGAATCCGCACTGGTCCTGCTCGGGGCACGTGTGGCAGCGCTCGTGGTGGGACTTGAGGCCGAGGCGCTTCGCCATGGCCGGCGTGTAGAACTCCTTCTTGCCGGTCGCGTAGACGGAGACGGGGGCGGCGCCGAGCCACCAGTTGACGAGGTCGAAGTGGTGGGAGGCCTTGTGGATCATGAGGCCGCCGGAGTTCTTCTTCTCGCCGTGCCAACGGCGGAAGTAGTCGGCCCCGTGGGTGGTGTTGAGCATCCAGTGGAAGTCCACCGACAGCACGTCGCCGATCTCGCCGGCCATGAGCAGGTCCTTCACCTGGGTGCGGGGCGGGGAGTAGCGGTAGTTGAAAGTGACCCGGAGATGGCGGCCGGTGCGCTTGGTGGCGTCGAGGATGCGCTGGCACATCGCGGCGGTCGTGGTGAGGGGCTTTTCGGTGATGACGTCGCAGCCGGCTTCGAGCCCGCGGACGATGTAGTCGGCATGGGTGGCGTCCACGGTGGTGACGATGACGAAGTCGGGCTTCGTCTCCTTGATCATCTTCTCAAAATCGACATGCGAATACCCCGGCGGCACCGGGGCGCCGTTTTTCGCGGACAACGCCTGCGCGACTTCGACGCGACCCTGGTTGAGGTCACAAAGGGCGACCAGCTGGGCGTGCGCCTTGTAGGTGGTCTCGATGGCATCCTGATACATATTGTGCCGCGAGCCGCAGCCGATGATGGCGAAGCGGCGGCGAGGGGTGACCGCCTGGGCGAAAGCGACGGGGGCAGCGCCCATGGCGAGGCCGGCGGCCGACAGGGTTTTCACGAAGGTGCGGCGGTCAACGCCGGTGGGGGTCAGGTCGGAGGGCATAGGAGGGTAAGGTGGAGTGGGTAACGGGGTGACGAACGAGGCGCAGACTAGTTACGCGTCGCGGGCGGCGGCAAGCTGCGGGTTTATCGATGAGTAAGACCTGGGAGCCGGCCGCCGAATCCAGGTCCATGATTTCACAGGCGAGCGGGATAATTCGTTCCCATTGTTTGTCACTCTGAGTGAAACGGAGAATCCAGAAACCACCCGGTCCTTGGCATTTGCCAAAGCCCGGCGGTCTGCGAAGCTGCCACCGGTTCCTCAACGCCCCCTTTCACATGCATACCTGGAAATTCTTCCGGACCGGCGAACTCGACCAGGTTTCCCTCGAAACCGGCGCCGACCTGCTCAACCTTGAACACCTCGACCAGAAGTTGTGGGTGGCGCTAAGCTGTCCGGTGAAGGGTCTCGAGCTCGACGAAAAGACCCTCGCGCTCATCGACACGGACGGCGACAGCCGCATCCGCGTGCCGGAACTGATTGCTGCGATCAAGTGGGCGGCCGCCCGTTTGAAGGAGCCTGGCGACCTGTTAAAAGGCAGCGCCACGTTGTCTCTCGCGGCCATCAACGACTCCACTCCTGAGGGTAAGGTGTTGCTGGCCTCCGCCCGGCAGGTGCTCGCCAACCTTGGAAAAAGGGGGTCGGACACCATCACCGCGGACGATGCCGCGGATACCGCGAAGATTTTTTCCGCCACCTCGCTCAACGGCGATGGCGTGATCCCACCCGAGGCCACCGAGGACGCCGAGGCGCAGGCCTTGATCAAGGATATCATCGCCTGTTTTGGGGGCACCGCGGACCGCACCGGCTCGGTTGGTGTCACCGCGGAAAAGGTGGACGCTTTCTTCGCCGAGCTGGCCGCCTACACCTCATGGGTGGCGCAGAGTTCGGCCAAGGACAGCGCTGTGCTGGGTGATGCCACCGATGCCGCTGTGGCGGCACTCAAGGCCGTGCGGTCCAAGGCGGAGGATTATTTCGCCCGCTGCCGGCTCGCCGCTTTCGATGCCCGCGCCACCGCCGCCCTCAATCGCGCCGAGAGCGAATACCTGGCCATCGCCGCGAAGGATTTGAAAATCACCGCCGACGAAGTCGCCGGCTTCCCGTTGGCGCGCATCGAGGCGGGGCAGCCGTTGCCCTTGTTGGAGGGCGTCAATCCCGCGTGGGTCGCGGCCTTGGTCACCTTGCATCAGGCGGTTGTCACCCCGATTTATGGCGCGGGCAAAAGGACGCTCACAGCGGAGGAATGGGCGGATCTGAATGCCAAGTTTTCCGCTTACGAAACCTGGCTCGGTGGCAAGGCGGGCAGTGCCGTCGAACAGCTTGGCCTGCCCCGGGTTAAGGCCATTCTCGCGGGCCAGGGCCGCACGGTTCTCGCCGGGTTGATCGCGCAGGACAAGGCGCTGGAGCCGGAGTTCACGGCCATCACCGAGGTGGACCGGCTGACGCATTACCACCGCGATCTCCGCGCCTTGTTGCATAACTTCGTGAATTTCGCCGACTTCTATTCGCGCGACAAGTGGGCCGTCTTTCAAGCCGGCACGCTTTATCTGGACAGCCGCAGCACGGAGCTGTGCGTCCGCGTTGATGGCGCCCACCCGCTCGCCGCCATGAGCCGGGTCTACATAGCCTACGTCGACTGCAAACGCCCGGGGAGCGCCTCGATGAAGGTGGCGGCCTGCTTCACCCAAGGTGACAGCGACTATCTTTTTGTGGGGCGCAATGGCATCTTTTACGACCGTCAGGGACGGGATTGGGATGCGGTCATCACCACCCTCGTGGACAACCCGATCAGCATCCGGCAGGCGTTCTGGTCACCTTATAAAAAGTTCGTGCGCATGATCGAAGAGCTGGTGGCCAAGCGTGCCGCCGCCGCCGAGGCGGCCTCGTCCGGCAAGCTCGCCTCGGCCGCGGAGAGCACGGCCAACGCCGACCCGGCCAAGCCGGCTGATGCGCCGAAGAAGGTCGATGTCGGCACGGTCGCCGCGATGGGCGTCGCCGTCGGCGCCATCGGCGGTGCGCTGGGCGCGATCGCCACCGGCCTGGCCAAGCTGGCCATCTGGCAGTTGCCGCTGGTGCTGCTGGCGTTGATTCTCCTCATCTCGCTGCCTTCCATGGTCATCGCCTGGATCAAAATCCGGCAACGCACGCTGGGTCCCATCCTCGAGGGCAACGGCTGGGCCATCAACGGCCGCGTGAAAATCAACATTCCCTTCGGCCGGGCCCTGACCGATCTCGCGATGCTGCCGCCCGGGGCGAAACGTTCGTTCGAGGATCCTTACGAGGACAAGGCGGCCGCGGTCAAGCGACGGCTGGTCATCCTCGTCCTTTTGCTGGGCGCCGCCGCCATCTGGATCCGCTACAACCGGGTGCAGCAGGGGCATTACTTCTGGGAGTCCGCGCCGGTGGCGGCTCCGGCCGAGCCGACGAAGTAGGCCGCGGGCTTGCCCGCGCGGTTTGTCGAGGCGCGACCAAGGTCGCTGGCCCACTTGGAGGGTTCGCGTCCCGGCGGACCCCGGACGGCGCCCTGCCTTGCGGGGAGGGCACCCGCCTCCGAGCTAGTTCACCATATAAAACGGATTCGGCAGCTTGAAGGTCCGCTCTGCGTAACCACCGAGCAGGTCGCTGTTCTGGTCGCCGATGTTGGCGATGATCAGGTAACCCTCCGCCTCCAGCTTGCGGCGCATGTCGATCTTGAAGGCCTTGGTCGATTCCGCGAAGTCGTGGGGTTTATAGAATATTTTGGTCCAGGTCTCGTAACCGACCTGCTGCAGGTTGCGCTCCGTGCCGGGTGCGTCGGTCGGCTTGCGTCCGGTAATGAAGAAGATGTTCAGCCGGGCGTTCACGGCGGTGTTATAGACGGCCTGCACCGGGTAGATGGCGGTGGCCTGGCCCTCGGCGACCCAGGATTCCCAGACCTTGGGAAGATAGCCGTAGTCGTTGGCCTGGATGTGACGGACATTGCTGAGGGTGGTTTCGTCAATGTCGAAGACGATGGCGAGTTTCCGGCCCTTCTTGTCACCGCGCGGAATGCGCCGGGTGAGGTAACGGTTGGCGTCGGAGGCAACCTTGGCGACAGCCTTGCCGTATTCGCCGGTGGCGACGTAGGAGCCGACCTGCTGCTTGAGGTTATACAGGTTCGGCGGCTCGATGGCCGGGAGGGAGCCGGCGGCGACCACCAGGGCGAGCCCGAGGGTAAGGAGGCGTTTCAACATGATGGCCGGGAGCAAAGCAGTCTAAGGGTAAAACTCAATACGCGCTTGGTCGCCCCGGGCGGCGGCGCCCGGCAGCCGCAAGGGGCCGGTATCACCCCGAGTCGGCCCGTCTGATGGCATCGTCAGGATGCGCCCCGGTGGCGGGGAAACGGCAATGAGGGTAAGCTCCGACGGTAACAGCCCATCAACGACAACTCAAAACAACCAGTCCCATGAATCATTCCTACAAGTTAGCGACCCTCCTCAGCGGTCTCACCCTGCTTACCACTGCCGCTTTCGCCCAGCAAAGTCCGAAACCGAACCCCAGCCGGCCGGCCACGAATACCCCCAGCTCCCAGACCGCCACACCGGCCACCACGCCGGCCGAGGACATGACTCCGACTTACCGGACGAACACACCGGCTTCGACCAGTCCCGCGACGACCACCCCGGCGGCGTCGACCCCGGCGAATTCCTCCACCAACGCCAACACCAATGCGGACCTCAACGCCAGTGCCGGCTTTGATGGTCCCGGTGCCTCGCACTTCAAGATGATCGACGCCGACAAGGACGGCCGCATCTCGCGCACGGAGTTCACGACCGCCGGTTCCGCCTCGCTGACGCTCGATGCCAACAAGGACGGCATGGTCACCGCCGAGGAAAAGGCCGCCGGCAAGGGCGAGAAGAAGCACTGGTGGAGCCGCAAGGACAAGGACGTGACCGGCACGGACATGAATTCGGCCGAGACGTTCGCCCAGATGGACACGGACAATGACGGCTTCCTCAGCCAGTCCGAAATGGCCAGCGCCCACGCCAAAATGAAGAAGTAAGCGGCGGACAGGAAAGTCTGAAACGCGCTATCTGACGCCAGAAATCACCAAGCCCGCGACTCACCCGAGTCGCGGGCTTTTCATGGGATGGAGGTGGGACTATCAGTCCCGCAGGTTACCCATTGCGAGTGGCACACCTCCCGGGGCTGATAGCCCCCGCCACCTCAAAAGCACGGGCACCCCCGGCGATTTTTGCAGTCCATGGTTATATGAAGCAGGTCTTCGCGATTATTGCGCTCGGGTTGCTGGGCTTGGGGGCGGGTTGTTCCTCCACCTATTACAACACCTTGGAGAAACTCGGCTTTGCCAAGCGGGACCTGCTGGTGTCTCGCGTGGACGACACCCGCAAGGCGCAGGGCGAGGCCAAGGAGCAGTTCGCCAGTGCGCTCGAGCATTTCCTCGCCGTGACGAGAATAGACGGCGGCGATTTGCAGCGGAAATACAACGATCTCAACCGCGAATTCGAGCGCAGTGAGAAGAGCGCCCGGGAGGTTCACGACCGCATCGCCGCCGTGGAGGATGTGGCCGAGGCGCTGTTTCGCGAGTGGAAGCAGGAGTTGTCGCAATATTCCGATGCCACGCTGCGCCGGGAAAGCCAGCGGCAGCTGGACACGACGCGCCGGCGTTACGATGACCTGGTGCGGCTGATGCGCCGGGCGGCGGACCGCATGGATCCCATCCTCGCCACGTTTCGCGACCAGGTGCTGTTCCTGAAGCACAATCTCAACGCCCGGGCGATCGCCTCACTCAGCACGACCACGCGCACGCTTGAGGCGGACATCTCGCGCCTGATCGCCGACATGGAAACCTCGATCCGGGAATCCGAGGCGTTCGTTAAATCCCTTCGCGACCAGTAGGCCGGGCGGCTCCGCTGAAAAGGGCCGGCGGCCGCTTACGGCAGCTTCTGAACCGCCTGCACCATGGCCTGGATCTCGCGGGCGTCTGATTCCCACAGCCCGTTGAGGAAGACGGGCTGGCTGCCGCCGGAAGTCTCAACGTTCAGGTCGGCCAGGAGGATGCCGTTCTTGATGCGGAGCGAGGCGACCGCGCGGTAGTTGATATGCTGTTCGTCGGAACCAAACAGCGCGCCTTTGCGGAAGTGCATGCCGTCGGCCGCCAGCCTGAGCCGGTCGGGAAAGAACAGGTTGCCGGACGACCAGCGGCTGGAGCGATAAGTTTTGGCCTGAAAGTCGGGGGCGCTGGCCTGCGAGGCCGCGCCCGGTGCGGTGGCGGGCGGGGCCGTGGGTCCCTGCGCAAGCAGGCGGCCCTTGGCCGCGGTAAATTCCCCGTCGGTCAGCTGCCCGGCCTGATGAAGGCCGGCCAGTTTGTGGAGCTCCTCGGTGAGATTCATGGCGCATAGACATCGACCGCGGCAACCGCCGCAGGTGACGCGCAATCCGCCTTTTCCCCGGATTACTCCGCCCGTAATGCCGCCATCGCGTCGATCCGGGCGGCGCGACGGGCCGGGAGCCAGCAGGCGAGCAGGGCGACGGCGACGAGCAGGAGGGTGCTGGCGACCAGCACGACCACGCCGTCGGTGCGCATGCCGGGGAAGGCGAAGGCCAGCACCCGCGAGATTCCCAACGCCCCGAGCAGACCGAAGGTGGAACCGATGAGGGCCAGTTTGACCCCGGAGGTGAGCACGAGGCGGGAGAGGTCCTGCACGCAGGCGCCCAGCGCGAGGCGGATGGCGAATTCGCCGGCGCGTTGCGCCATCGTGCGGGCAATGACCCCGTAGATGCCCAGCGACGCCAGGCCCAATCCGAGCAGGGCGATGGCCGAGAGCACATCGCGCAGGACGCGCAGCTGGTAGTTGAAGCGGTAGATGGTGTCGTCCGCCGGCTGGAGCTTTCGCACCGGCAGATCGGGATCGAGTTCCGCCATCGTCGCGCGGATGGCATCGACGACCGCGGACGCGGCAACGCCGGTGGTGCGCACGGCGATCTCGGCCGGCCGGTGCGGCTCCTGGGCCATCGGCTGGTAGACCTGATGGATCACGGGCCGGTCCTCGGCCACCACCGATTGCACGGCATTCACGACGCCGACGATCTCGCCCCACACAGGATTTTCCCCGGCGGTCAGGGCGAGCCGCCGGCCGAGGGGATTCCCGGTGCCGAACAGGGTCTGGGCCATGGGCTGGCTGATGATAAGGACTTTCGTCGAGGTGGCGGTGTCGCGGTCGGTGAAGGCCCGGCCGGCGAGCACGCGGGTGTTGAAGGTGGTGAAATACCCGGGGCTCACGGCATTGACGAAGGTGGCCGGCTCGCGCCCGGTCGGGGGGCGCGCGTGGCCTTCGACGAGGAATTTCCGGGAGTCGGGCCAGTCAAAAAAGGGCGTGGCTGACGAGAGGCTCGCGGCGGTGACGCCGGGCAGGGCGGCCAGGCGTTGCAGGGCCAGGCGGTGGAACGCCGTGATTTTTTCCTCATCCCCGTAGCTGCCGGCGGGCAGCAGGATGGTCCCGGTGACGAGATGGGCGGAGTCCCAGCCGGAGCGGCGGTTGTTCAGCTCATGGAGGCCGCGGATGAAAAGACCGGCACCCGCGAGCAGGGCCATGGCGAGGGCGAACTGGCCGATGATGAGAACCTGGCGGAAACGCTGGTGCCCGCGGCCGCCCGTCGCGCCGCGCCCGCCGCTCTTCAGCGTTTGGTTGAGGTCGAGCCGGAGTGCAAACAGCGCCGGGGCGAGACCGAAGGCGAGAGCCGTGACGAGCGAGGCCGCGAGCGCCCAGCCGAAGACATGCCAGTCGAGGGCGAAGACAACCTGCTCGCCATTGTCGCCGGTGGACCGCACCGCGGCCCAGTCCCGGAACCAGTGTGCGGCCATG
>JBKJRX010000253.1:0-3641 GCA_046593155.1 Lacunisphaera sp.
CCGCGCCGCGGTGCTGCGCAACCGCGGCGGCCCGGAGAACGAGACCTTCATGCTCAACGGCCGTCTCGGCAAACAGCAACCGGGTATCGTTTACGCCAAGTGGCTCGAAATCGAAGGGCCGCTGCCCACAGCCACGCGCCGCACCCGGGCCGACAAGCTTGCCGTGACTGGTGAAGGCCGTTTCACACCCGCCTGGGAACGCGTTCTCCAGAAAAACGGCGACGTGTCGGTGGAGTTCGAGATAGGCGGCCAAGGGAGGCGGGACCATCCGTCCCGCGAGGCATCGCCAACGCCGCCGACAACCCGCGGGACGGATCGTCCCGCCTCCACGGATACCGAGGTCATTCTCCGCGCGCAGGCCTACGCCCAGCAAGCCGGCGCTGAGCCGGCCCGCATGGAATTCCGCGTAGACGGCCGGCCAGTCCAGACTTTCGACGTCCTCGCCCCGGCCACCGCCCAACCGCTGCCCCGCCAGCGCGTGTTCTCCCTCACCCTGCTCGTGGCCCAGCCGCGGGTCTACGAACACCGTGTGAAACTGCCTCCCGGCAGCCACCGCTTCTCCGCCGGATTCGTGAACGACTTCACCGACCCGCAGAACGCCAATCCCAACCTCACCGACCGCAACCTGATCATTCAGAGCCTCGAGGTGGCCGACCTGTCCCAACCTGTCATCACGCCGGAGAAGCCTGGGCCCATCGCTCAACTCTTCGCCGGGGTCGACCCGGGGCAGGCGACTCCCGCCACCGCGCGGGCCATTCTCGGGAAATTCGCCCGCCGCGCCTGGCGCCGTCCCGTCGAACCGGTCGAGATCGACCGGCTCATGGGCCTATATGAAACCGCCCGCGCCCAGGGCGATGGTTTTGAGGCCGGCGTGAAGCTCGCGCTCAAGGCCACGCTGATCTCGCCCCACTTCCTCTTCATCGGCTCCTCTCCCCATGTAGGGGCGTCGCTTGCCGACAACCGCGGGCGCCGGCAAGCGGCGCCCCTACGAACTGAGCCAATCGACGAATTCGCCCTGGCGTCCCGCCTCTCCTATTTCCTGTGGAGCTCCATGCCCGACGACGAGCTGCTCGACCTCGCGGAGCGTGGCCAACTTCGCTCCGCCCTGCCCGCCCAGGTGAAGCGCCTGCTCGCCTCGCCCAAGTCCCAGGCCCTGGTCGAAAACTTCGCCGGCCAGTGGCTGCAGACGCGCAGCCTCGAGACCTTCTCGCCGGACAAACAGCTGTTCCCCGAATACGACCCCGTGCTCCGCACCGCCATGCAGCGCGAGACCGAGCTTTTCTTCGAGCACGTGATGCGTGAAGACCGGAGCCTGTTCGATTTTCTTACCGGCGAATACACCTTCGTGAATGGCCGCCTCGCCAAGCTCTATGGCCTGCCCGACATTGCCGGCGACGAATTCCAGAAGGTCTCACTCTCCGGCACGCCTCGCCGCGGCGTCCTCACCCACGCCAGCGTGCTCACGCTGACCTCGAATCCGACCCGCACCTCTCCGGTCAAGCGTGGCAAGTGGGTGCTCGAAAACCTCCTCGGCACGCCGCCGCCCCCGCCGCCGCCGGACATCCCGGAACTCGACGACAAGAGCCGGAAGCTGGCCGGCACCCTCCGCCAGCAGCTCGAGCAGCACCGCACCAACGCCACCTGCGCCTCCTGCCACGCCCGCATGGACCCGATCGGTTTCGGCCTGGAGAATTTCAATGCCATCGGCGCGTGGCGCGACAAGGACGGCGCCGATCCGGTCGACGCCACGGGCGAAATGGCCAACGGCGACAAGTTCGCCGGCGCCACCGAACTCACCAAGCTCCTCGCCGAGAAGAAGCGCTGGGAATTTCTCCACTGCCTCGCCGACCGCACCCTCACCTACGCGCTCGGGCGCGGCGTGGAATACTACGACCGTCCCGCGATTGACCGAATCGTCGGGCAGGTCGAGGCCGGCGGTGACAAATTCTCCGCGCTGGTGTTGGCCGTGGCGGAGAGCTTCCCCTTTCAAAACCGCCGCGGCGACACCCCGCGCGCCGCCACCACCGCTGACCAATGATGTCTGCATCAAAGGTAGGGCGCGGACTCCGCTCCGCGTCTCGGCGGTGAAGGGACTCACCGCCCTATCCACCCCACTCTTGCCCTCGCGCCTCCAGCCATTAGCCTGAACCCAGTTCCCTCATGAGCATCGCCACGCCTATTCCACGCCGCACTTTCCTCCGCGGTCTCGGCACCATGTTCGCTCTGCCGGTGCTCAACTCCGCGCTGCCCGCCAGCGCCCGTGCGGCCACGAGTGCCGCCGCGCCCAAGCGCGTGGCCTGGGTCTATGTGCCCAATGGAGCCAACATGGCGGACTGGACGCCTGCCGCGACCGGCACCGCCTACGAACTGCCGGCCATCCTGCAACCGCTCTCCGCCCACAAAAGCAATCTCTCGGTCCTTACGGGCATGGCCAACCCCATGGGTGACGAGCTCGGCGACGGCGGCGGTGCCCACGCCCGCGCTTCGGCCAGCTTCCTCACCGGGGTCCACCCGCGCAAGACCGCCGGCGCTGATATCAAGACCGGCATCTCCTGCGACCAGATCGCCGCCCAGCAAATCGGCGATCAGACCCGCCTGCCCTCGCTCGAACTGAGCTGCGACGGCGGCCAGCGCGCCGGCTCCTGCGACTCCGGTTACAGCTGCATCTACCAGTTCAACATCTCCTGGAAGTCCGCAACGCAGCCCATGTTGCCCGAGGTGAACCCGCGCGCCGCCTTCGAACGCCTCTTCGGCAACGGCGATCCTGCTGCGTCGCTTGAGGCCAGTGCCCGCCGCAAGCTCTACCAGAAGAGCCTGCTCGACTACGTGCTCGACGACGCCCACCGCCTCGAGAAACGCCTCGACCCGACCGATCGTCGCAAGCTCGACGAATACCTTTCCTCCGTGCGCGACCTCGAACGCCGCATCGCCCGCGCCGAGGAGTTCCCCACGCCGACCGTGCCCGCCGGCGTAGCCGCCCCCGAGATGTTCGAGACCTACGAGCAACACATGCAGCTCATGTATGAAGTCATGGCTCTCGCCTTCCAAACCGACTCGACCCGCATCGCCACCTTCATCGTCGCCCACGACGGCAGCAACCGCCCGTATCCCACCATCGGCATCCGCGACGGCCATCACGACCTCTCGCATCATCGCGACGACGAGGACAAGAAGAAGAAACTCGCGCAGATCAACCGTTACCATGTCACGCAGTTCGGTCGCTTCCTCGACCGCCTGCAGTCCATCCCCGAGGGCGACGGCACCCTGCTCGACAACTGCGTCATCCAATACGGCAGCGCGCTGAGCAACGGCAACGAGCACGACTGGCACAACCTGCCCATCTTGCTCGCGGGCGGCGGCGGCGGACGCCTCGCCACCGGCCAGCACCTCAAGGTCGATGAGAAGACCCCCATGACGAACCTTTACCGCTCCATGCTTGATAACGTCGGCGTGCGCACCGAGAAGATCGGCGACAGCACCGGCCGGCTCGACGCGGTGTTCCGGGCTTAGGTCCAATCAGTGGGCCAGCGAGCTCGCTCGCGCCAAAGCCCTGCGCGACCAAGGTCACCGCCCACGGTAGGGCGCGGACTCCGCTCCGCGCCAAACCACACACCCCGCCCTGCGGGCACCCCTCTCTAGAG
>JBKJRX010000079.1:0-2818 GCA_046593155.1 Lacunisphaera sp.
GAGACGCCCTTGGCGATCATGGCGGCGTTGATGGTGTGCACGTAGCCGCGCTTCGGGGCGGGCAGTTTGCGGGTGTGCTTTGCCGTCGGAAATTTTTCCGGATGGTCGATGTAGGAAATGTCGCCGCCCTGGGCCTTGATCATGTCCTTGAATTTCTCGAGGGCGGAGCCGTCGGTCAGGTGGCGCTGCACGGTCTGCTTGGCCGAGAGCGTGGAACCGGCGACGCCGGCGAGGCGGACGATTTCCATGCCGAGCTTGAGCACAAGTTCCTTCATGTCCTCGGGACCCTCGCCCTTGAGGAGCGCGATGGCCTCCTTGATTTCCAGCGCGGTGCCGACGGTGTCACCCAGCGGCTGGTTCATGTCGGTGACGAGCGCCACGCAGCGGCGCTTCATCGAGCGACCGACGCGGGTCATGGAGCGCGCGAGCTGCTTGGCCTGTTCGAGATCCTTGATGAAGGATCCGTTGCCCCACTTCACGTCGATGACGAGGCCCTCGGCGCCCTCGGCGAGCTTCTTGGAAAGCACGCTGCCGGTGATGAGCGGAAGGCTGGGAATGGTGCCGGTCTCAAGGCGCAGGTCGTAGAAAATCTTGTCCGCGGGGGCGAGCTCGGGGCTCTGCTCGGCGATGGCGCCGCCGACGCGCGCGAGCTGGTCGACGAAATGCTGGATGGACATGTGGCTCTTGAAGCCGGGAACGGCCGAGAGCTTCTCCAACGTGGTGATGACATACTCCTGCTCGACGCCACACATCATCGGGACGACCACGCCACTGGCCATGGCGAGCGGAGCGAGCACGAGGGCGGTCTTGTCGCCGACGCCACCGGTGGAATATTTGTCGATCTTCGGCTTCGAGATATGTGACAAATCGATGACTTCACCGGAAAGCATCATCTCCTCCGTGAGAATCGCCGTCTCCTGGGCCGACATATTGGCGAAGAAAATCGCCATCAGAAGGGCCGCCAGCTGGTGCTGCGGCATCTCTCCATCAAGGGTTGAATCGATAATGTAGCGGATTTCCTCCTGCGTAAATTCTTGGCCGTCGCGTTTCTTCTCAATCAATGTAGTAAACGACGGCTTGATGAACCGACGCGTGGGAATGGGACGTTTTCTCATGGATGACACTGTATGTGCTGGGGGAATCGCGCCGTGCGGCGCAAAGCTCGCAGAGGCAATGGGTTTTGCTAATTTTGTCGAGACTAAAATGGCCGGTTCCGGGGCCAGATTTACAGCGGATTCCATGCAACAAGATACACGTTTTTACCAAAGCCGCAACCCGCCAAAATCATTCTTGCTCAATGCCAAGCGCAATTCCTCAATCAGCCGATGTCCCTCCCCTTCAACATCGCCAGCCACCTCGACACGGCCCTCAGGGCGGTCGCCAACCGGCTCGGGCTGGACTCCCGGGGCTTCCAACCCGAGGTGCGGGTGGCTGACCCCGCCAATGGTGATTTTCAGGCCAATGGCGCCCTCGCCTTCGCTAAACGTGAAAAACAGAACCCGCGCGCCCTGGGCCAGCAAATCGTGGACCAGCTGGATGGCCTGAAGAGCGATTTTGACGTGTCACTGGCGGGTCCGGGTTTCATCAATTTCCGGCTCAAACCGGCCGCTCTGCTCAGCTGGCTCCAGACCCATGATTCCGAGGAACATCTCCAGTCCGGCGCCGCCAGCGCGCGCCGCGGTCAGACGTGGATCGTCGATTACTCGTCGCCCAACACCGCCAAGCAGATGCACGTCGGCCACCTGCGTTCGGCCGTCATCGGTGAGGCCATTTGCCGGCTGCTCGCCTTTAGTGGCGCCAAGGTGATTCGCGACAATCACATCGGCGACTGGGGCACGCAGTTCGGCAAGCTCATCTGGGCCTACAAGCGCCACCTCAATCCCACCACCTTCGCCAGTGAACCGCTCGAGGAGTTTGAGCGCCTCTACAAGCTCGGCAACACCGCCGCCGAGGCCGATCCCGCGGTGCTGACCGAGGCGCAACAGGAGCTCGTCAAGCTGCAGGCCGGCGACGCCGGGAACCTCGCCATCTGGCACAAAATCAACGATGTCTCCCTCGCCGCCTTCCAGGTCATCTACGACCAGCTCGGCATCAAGTTTGACGTTACGCTCGGCGAATCGTTTTACAACGACAAGGTCGAACGCATCTATCGCGAACTCAGCGACTGCGGCCTCGCCCAGGAAAGCCAGGGCGCGCTCGTCGTCTTCCATCCCGAACACCCGCGCTTCAAGACGCAGCCCTTCATCATCCGCAAGAAGGACGGCGCGGCCAACTACGCATCCAGCGACCTCGCCACCGCGCTCCATCGCGCCGAGCATTTCAAGGTGGACGGTGCGGCCTACGTCATCGACTTCCGGCAGAGCGACCACATGGACCAGCTCTTCCTCACCACGAAGAAATGGTTCGAGAAGACCGGCCGCAAACTGCCGCAGCTCGATCACGTGGATTTCGGCACCGTGCTGGGCGAGGACAACAAACCGCTCAAGACCCGCAACGGCGAGAACATCCGCCTCAAGGATCTGCTCACCGAGGCGCGCGAACGCGCCTTCCAGCTGGTGAGCAGCAAGAATCCCGATTTTCCCGAAGCCGAGCGCCGCGCCATCGCCGACCTCGTCGGCGTCGCCTCCGTGCAATATGCCGATCTCTCGCAGAATCGCTCGAGCGACTACGTGTTCGCCTGGGACAAGATGATTTCGCTCGAGGGCAACACCGCCGCCTACCTGCTCTACGCCGTTTCGCGCATCCGCTCCATCTTCCGCAAAGCCGGCCTCGACACCGCAACGCCGCCGGTCGCCGGGGCCACGGCACCGGCGACGCC